>CAZVVD010000049.1:0-24884 GCA_964630555.1 uncultured Verrucomicrobiota bacterium | reverse complement strand
CCGGTTCGGCAAACTGATTACGGTCGGCGAGGCCGCCAGCAACGCCATAGCGGTACTGGAGAAGCGGCCCCAACAAGGCGCGGCGCCGCTACCTCCGGCCCCGCAGACGGGGCCGTCGGAGGGTGCGCGCTGACGTTCGAGAGAATCATTACGGATGCCTCTCTAGCCTTCTGCTTGAGGGGTTCGACACATTCTGAACCCTTGCCGGTGGCACTCTCTACAAGATGGCCTTCATCATAGAGGACCAGACAGGGGATGACGCTGGTGTTCCCGAAGGGCGCCTTTTCATTTCATCAAACACGGTATTCCCCGTCGGCTTTGGAGTATAAAAAACTTGTGCTTTCCCAGATGCGCCGTTCCAAAATAAGACTTACAGTGCTACGCAATATGGCCGTGTTAAGACGGCTGTGGGCAGGACGAAGTCCATCGGACGTTCGGATAAGACAAAGAAATATGATCACACGGAGACACAGAGGCCACAAAGAGAATGCTTGCGATCGAAATCCCGAAGCGCCTTTGTGAACGTTGCGTCTTTGAGGCTATCCCCCGCCCAGGACCTTGTAGAGCGTTACCAGGTTGGCAAGCTGGGCGAGGCGGATGGCGATCAACCCCTGTTGGGCGCCATAGAGCGAACGCTGCGAGTCCAGGACGGTCAGGTAGCCGTCAATCCCTTTGCGGTAGCGCTCATCGGAGAGCCGATAGCTCGCGGCGCTGGCCTCGGTAAGCGATTCCTGCGCTTCCAGCTGGTCAAGCAAGGCCCCCCGCTGGGCCAGGGCGTCGGCCACCTCCTTAAAAGCCGTCTGAATGGCTTGTTCATATTGCGCCACACAGATATCGCGGTCGGCTTTGGCCGCGTCCAGGTTGGCCCGGTTGCGACCGGTGTCGAAAATCGGCAAGGTGATTTGCGGGGCCACGTTCCAGACCCACGATCCCCCCTTGAATAGACCGCCCAGCTGGTCGTCCATGGTGCCATAGCTGGTGCTTAGCTTGATGGACGGGAAAAACGCCGCCCGCGCTGCGCCGATGTTGGCATTGGCGGCCTTAAGCTGGTTCTCGGCCTGCAGAATATCGGGGCGGCGCTGGAGAACCTCGGACGGCAAGCCGGCGCTGATGTCCCTGATCGCAGCCAGCGCGCTCAACTCGTTGGGCAGCCAGTCTTCCGGCACAGGCGAACCGGCCAGAAGGTCAAGGGCGTTCCTATCCATGGCCAGCAGGCCGGTGTACTTGGCGATGTCCACCCGCGCCGCATCCACCCGGGTCTGAGCCTGGTGCAGTTCCAACTCGGACGCATCGCCAAGTTCGAAGCGCCGCCGGATCAATTCAAAAGTTGACGACTGGCTTTCCAGGGTATCCTGTGCCAGGCGCAGCCGTTCGCGGTCGGCGGCCAGATTCAGGTAGGCGCCGGCAATCTCGGCTACCAGGGATATCTGCATGCTGCGCCCGGCCTGCTCCGTGGCCAGGTACTGCTCCAGGGCGCGCGCCTTGAGACTGCGGATCCGCCCGAAAAAGTCCAGTTCATAGGAGCTGAATCCGAGATCGACGCCGTAATACTCGAGATCCACCTTCTGGTCGAACGCCGCGACATTGGCGAACACTTCCTGCCGGGTGCCGTACCCGACGGCCGTGACCGTCGGCAGGAGCTCGGCGCGGCTTATGCGATAGGCGGAACGCGTTTTTTCGACGGTCAATGCCGCCGTCCGCAAACTGCGGTTGTTGGTCAGCGCCAGCGCGATCACCTGTTGCAGCCGGGGGTCGGTATAAAATTCGCGCCAGGGAATCTCGGCGGCCAGGTTGGTCGTTCCGCCGGCGGCCTTGTAGGCCGGGCCGCTTGGCCAGGCTGCGGGCGTCGGCGCCGCCGGACGGTTATAATCGGGCATCAGCGTTGTTGAGCAGCCCGCCAAACCGAGGATCGCGATGACCAGGGATAAGAGTGTTCGCGTCATGTTAAGGCGCCTCCGTGGAAGGGGTGGCCGCGGGAAGCTGTTCGGGTTTTGGTTTGCGTTTGAACAGCCGGACCACGATGACAAAAAACAGCGGGATATAGAAAATCGCGATGAAGGTGGCCGCCAGCATGCCGCCGATGACGCTGGTTCCGATGGCGTTTTGCGCACCCGCGCCGGCCCCCGTGGTGAGCGCCAGCGGCAGGACGCCGAAACCGAATGCCAGGGAGGTCATCACGATCGGACGGAGCCTCAGCTTGGCCGCCGCAAGCGTTGCCTCGATCAACCCCATGCCTTCCTCCATATGCATTTTGGCGAACTGGACAATCAGGATGGCATTCTTCGTCGTCAGGCCAAGCACGGTGAGAAGGCCGATCTGGAAGTAGACATCGTTGGCCATGCCGCGCCAGGAGGAAGCCACGACGCCGCCGAATACGCCGAGCGGCAGGATGACGAGGATGGAAACGGGCACCGACCAGCTCTCGTAGAGCGCCGCGAGGACCAGGAAGATCACGAGAACCGAGAATGCATAGAGGAGCCCGGTCTTGGACTCGGACATGCGCTGCTGGTAGGAAATGCCGGTCCACTCGGAGCCAATGCCAGCGGGAAGCTTGGCGATGAGTTCCTCCATCGCCAGCATCGCCTCGCCGGTGCTGTATCCGGGCGCCGCCTCTCCCTGGATGTTCATGGCCGGGAAGGCGTTGTAGCGCTCAAGCCGCGGCGAGCCGTAAATCCAATGCGCGGAGGCGAGGGCCGAGAGCGGGGCGAGGCCGCCCTGCATGTTGCGGACGTAAAGGCGGTTGAGGTCTTCCGGCAGCATGCGGAAAGGCGCGTCGGCCTGCGCGTAAACGCGCTTGACCCGGCCGCCCTGAACGAAGTTGCCGATATACGCGCTGCCGAATGCCGCGGAGAGGTAGCTCTGGATCGAACTGACCGGCACGCCCAGCGCGCCGGCCTTCTCCCAGTCGATGTCCACCTTATACTGCGCGATGTCCGCCATTCCGTTCGGCCGCACCCGGGCGAGGCGCGGGTCGCCCGCGGCCATTTCCATGAGCGTGTTGCACGCCTTGGCGAGTTCTTCATGCCCGAGGTCGGCGCGGTCCTGGAGCATGAGGTCGAAACCGGTAGCGGCGCCGAGTTCGGGGATGGCGGGCGGCGGGAAGGCGTAAATAAGGGCGCCACGAATGCCCGACAGCGCTCGCGTCGCCTTATTGGCCACATCCTTGGCCTGGAGTCCTGGCCGGCGGCGCAGATCCCAATCCCTCAGCTTGGCAAAAACCATTCCCTGGTTCTGGCCCCGGCCGGCGAACCCCATGCCCACGCCGCCCATGCACGACTCGACGGCATCCTTCTGGTCGACCCTGAAGTGGCGCACGACTTCATTCAACACCGCCTCGGTCTGTTCCAGCGTCGAGCCGACCGGCGACTGGAGCATGGCCATGATGATCCCCTGGTCCTCGTCCGGGAGATACCCGGTCGGCATCCGCCGGTACAGGAACACCATCCCTCCAACGATCAGGAGAAAAATGACGACATGGCGCGCTTTCTTCCCCAGGATGTGCGCCACATAGGCTTGGTACCAGTCACGCACGCGATAGAAACCGCGGTCGAACCAAAGGAAGAACGGCCGGAAGATCCGGAAGCCGGCCTCCGCGGCCTCGTGCCCTTTCTGTACGGGCTTAAGCAGCGACGCGCAGAGGACCGGCGTAAGGACCAGGGCCACCACAACCGAGAGGAGCATGGCGGAGATGAGCGTGACGGAGAACTGCCGGTAGATGACGCCGGTGGAGCCCGGGAAGAAGATCATCGGGGCAAAGACCGCCGCGAGGACGAGCCCGATGCCGACCAGGGCGCTCGTGATTTCCCCCATCGATTTCCTGGTGGCTTCCAACGCCGGGAGTCCCTCTTCGCTCATGACCCGTTCCACGTTTTCAACCACCACGATGGCGTCATCCACCAGCAGGCCGATGGCCAACACCATCGCGAACATCGTCAGCATGTTGATGGTGTAGCCGAGCAGGCCGAGGACGCCGAAGGTGCCCAGGATCACGACCGGCACCGCGATGGTCGGAATCAGGGTCGCCCGCATGTTCCCCATGAACAGGTACATGACGAGGAAGACCAGGAATATCGCCTCAATGAGCGTTTTGACGACCTCGTTGATGGCCACCTTAATGAACGGCGTCGTGTCATAGGGGTAGACAACTTTCATGCCGGGCGGAAAATACTGCGACAATTCCTTCATCTTGGCCTTGATACGATCGGCGGTTTCGAGCGCGTTGGCGCCCGCTTCCTGCCGGATGGCGATGCCGCTGGACGGTTTCCCATTATAATACATCCGAATATCGGGTAATTCGGTTCCGAGCTCGGTCCGCCCGACATCCTTCACGCGCACGACCGACCCATCGGTATTCATGCGCAGGGGGACGGAGGCGAACTCCTCCGGGGTTTTGAGGAGGGACTGCACGATGATCGAGGCGTTGAGCCTCTGGCCCGCTACGGCGGGGGCGCCGCCGAGCTGGCCGGCAGAAATCTCGACATTGTAGGTCTTCAGCGCCGCGACGACGTCGTCCGACGTCATCCCGTACTTGGTGAGTTTGTCCGGGTCAAGCCAGATCCGCATGGAATACCCGGTGCCGAAAATCTGGACCTCGCCGACGCCGGGCACGCGCGCCAGAACGGACTCGATCTTCGAGACGGAGTAGTCGTTGAGGTCGGCCATGTCCATGCTTCCGTCCTCGGAGGTGAGGCCGACGATGATCAGGTAGTTGCGGGTCGACTTGTTGACGGTGACGCCGCGGCTCTGCACCACCTCGGGAAGCGAAGGCAGGGCAAGCTGGAGCTTGTTCTGCACCTTTGACCAGGCGAGGTCGGGGTCGGTGCCGGGTGAGAACGTGAGTTCAATCGCCGCGCTGCCCGCCGAGTCGGCCGTGGAGTACATGTAGAGCATCCGGTCGAGGCCCGTCATCTTCTGTTCGATCATCTGGACGATGCTGTCCTCGACGGTCTCTGCCGATGCCCCGGGGTAGGAGGCCCGGATCGAGATCGACGGCGGCGCGATGGGCGGATATTGGGCAATGGGCAGGTTATAGATGGCCAGACCCCCTCCCAGCATCATCGCGATGGCGATGACCCAGGCGAAAACGGGTCGGTCAATGAAAAATTTTGACATGAAATTATTCCTTTACGTTGCGGCGCCTGCGGTCGCGGGGGTGTGGGTTGACGGCGCGGCCGCTGGTTGTTCCGTGAAAGGCACCACCGTGACGACGGCGCCGGGTCTGATTTTTTGCAGCCCTTCCAGGATCACGCGGTCGCCCGCGTTCAGACCTTCGTCGACCAGCCATTGGTTGCCGATGGCGCGGTCAATCTTGAGCATCCGCTGTTCAACCTTGTTGTCCTTGTCAACCACCAGGGCGGTTGCGTTGCCCTTTCTGTCGCGGGCAACGCCCTGCTGGGGAACAAGGATGGCCTGCTCATTCATGCCTTCCTCGATCACGGCGCGCACATACATGCCGGGCAACAGGATATGGTCCGGATTCGGGAAAACGGTGCGCAGGATAAATGAGCCGGTGCTGGGGTCGACGGTGACATCGGAAAACTTCATGACGCCTTCCAACGGATACGGCGTGCCGTCTTCAAGGATCAAGCGCACTTTTGTCAGCTGCTCGCCCTCGCGCTTGAGATCGCCGCTGGCCATATTCCGTTTCAAGCGCAGCAGATTGGCGCTGGACTGGGTCGCGTCCACGTAGACCGGGTCGAGCTGCTGGATGGTCGTGAAAGGCACGGCCTGATGCGCCGTGGCCAGCGCCCCGATGGTCACCGCTGATTTGCCGATGCGCCCGGAAATCGGCGCGGTAATGCCGGTGTAGGCCAGGTTGATCCGGGCCGTTTCCATGGCCGCCTTGGCCATGCCGAGCTCCGCTTCGGCCTGCTTAAGCGCCGCCATGGCATCGTCGTAATTCTGCCGGCTGACGGCCTTGATGGCCACCAGTTCCTTGTAGCGCTCGGCGCGCGACCGGATGGACGGCAGGTTGGCTTCGACCCTGGCCAGCGATGCCTTGGCGCTGGCATACACCGCCTCGTAGAAGGCCGGGTCAATCTGGTAAAGAAGGTCGCCGGCCTTGACGTCCCCGCCCTCGTCGAATAAACGCTTTTGAATGATGCCGTTTACCTGGGGCCGCACTTCGGCGACCAGGAAGGCGGAAACCCGCCCCGCCAATTCAGCGGTGATTTTCAAGCGTTCGGGTTTTATGGTCAAGACCGCCACTTCGGGGGCGGGGCGCTGTGGGGGGGCGCCCGCTTTTTT
The DNA here is from genome assembly GCA_964630555.1 of uncultured Verrucomicrobiota bacterium. Classification (GTDB taxonomy): domain Bacteria; phylum Verrucomicrobiota; class Kiritimatiellia; order JAAZAB01; family JAAZAB01; genus JAHIJO01. The sequence goes on along the minus strand of CAZVVD010000049.1, from coordinate 18,638 downwards.
ACACCCGGTTACCATCAGGCCGGCGAGCGAGACTCCCAGGGCAATCGTAAGGCCGTGTTTGTATGGGCGCATCGGTATTTGCCTATCCTTTCTGTTGCTTGACTCCCAATTCCTTCCACAATATCTGCAATTGGCGCGCATATTGATATTTGATGTTCTTAATGTTTCTGAATTTAATCGCGAGCATCGTTCCGACCATGATCGTGTGCAAAGACACCAGGGCGTTGTTGATATGGACGGTCCCGGGAAGTTCGCCGTTTTTCTGCGCGTCCGCGATGCATTCCTGGAAGAATTCGTCGATCGAAAGCGAGGCGCTATCCCCGATTCCGGACAGGTCGGGGAAGAAGAGCTTTTTTTCGATCTTGGACAGGACGGTTTTGCCCGGTTTTTTGTGCAAGGCGACCATGATGGAAATCAGCTCGTAGGAGATGTCGATCTTGGAAAATTCATTGGCTATTTCTTCGAAGAAGGCGTTGATCAGGGCGATATGGCGGCCCTGGGGGGCTTTTTTGCGCGCCTTCCAGATGATCTTGGTCATCAGGAGCCTGATATAGTAGGTGACAATGTCCGTTTTTTCGGGAAAGTAATTGAAAAACGTGCCTTCCGAGATCTCGGCGCCTTTGCACACGTCCTTGATGGAAATATCCTCGAACCGGGATTTCCGCAACCGCTCGATGAAGGCGCTCGTCAGGGCGATCTTGGTGCGGGTGTGCTTGATTTCGCGCAACGAATAATCGCCGGTTGTCATGGTCGGGCCTCTTGTTCGTAGTGAACAGCAAAAATGTAGTAGACTATAAGAATAATGTCAACATAAATAATACCGTGTTATTTTCAGGTCTTTATGCAGGGGGGGGCAGGTAGAGTAATAAGGCTTGGGGGTCTAACAACGGGCAGGGCCTGATTCCATGAGTCGCGATCCACATGGTTCTGCCGGGGGATCAACCCCGAGCGCCGAATCCGCATCCGGACTTTGCGTTACCCCGTTCCTACGACCCCCATAAGCGGTTCGATCGGTCTGAAGCCCTACGCGTATCTGAATCTTCTCAACGTTCTCCAAGGCCGGGTCAATCCGGTAAAAGACACGGATGAAGAAGTAGCCGACAATCACTATGTATCCGGCGTCTTCCCTGTCTGCGGCAATTTTCTAAGCAAATTGCTTCATCGAGTGGCAGGGGGCGCAGGGGGGTGCGACCAGGCGACGAGTTGGAAACCACGCGACTGGGCGGCGGGCACCGGTGAATTTCGAGAGAATCTGGGGCATCGGCCAAAACGAGCAAAACAGAACCCTTCCCAAATGGCTTGAAGAGCGTGCCCTGTCGCAACGGCTTGATAATAAAGGGGAATATGACAAGGCGGGAGCGGGTGAACGGAATCGAACCGTCACAGCCAGCTTGGAAGGCTGGAGCTCTACCATTGAGCTACACCCGCGTGATGCGCTGGCGGACATCCATCCTGGATGCCGCATGTCCGGGGCCGCGCAGTGCGGCAAAGCTGCCGGCCTCTGCGCCCGGGCCGTGCCCGAGACGCGAATAAACCGGACGTCAGCTTCCAATGTAAGCATCGCCCGGTCAGGGTCAAGCCTTTTTGAGCCCCCCCTGATCCTGACCGCCGGCGCGCCGGCGGGCGGGCAGCGCACCGCAGATCGGCCGAAGGCGCCGGGCCGCGGCGGTGTTCCGGGCCACGGAACGCAACCCGGTCTTTACACGGCCGCGGGCTTTTGGCACCATGCCGCCGAATCTGCCGCGGTTTCCGAGCCGGCGAGTCCCGGACCGCGGCCAGGAGAGGAGGAGAGATCATGAGGCAACACGCTGCCCGCAGAACCCTGGCCTTCACCCTGCCCTGGGACCACGCGCCCCTCGACCTGTCGCCGCTGTTCGCCGGCGAAAAACCCGCCGGCAAGCACGGCTTTCTCGGTTGCCGCGCCGGCCGCATGGTCTTCGAGGACGGGACGGAGGCACGCTTCTGGGGGACGAATTTCAACAGCGCGGCCAATTTTCCCTCCCACGCCTACAGCGAAACCGTGGCGCGCCGCCTGGCGCAGTTCGGGGTCAATCTCGTCCGCTTCCACCAGCTGGACGGCGACTGGTCCACGCCGAACATCTTCCAGTTCTCCCGCGGCCCGCGCCTGGCTGACACCCGCCGGCTCGATCCGGAAAGCATGGACCGCCTGGACTACCTCGTCCACTGCCTCAAGCGCGAGGGGATTTATATCTACCTGGACTTGCTGACCTATCGGCGCTTTCGCAGCGGCGACGGCGTGGCGGGGGCGGAACGGCTGGGGGACGCCGCCCGGCCGTATTCCAACTTCGACGCCCGCCTGATCGACCTCCAGAAAGAGTTCTGCGCGCAACTCTGGACGCACGTCAACCCCCATACCGGCCTGGCCTACAAGGACGACCCGGCGATCGCCCTCACCGAGATCGCCAACGAGAACGAGCTCTTTTCCCAGCGCGGCGGCCTGGTCGAGCCCTACCGTTCCCGGCTCCAGGACCGTTACCTGGCGTGGCTGCAGTCCCACGGCCGGCCGGCGCCGGCCGGCCCGGTGGACTTCTCCGCCGACACCGAGCCGTTGGCGGACTTCCTGCTCGAACTGCAGCAGGCCTATTACGCCGACATGCTCCAGCACCTGCGCGGGCTGGGCGTGCGCATCCCCGTCACCGGCACGAACTGGGCGGCGGGCGGCGCGCACACGCTGGCCGCGCACGCTTCGTTTGCTTTCACGGACAGCCATACCTACTGGTACGGCTGGAGCTGGAAACCCGATGAAAAACGCTTCCTGAACGACAGCATGCTCGGGACGCTGGACCCGTGGTACCGGCCCTTGTCGTTCATGCGGCTGCTCGACAAGCCCTTTTTCGTTTCGGAATGGGACGACCCCTGGCCCAACGAGTGGCGCGCCGAGAGCCCCCTCTACCTCGCCGCCGTGGCCGGGCTGCAGGGCTGGTCGGGCGCCGCGATTCACACCTACCGCTACGATTGCCGCACCCCGGCGGATATGATCGCCATGCCGGTCGCCTCGGACGCCCTCGCCGGCATCCCTTACCGCGGCGGCGTGTTCGACACCTTCAACGACCCCGCCAAGTTCGGCCTGTTCTACCATGCCGCGCTGATGCTGCGCCGCGGCGACGTGAAGGAATCGGCCGCCGCCACCGAGGTGGCGCTACCCGGCCTGTGGCTCGCGGATCCTTCGAAACCCGCCGGCCAATCCGGACGCCTCGGCCTCCAGCACGTCGCCGCCCTGGCGGGCGCGAGCGAGGTCGGCAAGGTGGCCATGCGCCTCCCCGGCGCCCCGGCACGGGCGCCCACCCAGGCGGCGATGGACGCGCCTCTCGTTCCGCCGGACACGCGGGAATTGCGGTCCGACACCGGGGAGCTTTACCGCAACCTGGCGGACCGCTACGGCGTGATTGACACGCCGCGGACCAAGGCGGCCTACGGGTTCCTGGGCGCCCAGGGAGAGATCGTCTTCCGGGGTCTGCGGGTGCGCTGCCAGACTGACTTCGCGGTGATCGCCTTGAGCTCGCTGACGGACGAGCCCCTCGACCGGTCCGACAACATCCTGGTGACGGCGGTGGGACGCGCCGACAACACCGGTGCCGCATACAACGACAGCCACACCCTGCAGTACGACCGCGGCCGCGGTCCCATCCTGGCCGAGGTGATCGAGGCCGAGATCGAGCTGGAGACCCGCGTCGCCGGGCTGAAGGTGGCGGCGGTTAATCCCGACGGCATGCTGATCGGGCCGGCGCCCGAAACGTCCGAACCGGGCAAGCTCCGCTTCGCCCTGGGCGGCCAGTTCCCGTCCATCTATTACCTGATTCAGAAAGTCTAGCCGCAGGAGCGGCGCGCTATGGGTCGGCCCGTCCCCAGGGCCCGCGTCCGCCGGAAACAGCCGGTGGTCCAGCCGTTGAGGGACAGGGCGCGGACCTCGCGAAAGCCGTGGCGGCGATAGGCTTTTTTGACGGCGGCGTATTGGCTATCCAGGATGCCGGAAAGCACCAGGCGGCCGGCGGCCCCGGCCGCCACGGCGCCAGCCACCCGCCCCGCGTTTTCGACCAGGATCTCGGACAGCAGGTTGGCCAGCACGAGGCCGTAAGCTCTGGCCGGACGCCACGTCCGGATGTCGGCCCGGCGGAGCTGGATCCGGCCGGCGACGCCGTTGGCGGCGGCGTTGGCGCGCGCGGTGCGGACGGCGTTCGGATCGTTGTCCAGCGCCATGACCCGCGGGCACCCCAGCTTGGCGGCCGCGATGGCCAGGATCCCGGTTCCGCAACCGAGGTCCAGGACCGAGGTGTCCGGGCGCGCGCGCTGGACCTCGTCCAGAAATTGCAGGCAGGCCCGGGTGGTCCCGTGCTCGCCGGTCCCGAAGCTCAGGCCGGGCTCCAGGACCAGGACGCGCTCCCCCGGCGCCGGGGCATAGGCATCCCAGGGGGGGCGGATGACGATGCGGCGCGAGACGTGCCGCACCCGGAAGTGCCGTTTCCACGCTTCCGCCCAATCCTCGGACTTCACCCGCCGAAGGGTTGGGCGGCGGACCCGTGCCCCCGGGAAGCCGGGCGGCAGCGACCGCAGGAAGCGGCGCCGGGCTTCGGCCTCACCGCGGGAGGCGCAGTAAACCTCCAGCCGGGCCGGGGCTTGAGAACCGTCCGCCGGCAGATGCAAGCCGAGATTCCAGTCATTCAGCAGCGCCGCCAGCAGGGTCAGCCGGGATTCGCCGCCCGCCAGGCTGACGATATAGGTTGCGGCCTTGTTCGCGCTCATACGGACTTCCAGCCTAGCTCCGGGTGCTACGGCACGGCAAGCCAAATCCTTTTCCGCCCTGCGAAAATGGAAGTGACAGACTTCGCGGCCTTGTTCTACAATGCCCCGGAGCGGCCCCAGCCAGGGAGTGTCCCTTTGCCACCACCTGGGCCGCGCGGTCAATTTTGTGCGCGCATACCTTTCAACCCTTCAGCGTTTACCCGACAAAACGCGGCGCCTGGCTACCACGGTTCTTTTCGGCCTGGCCGGCGGCGTGGCGGCGGTCGGTTTCCAGGTGCTCATCAATCTGCTGTACGGCGCCACCTACGGCCGACTGGCGCACCTGTCTCCGTGGGTGTTCGCGGCCGGCAGTTTTGTCCTGATCGTCAGCACCTCGCTGGCGGCGGGCTGGTTGCTGCAGTCCTTTTGCCCGGAAGCCGCGGGCAGCGGCATTCCCCAGGTCAAGCTGGGGTTCTGGAAGGACATGGGGTTCATTCCCTGGCGCGCCGTCTGGGTCAAATGGGTGGCCGGGATCCTGACGATCGGCGGCGGCAGCAGCCTGGGCCGCGAGGGCCCCTCGGTGCACGTCGCCGCCGGGGCGGCATCCAACCTCGGCAGCCTGCTGGGGCTGCCCAAGCAGAAGCGCCGCGCGGCGGCGGCGGCGGGCTCGGCCGCCGGCCTGGCGGCCGCGTTCAACACGCCCCTGACAGCCATTCTTTTCGTGCTGGAGGAGATTATCGGCGACCTGAACAGCCGGTTCCTGGGCGGGGTCCTGCTGGCCTCGGTGATCGGGGCGTTTTGCGTCTATGCCCTGGTGGGCCAACAGCCGGCCTTCCTGGTCCCGCAGATCGAGGCGTTGTCCTGGCCGGTGTACGCGGCCGTGCCGCTGGCGGCGGCGCTGGCGAGCCTGGCGGGCATTCTGTTCCAGCGCGGCACGCTGCGTCTCCGGGCGCGGACCCGGCGCGTCACCCGGCTGCCGCCCTGGCTGCATCCTCTGGCGGGCGGACTGATCACCTGGGTCTTGGGGGCCGCCGTGTTCTGGGCCACCGGCAAGGCCGGGGTCTTCAGCCTCGGCTACGGCGACCTGTCCGACGCCCTGCACGACCGGATCCCGTGGCAGACGGCCGGAATCCTGCTGGCCGCCAAGCTGATCGCCTCGATTGGCGCCTACGGCTGGGGCGGGTGCGGCGGCATCTTTTCCCCGCTGCTGTTCTTCGGCGGCATGGCCGGCGTCCTGGCGGCCGGACTGCTGGATCCCTGGTTTGCCTTCACCGCGTCCGACCGCATTGTGCTGGCCATCGTGGGCATGAGCGCCGGCTTCGGGGCCGCGGTGAGGGCGCCGATGACCGCGCTCCTGATCGTGTTCGAGATGACGCACCAGTTCTCGATCGTCCCGGCCCTGATGCTGGGGACGCTGGTCAGCCAGGCCCTGGGCTACGCCTGCAACCGGCTCAACTTCTACGACGCCATCCTGGCCCAGGACGGCCACAGCATCGCCAAGGTGGCGCCGCCGCGGGATCTGAAGAGCTGGCAGAACTTCCCGGCCGCGACCATCGTCAACCCGCGCCCGGTGGTCATCCGCGATCTGTCGCCGGCGGCGGTGGGGCCGCTGCTCAGGGACTGCCCGTTCCAGCGCTTCCCGGTGGAACAAGGCGGGCAGATCGTCGGCATCCTGACGCGGCCGGAAGCGGAACGGGCGGCCGCCCAGGGGCGGGCGCCGGCGCTCGAGCAGGCGGTGCTCTGCCTGGAAACCCAGACCATCCGCGACATCGCCGGCCGGATGATCGACTCACCCTCCAACCTGCTGGTGATTATCGACCAGGACCGCGGAGCCATCCGCGGGATCATCACCCTGCACGACTTGCTCAGGGCCGAGGCGGCCCTGGCCGATCAGGTCTGACCGCAAATCCTGTTTGGACATCCCGCTGGGAAACGGTATAGTATCCGGCCAAGCCGTTGTTTTCCGCGTCCGGCAGCGGCACAGGAATCGGCCAGGCCGAAAAGGAGGTCCGATGCGCAAAGAATGGTACGTTTTTTTGGCCGGCCTGGCCGCGCTCGCGCTCGCGGGGTGCGGCGACCGGCGCGAGGCCGCGCCGGCGGGGCCGGCGCGCCTGACGATCGCCGTGATCCCCAAGGGCACCACCCACGAGTTCTGGAAATCGGTCCATGCGGGCGCGGCCAAGGCGGCCGCCGAGCTGGACGTGGACATTCTCTGGAAGGGCGCGCTCAAGGAGGATAACCGCGAGGCCCAGATCTCGGTGGTCGAGGATTTCATCAGCCGCCGCGTGGCGGGCATCGTCCTGGCGCCGCTGGACGACACCGCCCTCCGCGCGCCCGTGGCCGGCGCGGTCCGCAACGGGATCCCCGTGGTGATTTTCGATTCCGACCTCAAGAGCGACCAGATCGTCAGTTTCGTGGCCACCGACAACTACGCCGGCGGCAAGCTGGCCGGCCAGCGCCTGGCCGAGCTGCTCGGTGGCACGGGCCAGGTCGCCATGCTCCGCTACCAGGAGGGTTCGGCCAGCACCGCGCGCCGGGAGCAGGGCTTCCTGGACGCCGTCAAATTCCACCCGGGGATCGAGGTCGTCAGCGCCAACCAGTACGGCGGGCCGACGACCGAGACCGCCTACCAGGCCAGCGAGAACCTGCTGGCGCCGCTGAAAACGCCCACCGGGGGCCTGAGAGTGCAGGGCATTTTTGCGCCCAACGAATCCACGACCTTCGGCATGCTGCGGGCGCTGCAGGACGCCGGCCTGGCCGGAAAAGTGCGCTACGTGGGCTTTGACAGCTCGGCCAAGCTGGTGGAGGCCCTGCGCGCCGGGCACCTGGACGGCCTGGTGCTCCAGAACCCGATGCGCATGGGGTACCTGGGCGTGAAAACCATCGTCAGCCACCTCCGCGGCGAGTCCGTGGACAAGCGGATCGACACCGGCGCGGTCCTGGCCACGTCCGGCAACATGGACCAGCCGGAGATCCGGGAGCTGTTGGAGCCGAAGCTCTGACGGAACGGTCAAGCCTTTTTACCCGCGAAACACCCGAAACAACGCGAAACAAGGACATGATGATAGCGGGTAGTTGCCGCGCTTCGAGCGGCAACAGCTTGCGTTCGTTCCACGCCTGCCGCTCGTAGCGCGGCAGCTACCGGGTTCCGGGCGCAAGCCTGCCAAAAACAGCTCACTTCCTTTTAGCCTGTTTCGCGGGCTGTTCGTTTCTTCAAGTCGTTATTTATGTCGGCTGGTTCCAACATATCGGCTCCGGCGCCGCCGCTCCTCCGGATGCGGGGAATCCGCAAGCGGTTCGGCGCCACCGTGGCCCTGGACGGCGTGGACCTCGACGCGCCCGCCGGCGAGGTGCATGCCGTGGTCGGCGAAAACGGGGCCGGCAAGAGCACCCTGATGAAAATCCTGGCGGGCGCCATCCGGCCCGACGCCGGCGCGCTCCAGATCGCGGGGCAGGATTTCAAGCCGCACAATCCCATGGACGCCCGCCGGGCGGGCGTGGCCATGATCTACCAGGAGCTTTCGCTGGCCCCGCATCTCACGGTGGAGGACAACATCATGCTGGGCATGGAGACCACCCGCGGGGGCTTGCTCCGCCGCGCTGCCGGCCGGGAGCGTGTCCGCCAAGCCCTGGCCATGCTCAACCAGTCCCGGCTGGACCCCGGCCGGCGGGCGGGGGACCTGCCGCCCGCGGCCCGGCAGCTCGTGGAAATCGCCCGGGCCCTGGCCGTCGGCTGCCGGGTCCTGGTCCTGGACGAGCCCACCAGCAGCCTGACGCGGGAGGACGCCGCCGGCTTGTTCGAGGTCATCCGGCGCCTGAAAGCCCAGGGGCGCGCCATCATTTACATCTCGCACTTCCTGGAGGAGGTTCAGCAGATCGCCGACCGGTTCACCGTTCTGCGCGACGGCGCCACCGCGGGCGCCGGCCCGGTTGCCGGGACGCCCGTGGCCGACATGATCCGCCTGATGGTCGGCAAGAAGATCGAGCAGCTCTATCCCCGCTCGCCGCGGCAGGCAGGTGAAATTGTGCTCGACATCAGTGGCCTGGCCGGGGCGGTGAAGCCGGCCTCCGCCAGCCTGGCCCTGAGGCGCGGCGAGGTGTTCGGCATTGCCGGCCTGGTGGGCGCCGGGCGCACCGAGCTGCTGCGCGCCGTGTTCGGGCTGGATCCCATCCGCCGGGGCGCAGTCACCCTCGGCGCATACAGCGGGCCGGCCTCGCCGGCCCAACGCTGGCGCCAGGGCCTGGGGCTGGTGAGCGAAGACCGCAAGAACGAGGGCCTCGCGGCGGCGCTGGACATCGCGGACAACCTGACGCTTTCGAAGCTGACGGGGCTGGGTCCGGCCGGCTTGATCCGGCCCGCCCGCCAGGCGGCGGCGGCGCGGGCCTTGATCGAGAAGCTCGCCATCCGCTGCCGCGGCCCGGCGCAAAAGGTCGGGGATCTTTCCGGCGGCAACCAGCAGAAGGTGGCCCTCGGCCGCCTGCTCTACCACGACGTGGACATCCTGCTCCTCGACGAGCCCACGCGCGGGATTGACGTGGCCAGCAAGGCCCAGGTGTACGCCCTGATCGACGACCTGGTCTCCCGGCGCCGGCCGCCGAAAGCGATCCTGATGGTCAGCAGCTACCTCCCGGAACTTCTGGGCGTGTGCGACCGCGTGGCGGTCATGTGCCGGGGCCGGCTGGGCCCAGCCCACGCGGTCCGGGACCTCGACGAGCATCGCCTGCTGCTTGAAGCCGCGACCGGCGTGGCCGCCGCATAGCCAAGGATAAGGGGATCGGCGCCGATCCCGACGGACAAGCGCACAGCCAAGATCGAACCCTGGACATCGAACCTCGGACTCAAGATCGGCATTCATAGTCTGAAACCAACATCCACCTCATGAAAACCAGCGCCATGGCCATCGTGAACTGGGTCCGCGCACACGCGGGGCTGAACCGGATCGGGCCGTTGCTGGGCCTGCTGGCGGTCTACGGCCTCTTCATGCTCATCGGGCCCGCCAGCTTCTCCTCGGCCTACAACCTGGAAACCATCGCCCGCCAGTCCACGATCACGGGCATGGCGGCCCTGGGCATGACCCTGATCATCATCCTGGGCGGCATCGATCTCTCGGTCGGCTCGGTGATTGCGCTGGGCACGGTGGTCATCGCCGCCTTGCTCCAGGCCGGCTGTTCACCGCTGGTCGCGGCCCTGGGCGGCATCCTCGCCGGCGCCTGCTGCGGACTGTTCAACGGCCTGCTGATCACGCGCCTGCGGATGGTGCCGTTCATCGTCACCCTCGGCACGCTCCTCATGGTGCGGGGCGCGGCCAAGGGCCTGGCCCACGAGCAGAAAATCGACGCCCCCATGACCTGGCTCAACAGCCTCCTGGCCGCCCTCGGGCCGCATGACCCGCCGATCCTCGTGCCGTGGGGCGTCTGGCTGCTGGCGCTCCTGTCCCTCGCCGTCGGCGGCGTGCTGATGTACACCCGCTTCGGCCGGCACGTGTTCGCGGTGGGGTCCAGCGAGCAGACCGCGCGGCTGTGCGGCGTGGCCGTGGAGCGGGTCAAGCTGGCGGTCTACACCCTCGGCGGCCTGTTCGGCGGCCTGGCCGGGCTGATGCAGTTCTCGCGCCTGACGGTCGGGGATCCCACCGTGGCGGTGGGCCAGGAGCTGGACGTCATTGCCGCGGTGGTCATCGGCGGGGGCAGCCTCTCGGGCGGCGAGGGCTCGGTTTTCGGCACGCTCATCGGCGCGCTGATCATGACCGTGATCCGCTCGGGCTGCTCGCAGATGGGCCTGCCGAACTGGGTCCAGGAAATCGTCACCGGCTTCATCATCGTCCTGGCCGTCACCCTCGACCGCCTGCGCCACCGGGCGACGAAATAAGATCCATGGTAATCCGCCATTCGCCTTATGGCCTTTAGACCCCCGCGACCTTGCGTCGCGGGTGAAGAGATTGGCTGGAAAAGAACATTTTTCCAGCCAATCTATCGCCCCTGCCGCACAAGGCGGCAGGAGGGGCAGGCCAGAATGCGAATTGCTGCTCCGGCTGTTACGCAATTGACAAAGCCAGGGTAGGACGAGAGTATGCGAAACACTGGTGATCCATGATTACCGCTTATTTCCTGATGTGCGATAAGACTGACGATCGTCAGTCTTATCGCACAATTGAATAATGCATGATATCCATGGGCTCGGGTCCTTGCCTGCCTGGCTTCATCCGGCGTCTAAATATAGAAACCGAAACATCTTGATGGTAGGTCAAAGTCGGCACAATTACGGAGGAAAACTATCATGCATAAAACGATCATGCTGAGCGCCGGCCTGGTCCTGCTGTGGACCGGGCAAAACGCCTCGGCCATGGAGATTGGATTCAGCGAGGATTTCGCGCTGGCCACGAACCGGGCTGCGGTGCTGGGCCAGCTGATTCCCGGCACCGAAGACTATTATTTCTACACCTGCCTCAACTGCCAGAACCAGGGACAGTTGGACAAGGTTGAGGAAACCTTGAAGCCCTGGCTGGCGCGCCAGGGAGAAACGCCGCGCAACCGCGAGATCCGCAATCGCCAGGCGCTTCTTGGCTATACCAAGAACCCCCAGGCCACGCTGGCCTATCTCAAGCTGAACATGGGGCTGTTGTTCGACCATCAGCAGGAGCAGTTCGGGAAAAAGTCCACCTTGCCCACCCGGCTGGATCAAGCTAAGATCGGCCGCGAAGCGCTGACCGCCCGGGCCCTGGCGGAAGGCACCAATACGGTGAACCAGTTTGAAGATTCGGCTTTCGACTTCCTCGCGTCCATGAATCTCGACGGCGAGCGTCGGCGCGATTTTCTACGGCGCATTAGGCGTCCGGTTTACCCGAACCTGGTCCGAATCATAGCCGCCGACCTTAATCTTGCCCCGCCTCAACCGTTTGGCAGTCTTCGCATTCACAGCGACTTATTGCTTTCCCAGCTTGACGAGTTGTTGATCCTCAAACCGGATCTCCTCCATGACACCCATTTCATCAACAGCTATCTGACCAAGCTCCGGCCCGGCGCGGATGTGGACTGGCAGCGAGATGCCACGGCAAGGGAAGCTTTTCTCGATCGCCAGTGGAATTTTGTCAAGAAACTGGCACCGGCCCACAATTCGTTAAAGTTGAACATTCTTTACCAGCGATTGGCGCACGACCGCGCCTTGGGAAAGTACGATAAAGCGCGGTTCATGGAATACATCTCCATCCCGCGCTCCGCTTCTTACGTGAATCCAAAATATCTCGAAAGTCCTTCAAGCCGCGATAACCAAGCCAAGTTCGGCGCGGATTTCTCGGTCAGCACCCTGATGCCGGCGGTGGCGGGCGACGAGGCGCTGGTCCGCGATTACCTGGAACATTTCTTTCTGACCGAGGAGAGTTACCTGCCTTACCAGGAATACCTGCTGGACACGTATCTCCGCGACGTGTTCGCCACAACCAAGATCCTGAACGGGGTTGGCGATATGGAAAAATGGTATTCACTCCTCAACGATCCTGAAAAATACCAAGCACTTAAGGAACGTGTCGAAATCGAGTTCGCGCCGGCCAATAAGACCCTTTTCCGTCTTGCGGACCCCGTCGTGCTGGAGGCGGACATCAAGAACGTGAAGACCCTGTTCGTGAAAGTCTTCGAGATCAACACCGTCAATTACTACCGCGACCATCTTGCCCCGATCACCACCGCAATCGACCTCGACGGGCTGGTGGCCGGCCGCGAGGAGGTCAAGACCTACGACGATCCGCCGTTGAGGCGCATCCGGCGCAAATTCGAATTCCCTGACATCAACCGGAGCGGGGTCTTCGTCGTCGAGTTCATCGGCAATGGGAAAAGCAGCCGGGCGCTGGTTCGGAAGGGGGACTTCCGCATTCTGCAAAGGGTCGGGGCCGCCGGCCACGTGTTCACCATTCTTGACGAGCAGAATCGGAAGGTTAACTCAGCCGCCATCTGGCTCGCCGGGCACGAATATCAGGCCGACACCAACGGGCTTATCGCCCTGCCGTTCAGCACCAAGCCAGGCCGCCAGCCGATCGTGGTCAGTCAAGTGGGATTCGCCACCCTCGACCAGTTTGAGCACCAAGCGGAAACATACGCCCTCTCCGCCGGCGTCTATGTCGACCGCGAAGCGCTGTTGAAGGGCAATACCGCGCGGGTTATACTGCGTCCGCTGCTGACCGTGAATGACAATCCGATTTCGCTTTCGCTCCTGGAAGACCCCCACCTGGTGATTGAATCAACGGATACGGAAGGCATCAAAACCGTCAAGGAGGTCCGGAATTTGAAGCTCTCCGCGGAGCAGGAATACATTTATGAATTTCAGGTGCCCGAGAACCTGATCCAGCTTTCCTTCACGCTCAAGGGCAAGGTCCAGAATATGAGCCGGAACCAGAAGGACGATGTCGCCGCAAACCATGTCTTTTCATTCAACCAGATGGAGTCCACCGCCAACATTGAATCCCTGCACCTCAGCCGGGTGCCCGAGGGATATATCCTGCGCCTGCTTGGCAAGAACGGCGAACCCAAGAGCGAACGGCCTGTAAAAGTGGAACTGAAACATCGCGACTTTGTCAGTCCCGTCAAGGTTAGCCTGCAAACCGATAACGAAGGCCGGATCGCGCTCGGCGCGTTAAATGACATCACCACGGTGAAGGCCGCCGGGCCTGAGGACGTTACCAACACCTGGATTCTCCCCCGTGACTGCTGCGCTTGGCCGCCAACTATTCACGTGCGCGTCGGCGAAAAGCTTTCCGTTCCCTATATGGGCGCCGCGGCCCGGTGCTCCCTGCTGGGGACATGCGGCGGAACGTATGTCAAGGACTGGTCTGATTCCCTGGCTATTACCAACGGGTTTCTCACCATAACAGGATTGCCGATGGGCACATTCGAACTGTGGCTGAAGGAAGGCGACCAGGCGATTGTGCTGCAAGTGACCGAAGGTGACGTGCGCGACGGATACATTATGGGGGCCAATCGCCTGCTTGAGATAAAAAACCCGGCGCCCCTGCAGATCGGCAGCATCCATGCCGAGGGCGGCCAAGTGACGATCGCCCTCCACAATGCCACGCCGCTCACGAGAGTTCACGTCGCGGCGTCGCGGTTCATGCCGGCTTATTCGCTGTTCGATTCGTTTAACCTCCGCGCTTCCGTAGCTCCGCAATCTATCTATCCTGGCCATCCGGAGTCATGTTACGTTTCCGGCCGGGACATCGGCGATGAATACCGCTACATCCTCGAAAGAAAATACGCCCCCAAATTCCCGGGCAACATGCTCACTCGGCCCAGCCTGCTCTTGAATCCCTGGGTCGTGCAGACCACCGAAAACGAAACCGAAAGTCTCCTGGGGGGTAGTCAATATAGTCGTTTGCAGAACGTAGCGAAGTTCAGCAGCACGTGGGCAGTAACCGGGAGTTCTACTAACATAAAATCCGACAACGCATTTTTTGCCAACCTTGATTTCCTGGCGGAACCGGCGGTGCTCCTGGCCAATCTCAAGCCCGATGCGGACGGCGTGGTTACCATTCCGCGCAAGGCGCTTGGGCCGGGCCAGCAGGTCCGGGTGCTTGCGCTGAACGCGAACAACGCGGTCTACCGCGAATTGATCCTGCCCGAGGCGCCGCCCGCCACGCGCGATCTGCGCCTGGCCAGCGCGCTCGACCCGGAAAAGCATTTCACCGAGCAGAAGCAGGTTTCGGCAGTTACCGCCGGCCGGGATTTCGTGATCCCGGATAACGCCAGCTCCAAGTTAGAGTATTACGACACGCTTCCGAAGGTTTACGGGCTGTACGTGACGCTCAGCGGCGATGCCACGCTCCAGGAATTCGGTTTTATCAACGACTGGCCGCAACTCAAACCGGAGCAGAAACGGGAGAAGTACGCCAAGTATGCCTGCCACGAATTGAACTTCTTCCTTTACAAGAAAGACCGCGATTTCTTCGACAAGGTGATCCAGCCGTACCTGCGGCACAAGCTGGACAAGACGTTCATGGACCGCTGGCTGATCGGCGAGGACCTGAGCGCCTGGCTCAAGCCGTGGCCGTACGACCAGCTGAATATTTTCGAACGCATACTGCTCGCGCAGAGGATCAACGGCGAACAGGCGCCCACCATCCGGCATCTCAAGGATCTGCAGGATCTGATGCCGCCCGACCTCGACCGGCTAGACACGCTTTTCACCACCGCGATCAACGGCAGCGCGCTGGAAACCAGGGACGGTATCGGGGGGATGACGTCTGGGGTTATGGAAGCGATTCCAGCGGCCGGTGCAGGTGAGCGTCTCGGAGTAAGCCAGGCTGTCAGATCCAAGGAACACACATTCGTCGTATCCGTGCCGCCCAAGGCTCCGCCACCGCCACCGACCCCGGCGCGCACACCGGAAACGCAAAAAGAATTAACGGACAAAACCGAGGGGTCCCGTAAGGACTTGAAAACCGATACCCGGGAAAAGTCGCACCCGGTGTCCACCGGGGCTGAGCCTAATGCCCGCAATGTAATAGCAGGAGCAGAAGCACTCGAGATTGGTTTTGTCGCGGGCGATGTCAGCCGGCGGAAGGCCGTGCGCCAGTTGTACCGGCAAGTCGAACAAACCCGGGAATGGGCGGAAAACAACTATTATCACGAGCCCGTCGAAGATCCGAATGCCGGGCTGGTCGAGATGAATCCTTTCTGGCTGGATTACGCCCGGCATGGCGCCGGGCCGTTCTTATCGACCCACCTGGCCGAGGTGGGCCAGAATTTCACCGAACTTCTGCTCGCGCTGGCAGTGCTGGACCTGCCGTTCGAGGCTCCGCCGGTGGAATCCGCCGTCAAGGGCGCATCCCTGACGCTGAAATCCGCCCAGCCGCTGGTGGTCTTCCACAAAGAGATCAGGGAAACCGCGCCGGCCACGAATGCGCCACCGATCACGATCAGCCAGAATTATTTTCGCGCCAGCGACCGGTACCGCACGGAGAACGGCGAGCAGTTCGATAAATTCGTGACCGATGAATTCCTGGCGCAGGTGGTCTACGGCTGCCAGGTGGTCCTCACCGATCCGGCCTCCGCCCCCGAAAAGCTGGACGTGCTCCTGCAGATCCCCAAAGGCGCGCTCCCGGTCCAGGACGGCTTCTACACTCGCAGCCGGCCGGTCCGGCTCGAGCCGTTCTCGACACTGAAGCTGGAGTATTATTTCTATTTCCCGCAGGCGGGCGAATATCCGCATTTCCCCGCTCACGCGGCCAGGAAGGAACAGTTGGTCGCCGCGGCCCCGCCGAAGGTCCTGAAGGTGGTCGCTACGCCGACCAGGATCGACACCTCCTGCTGGGATTACGTTTCGCAGAACGGCACGCCGGAGGCAGTGCTGGCCTATCTGAACAACGCCAACCCCGTGCAGCTCAACCTCGAGCGGATCGCCTGGCGGATGCGCGATAAGGACTTCTTCAACAAGACCACAGACCTCCTGGCACGCCGGCATTGTTATAACCATGTGCTCTGGTCCTACGGCATTGTCCACAACAACCCGGCCGCGATCCGGGAATTTCTCCAGAATGCGGATGATTTCCTGGACCAGTGTGGACGTTACCTGGACTGCGAACTCGTGACGCTTGACCCGGTGGTCCGCAAGAGCTACCAGCACCTGGAATACAGCCCGCTCGTCAACGCCCGCGCCCACCCGGTGGGCAAACGGCGGCAGATTTTTAATGAGCGCCAGGCGAACCAGTACCTGAGCCTGCTTGACGTTCTCAGCTACCGCCCGCAACTCGACCAGGACGACCTGCTGTCCGTAACTTACCACCTGCTTTTGCAGGACCGGATCGACGAGGCCGGGCGGTTTTTCGCCCGGGTCGATCCCAAGCAGAGCGCGGCCAGGCTGCAATACGATTATCTCCGGGCCTACCTGGACTTCTACACCCCCGACCACCAGCAAGCGCGGCGGATCGCCGAGACCTATCGCGACTACCCGGTGGAGCGCTGGCGCAACCTGTTCGCCGGCGTGCTGGCCCAGCTTGACGAGCTGGACGGCAAGGGGCCGGCGCTGGTCGACAAGGAGAACCGCGATCAGCAGCAGACACAACTCGCGGGCACGGAAGCATCCTTCGAGTTTGCCGTCGAGTCGCGCAAGGTGACCGTGACCTGCCAGAATCTCAAGGAGGCGGCGGTCAATTACTACAAGATGGATATCGAATTGCTTTTCTCGCGCAATCCTTTTATCCAGCAGCAGGCTGGCCAGTTTGCCTACATCCAGCCGAACCGCACGGACACGCTGAAATTTCCCGACAACGGGAAACCGTTGACCTTCGATCTGCCGGATGAGTTCCGGAACGCCAACGTGATGGTGGAGATTGTCGCCGGCGGGGTGAAGAAAAGCCACCCGTATTTCGCCAACTCGCTGGCCCTGCAGATCATCGAAAATTACGGCCAGCTCAAGGTCACCCACCAGAAGAGCGGCGCCCCGCTGGCGCAGGTCTATGTCAAGGTCTTTGTGCGGCTGAAGAACGGCGAGGTTAAATTTTATAAGGACGGTTACACCGACTTGCGCGGCCGCTTCGATTACGCTTCGCTCAACACAAACGAGATCGAGCAGGCGGATAAATTCGCACTGCTCATCATGTCCGAAACCGACGGCGCGGTAATCCGCGAGGCCAATCCGCCAAAACAGTAATATCCCGCGACGTCCGCGCCTAGCTCGGGCATATTTCGCGCCTGACGGCCGGGGACCCCACTGTGGCGGTGGACCAGGAACTGGACGTCATCGCCGCCGTGGTCATCGGCGGGGGCAGCCTTTCGGGCGGTGAGGGCTGTCACCGGTTTTATCATCGTCCCGGCCGGCGCCCGGTCCGGGCAAAAACGGCGGAGAGGGCGCCGTTCGTAGCCCGGCGCCTACGGGCGGAGGATCTGCCGCGCTGCGAGCGCCAGGCCCTTTTTTCGGCTTCAGAACTCCGGCCTGGTTTGCGGTTGACACGGCCAAGGGCGGCCGGTAGAGTAACGCCCGCCACGCATGGAAGCAGAACCGGGGTAGGCCGTACGGTTCTGCGAGGCCTGTTAGGGGAGGGGAATTCTTTGGATTTGGAACTGATGCGCCATAGCGCGGCGCATGTCATGGCGGCGGCTGTCTGCAAGCTCTTCGAGCAGGTGCGGTGCGACATCGGACCGGCCACCGCCGACGGATTTTACTACGATTTCGACCTGCCCCACCGCCTGGCCCCGGAGGATTTTCCCGCGATAGAGAAGGAGATGGCCCGGCTGATCCAGGCCGACCTCCCGTTCGAGCGGGTGGAGCTGTCCCGCGACGAGGCCCGCGCCCTGCTGGCGTCGAAAGGCCAGACCTACAAGCTCGAGCGGCTGGCCGACATCCCCGAGGGCGAGCCGATCGTCTTCTACCGCTGCGGCGAGTTCGTCGACCTCTGCCGGGGACCCCACCTCGCGCGCACCGGCGAGATCAAGGCGTTCAAGCTACTGTCCGTGGCCGGCTCCTACTACCGCGGGCTGGAAAGCAACCCCATGCTCCAGCGGGTCTACGGGATCCTCGCGGACACGCCCCAGGAGCTGGCCGCCTACCTGCGCCGGCTGGAGGAGGCCCAGAAGCGGGACCACCGCAAGCTCGGGCGCGAGCTGGACCTCTTCAGCGCCCACGAGGACGTCGGACCGGGCCTGATCCACTGGCATCCCAAGGGCGCCCGGGTCCGCTGCCTGATCGAGGACTTCTGGCGGCGGCGCCATTTCCGGGAGGGCTACGAGCTCCTCTACACGCCGCACATCGGGCGCGCGCTTCTGTGGGAAACCTCCGGGCACCTCGATTTCTACCGGGACAGCATGTATGCCCCCATGGAGCTGGACGAGGTCCAGTATTACCTCAAGCCCATGAACTGCCCGTTTCACATCCAGGTCTACAAGTGCCAGAAGCGCTCCTACCGCGACCTGCCGCTGCG
>CAZVVD010000048.1:0-25347 GCA_964630555.1 uncultured Verrucomicrobiota bacterium | reverse complement strand
GATCGAGTGGAGGGCCACGTTTTATCGTGGCCGTCCGATTTTTTCACAGCTTCTGACGCCCCCGGCGCGGGCGCTTCCGCTGTCCGCCCGCCGGCGGCGCAGGCGCTCGATGGTCAACGCCACCGGGGACGGCTTGGGCGCGCCGGCATCCGGCCGGCGCATCAGTTCCGCGCGGGTGGTGAGCAGCGCATGGCACGCCCGCGCATAACTAACTCCGGTCAGCTCGGCCACCAAGCGGGTCCCGCGGTCGATCAGTTTCTTGTTGGTCGTCTCGACATGGATCATCCAGTTGCCTGCCACCCGGCCCAGGCGGGCCATGGTCGCCGTGGAGAGGGTGTTGAAGACCAGCTTCACGGCCAGGTGCTTCCACAAATCCAGGGGGCTCGCCGGGGCCCGGCACGGGATGGAGGTCAGGCCGGCCACCCGCCCCGGAGCAAGCTTCCCGGCGCCCAGCGCGAGCGCCGCGGTGAGCGGGAACTTCGACGCCAGGTCGCGAAAAGCCGGCAGGAGGCGCCGTCCGCCCGGGGCGACCCCGGCCAGCTCCTCCTGGTCCGCCACCAGCAGGGCGGCATCGCCGGCGCCCGTGTAGCGGGAAGGATCGTCCTCGTTGCCGATGGCGAATTTCAGCACCGTCCGCGGGTCAAGGCGCGGCGGCGTTCGCCAGATTCGTTCGGGCGCGCCCAGCGCCTGGTAGCGGTCGCTTGACCAGTTCAGGCAGCGCAAGGGGCGTTTCAGCATGTCGGCCCAGGCCTCGGGCGTGGAGCGGGTCGGGCATTTCACGAAGGCCCACGAGCGGGGCGCCGCCGTGTCATCGCGTTTCCGGAACGGCGGCAGCATGAAGGTCGGAGCGCGCTCGGTGGTATCGGTGAAGATGTCCAGCAGGTACCGGTCCGCGAAATACGTCACCGCGCTCTGTCGCCGGTAGACGCTTTCCTCCCAGGCAACCATCCGGCCGATGGCGGATACCGCGGCCGGCTGGCCGAGTTCCCGGAGCAGGGCCGCGAACCGGGCTCCGTAGCGTCGGGCTTGGCGCGCAATCCGGCCAGACGCTTCCGGCGTCCGCCCGGGGCGGGGGCGGGCCAGGAACCGGGCCAAGGCCATTTCCAGGGCGGCGCCCACGATCAGCAATTCGGCCGTCGTCGCCTGCATGCGGGTGGAGCCGGCGATCGCCATGGGGCCGGTGCTGATATCCAGCGTGACGATCCGGGGCGCGCGGATGACGGCCCGCGAGCGGGCGACGTGCCTGGCGAGCAAATCCAGCGGGTTGTTGCAGACAAAGAACACGGTGGCGCCCTGTTCCAGGGCCTGCCAGGCCGTGCCGATGACGGACGACGTCTCGCCGCCTTCGGTGATTGCCACCAGCACATCCCCGGCGCCCAGTCCGGCCTCGCGGACCTGTTCCCGGCCGAAGGCGGCGAAATCCTCGAAGGATTCCACGCTGCGGACGAGCGCGAAATCCCCGCCGGTCATGAGGCTGATCACCCGGTCTTCGCCGTCCCGGCGTTCGCCGGCCAGCGCGGGCCGCTGCTGCTTCAGTGTCCGCCAGCGGCGGCGCCAGGCGGCTTCCAGCAGAATGCTCAGCCGGCCGGTGGCCCCGCAGCCTGAGAGGCAGATCCGCTTCCGGTTGCGCAGGGCATCGGCCAGGGCCGCGACCAGGACGGCGAAAGGCCGGCTGGCCAGCACCCGGTCGGCCATGGGCAGGATATCCAGGTCCACGGACTGCAGCATCCGGATGCCGGCGCCCAAGTCGGCCCGGACGACCCGGGAGAAGTCCCTTGTCTTGGGATGCGGCTGTTCGGTCGGCAGGACGCCGAGGCGGAATTCGCGCTCGTGCTTTAGAAAATGGTCGGCTTCATCCGAAAACTCGGGGTGGGTGGCCATGCGGGTCGGCTTAGGTTTGGTTCGAGGTCGCTGAAAAAGTTTATCAGACGGCACTCCTGCCGTCCCGCCCTTGGTCCTCATCGGCGATGTGCATGGATTGGTTGGGCGGGAGGCATACCGGTCACCCTAGATTCGGAAGTAGAGAACCACGAATGAACACTAATTGACGCGAATGCAGAAAGATTCCACCTTATTCATAAACAGTTGAATATTAGCGTTCATTGGTGTCCATTCGTGGTTCAACTGCTTTTGATTGGGTCAATTGGGGCCTCAGCGGGAACGTCGGCGCCTGGCATTTGACGGTTTCCTTGACAGGGCCTGGCAGAGGCCCAGGAGGAAATCGCGGTTATCGGCCGAGAGGTAGCGCAGGGTGCCGCCCATCCGGCTGAAACTCTTGTTGTAGCGCTGGTAGTAGGCCGGGTTGGTCTCCGGCGGCTCGCCTTTCCGCCAGTCCCAGGTGGCCTTGGCCAGGTCCACCACGAAAATCGAATGGCCCGCGATCGGCTTCCCTTTCTGCAGCGCCAGGTTCTGGGCCATGGAGAGCGCTTTCTCGAAGATCATCGGGGACATGACTGCCGAGCCGACGGAAAGGTAGACCCCGTTCCGGATGCCGCCGACGCTCCCGGCGAACGCCAGGAAATCGCGCAGGGCCGCCCGGCCCAGGAGGGCGCCGTCGTTCATGGGGTGGTTGTAGATGATGTCGTGGCCGATCATGGGGTGGCCGGTGAAGGGCAGGCCCAGCCGGAAGGCGGCGGCCTGGACGCTGACGGCTTTCCAGGGGTGGGGGATTTGCAGGGGGCCGGGTTTGACCTTGTTCCGGCCCAAAACCGCCAGGAGTTCCGCGCAGGCCGCCGCCTGCTCCGGATCCGTGCGCAGCCGGCGGGCAGCCTGCCGGCGCAGATCGGCCGCGGACGGCACGTCCAGCCGCTCCCGCTGGATCATGGCCCCCACGGATTCCCCGTAGCCCTTGCCCTCGCAGGCCCCGACGTTCAGCGCCAGGTTGATGAAAAACCCCGTTTCCCGCCAGTTTCCGAATTCGCCGCGGGCGACGTTTTCCCTGACGTGTTCTCCGCTGGCGCCCTGGAAGGCGAACTCCCAGTCGTGAATCACGCCGGCGCCATTGGTGGCCAGGTGGGTGAGCCAGCCGCCTTCCATGAGCCTGATCAGGACCGGCGCGAGGCCGTTCTTGATCGTATGCGCTCCAAAGGCGATGATCACCGGGCGGCCCCGGCGGCGCGCGGCCCGGATGCGGGCGGCACACGCGTTGATGAAATGGTTCGCCCGGGCATCCAAGGCCGGCTTGTGGTCCGGGTCCACGAAGTCGCGGTTCACGAAAAGCCGGTTCCGGCGCTGCCGCAGGGGCTTGATCAACAGGCGTGAACGATCGAGTTGGGGGTAGGGCATGCCAGCGATCCTTTCACCGGGCGTGCTGCCGGCTGGAGTATCCCGATAAATAGTGTCTTCCTTTTCTCGTAGAAGCGGCGCCCCCGCCGCTTTTTTCGCATGATGTTGACTTCGTTGTGCCGCTTCCGGATTCATGAGAGAAGCGGCGAGGGCGCCGCTTCTACTTGAGCGACCGGCCCCTTGCGCTTCAATGTTTTGACGCATTCTCGGGTGCCGGCGCCGGCTTGTCAAGCGCGTCCTCAATCAGGGTCCGCAAGCGCGGGCAGGACTCCGTCCGCCGCAGCGCGCGGCGCATCATCCGCAGGGCCGGCGGGATGTAGCCCTCGAACCAGGCGGTGTCCGCCTGGGCGCCCAGCCGGCCGTAAGCGCCGAGGGCCTGGGCCAGCCGCTCGACTGCCGCCAGCCAGAAGAGGCGTTCCGAAACCGGCGCGCCGCGGGTGCGAGTGGCGTTGTAATAAGCCAGCAGGTCGCGCTGCCAGTCAGCCGGCAGCTCCACGTAGGGGTCGCAGAGCAGCGAGGCCAGGTCGTAGGCGGCGGCGCCCAGGCGCATGCCCTGGAAATCAATGAAATACGGCCGGCCCCCGGCGATCAGGATGTTGCTGGACTGCAAATCGCGGTGCACGAGCACCGCCGGGGCGCGCAGGAGCCGATCGGCCACGGACGCCAGTTCCCGGAGGATGCTCCCCAAGGCCCCCGGCGGCACGGCCAGGCGCGGCTGGAGGAACTGGCGGGCGAAAAACTCCCGTTCCCACCGGTAGACATCGGCGGAAAACGGCGCCACCAGTTCCAGGGCCTGGCGGCGGGCGGCCGCGGCGCCCAGTTCGTGCAGGCGGTGCAAGGCCAGCAGGGCCTGTTGGTAGTGGGTTTTCAGGCGGCGGCGGGGAATCCGGCCGGCCAGCCGCTGGAGCGAACGGTCGCCCAGATCTTCCACGATCAGCATCCGCCGTTCCGGCAGGTCGTGCAGGATGGCCGGGACGGGCCAGCCCAGCCGTTTCAGGAACCTGGCATGGGCCGCGTAGAGGGCGTTTTCCTGGCGCTCCAGGCTGTAGCGGATCAGGATCGCGCTCCGGCCCTGGTGCGTGAGCCGGGTGAAGACCCGGGCCGATCCCCGGGCTTCGAACGGGATGGCGGTGGTGGCCTGGGGCTCCCAGCCCAGCCGGGCCAGGGCCACCGCCAACTGCGGGTCGCTGGCGGCGGCGCCCGCGGCCAGGGCGAAATCCGAGCGCACGGCGATGCGCGCCACACGCCCGCGGACTTGGGCCGCGGTGCCCACGATGGCATGGTCGAGGATGGCGTCGCCGGCGACCCGGGCGTGATCCCAGATGACCGAGTCGGAGACCGCGGCGCCCCGGCCGAGGATGACGTCCTCGCCGACGGCGGCGAAGCCGCGGACCCGCACCCCGCGGCGGACCAGCCCCCGCATGCGTTGGAGCATCCCGGCGGGAACCAGTGGGCCGCCGGCCCGGCGGCGGCGCGCCAGGGCTTCCCGGTGGGCCTCGAGATAGCCGGCGGGCGTGCCGATGTCCGCCCAGAACGCGTGGGGATCGCAGACGCCTGCAATCCGCCGGCCATCCGCCCTGGCCCGGTCGTAGACCTGGATGATGGAGGAAAATCCCTGGGCGGGCAGATAGTCCCGGATGGCGGGCGTGGCGAGGTGCAGTCCGCAGAAGGTGTAGGTGCCGGCGGTGCCCGGCCGGCTGCTCAGGAATTTTTCGATGAGCCCGTCGTTCATTTCCACGGTGCGCGGCCCTTTGTCGGGGTGCAGCCAGAGGGCGGCCAGGGCGCGGCGGGCGGCCAGGGCTTTGACCAGGAGCGCGGGCTCGACCCCCGCCACGATGTCGGCGTTGACGATCCAGAAGGGGGCCTTGCCGATGAACCACTCCACCCGGCGCAGGGCTCCGCCGGTGCCCAGGATCTCGGGCTCGAACGACAGGCAGACGCGCAAGCGGTCGCGGCGCCTCCGGCGCACATGCCGGAGAATGGAATCCGGCTGGTGGTGGATGTTGACCAGCGCGTCCCTCACGCCCCAGCGGGCCAGGAGAGCGAGGAGGCGCTCCAGGATCGGTTCTCCCCAGAACGGCATCATCGGCTTGGGCGTGTCCAGGCTCAGGGGCAGCATGCGGGTGCCGAATCCGGCCGCCAGGATAATGGCCTGGGTGGGAAAGTTCATGGCTGGCTTTCAGGCGCCGCCGGGCGGTTCTCGCGGGGCCCGCCGCTCGCCCGGGCCTGCGCCTGGTTCAGGGCCAGGAGGCGTTCGAGGATGGCGTCGTCGGAGAGGTCGGCGGGGAAACCGTAGGCGGCGGCGACGGCGGCGTCGAGCTTGGCGTGGCAGTTCGCGAGCCAGGCGGGGCGCTCGTTGTAGAGCTTGGTCAGGGTGCGGGCTTTCAACCGGGCGGCGCACTCGGCGTCCCTGGCCGCCAGGCGCGGATAGCGCACGGTGCCGAGGGAGAATGGTTGTTGTTGGAGGGTGGAGGGTTGCGGGTGGATGGTGGAGGGATCGATGTAGCGGTTCCACGGGCCGCCGACCGTGCCGGGGAACTCCAGGGTTTCGGTCCGGGTCCACTCCGGCGGATTGAGCCAGGTCTCCCGCAAGGCGTTCAATTCCTTCGCGGCGTCGGAAATGGCCGCAAGCGGGAAACCAGGGTTCAGGGTTCGGGGTTCAGGAATGACGTCGGGCGGGAATGGGAACGTCTCGAAACAGGTGGTCGGGGTGTAACGAAAACCGGATTCCTTTTCGCGCAACTGTGTGCCCTGTGCCAGCGCCCAAACTTCGTGAAACCGGGAATGAAGAACGCCGAAGAACAGATCATCGGAGCGGGCGAAGACGATGAGTTGATGGTCAGGATTCACCGGCGCAATTTTCCAGGCGAATAAGCGATGTTTGGAAACGCTGGGGGTAGCGATGAAACGTGGACAGGAATCGAGTGCTTTCCGCATTTCCGGCCGTTGGGCGTAGAGTTGCCACCATTCGGCGCGATGCCAGGCGCGGGGTTTGGCGGCGCGAGCCTTCTTGACGTTTTCGGTCACATGGGCAAAAACCGCTTCGTAGAGGGTGGCCTCCGGTTCCGGCATGTTGAAAAAGTCTATAATCCACATAGGCGGCAGGCGTTGGGTGACCGCCATGCCGTTGATCCAAGGCGCGAGCACATCGGAATTGGGGCGCCCGTGAGGGTTTGGCCGATGGAGCCAACCGAAGGCCAGGGCTTCTGGAATCTCGAACGGGCCTTGTTTTGTCGTCCCCATGAAGCCGATTCCGGCATTGGCGTGTAATTCACGTGCTGATGTAATGTTGGTAGCGGCTGTCAAGTTGGCGTTGATCGTCGGGGCAGGGTTGCCGTCGAGAATGCGCGTCGTGTCTGTGCCATCGTCAAAGCCGACCATGCTGACGTGGACATTGGCGCCGTCTAGAATCCAAGGCCGGTCGCTCTCGGCCCAGAAGATGTCGCCGGATTCCTTGATGCGCTTGAGGACCTCGCGGTTCTTTCCGCCCCGGATGCCCTGGGTGGCGAGCAGGCCGGCGCGTTTGCACTTGCCGGCCGCGATCTGGGCGCGGGCTTTCTCGAACCAGTAGCAGCAGAGATCAGCTTCCGCGGGAACACGCCCTTTCCAGAGCGCCAGCAGGCGATCGACGTATTCATCTCCGAGTTCGCGGCGCAGCATCTTGCCGCCCAGAAACGGCGGATTGCCGATGATAAAATCCACGGCGGGCCAGTCGGGTTCGCTTGGCGTGGGCGCGGCGCCCTCGCCGCGTTGGTCTGAATGGGCTGCGGGTTCCTCTGGGGAGGACCGCGGCGAAGGCGCCGCCTCCGCGATGGCGTCCATGAGCCGGATGTTGCGGGAGAGGGGACGCAGGACCGGGTCGTCGGGATAGCCGAAGCCGTTGGCCCGGATCCATTGCAGCCAGCCGATCCAGACGGTCATCTGTGCCAGGTCGTGGGCGTAGGGATTGATCTCGATCCCGTAAAGCTGCGCCGGCCCCACGCCCGGCAGAAACGTGTCCAGCCCGTTCGCGCTCGGGAAGAGGACCGCCGCCTCTTTCTCCAGGTCCTTGAGCTTGAGCAGGGCGACGTAGAGGAAGTTGCCGGACCCGCAGGCGGGATCGAGGATTTTCACGCTGCGCAGGCGGTCGAGGAACTGGTGCAGGATGCTTCCGGCCTCGCCCCGCGCCTTCCGGCGGGCCGCCGGGCTGGGGAGACCCGCCGGCGGCTTCAGGGCGGCTTCGGGGCCGGCCGGCGATTTCCGGCCGGTGGTCAACAGGCTGGTGATGATGGCCCGCGTCTCCGCCCATTCCCTGCGCAGCGGGGCCATGACCACGGCCTCCACGACGCGTTCGATGTCCTCCCGGCTGGTGAAGTGGGCGCCGAGCTGCGCCCGCTTGGCGGGATCGAGCCCGCGCTCGAAGAGCGTGCCGAAAATGGAGGGATCCACCGCGCTCCAGTCGAGCTCCACGGCCGCGGCCACCCGCTGGATGTCGTCGGGCGTGAGGTCCGGGACGGCCGGGCTTGTTCCGCCGCCTCCGCCGGGCGGAGGAGAGTCGTCGAACAGGTTTCCGTTGAACCGGCGCACGGACACCAGGCCGAAGTCGCCGCCGGCGGCCATGACGTTGAAAAGCTGGCCGAGCAGTTTGCCGAACCGGGCGGGATTGCCGGCGCCGCCGGCCACGAGCCGGGAGAACACCATCTCGGGCAGGAGCCCGATGTCCTCGGCGAACATGCAGAAGACCAGCCGGTCGAGAAAGCGGGCCACGGCGGCGGGCTCGAGTCCGCGCCGGCGCATGCCCTCGGCGATCTCGGCGAGCTGCCGGGCCGCTTCCTGGGTCACCGCGGCGCTGGTGCGCCCGGGCCGGAGGGCGTCGGGGGTATGGAAAACCGCCCGCAGGATTTCGATGTGGCGGGGCTCGTCCAGGCGTTCGAGGGGGATGTCGTGGGTGGCGGAGACCGTGCCGGTGAAATTGGTGTGGATCACGATCCGGTCCAGGTCGCAGACGACGAGCAGGGGCGGATTCTCCAGCGCGTCCCGGTAGCGCAGGAGCTGGTCGTAGGCGGCGTCCAGGTTCTTGTGCTTGCCCTTGTATTCCCAGCCGAACGCGCCCCGCTTCCAGACATCGGCGAATCCCCCGCCGCCGCCTTGCTTCGCCGCGCCCTTCTCGAAGCAGAAGGACGCGCCGGTGGGATCGGCGGCGGCGGGGGTCGGATGCTCGCAGAGGCGGCAGAGGTCCAGGAAATGCTCCTGGGCGGCGGACCGCTCTTTCAGCTCCACCTGCCGCCACTTGGCGATAAACTCCGGAATGGTCATAAGCGCCGGCAACCCTAGCACAGCAGGCGCCACGCGGACAAGGCGGGAATTCCTTTATTGCCTCAATGGCATCCCATGGAATGCTGGAATGATGGAATAATATTCCAGCAGTCCGGTTGCCCTGGGGCGCCAATGCGCGCAAATCATATCGCCTTGCCAAGGCCGACCATGTGTGCGCCAAGTGGTTATACCTGTTTCAGGATCGATTTCTTATGGGGCAGGCGCAATTGGACGCTCGGCCCCGACCGCTATTTCTGCAAGCCGGATTCGATGGCGAATTGAATTAACTCGAAATGGGTGTCGAGCTGCAGCTTCAGCATGAGGCGGCGCTTGTAGGTGCTGACGGTCTTGATGCTAAGTTTCAGGGCTGCCGACGTTTCTTTCAGGGAAAGTCCGCGGCCCAGGTGTGTCAGCACTTCGAACTCCCGCTTTGACAGGCTATCCAGGCGAGAATCGTTCTGGCCTCCATGCCGGATGTGTCCGGCCAGCTTGTCGGCCATTTCCTGGGAGACGAACGGTTTGCCCGCCGCGACACTCCGGATGGCGTTCTGGAGTTCCTCGAACGACGCGCCTTTCACCACGAATCCGTCGGCGCCCTGTTCCATGGCATGCAGCGCATAGCGCGGGTGATCATACATTGTCAGGATCACGATCCTGCAGCCGGGCCGGACGGCTTTTATTTTCGGGATGAGCTCTGTGCCGCTGCCGTCCGGCAGCTTGATGT
The DNA here is from genome assembly GCA_964630555.1 of uncultured Verrucomicrobiota bacterium. GTDB lineage: Bacteria > Verrucomicrobiota > Kiritimatiellia > JAAZAB01 > JAAZAB01 > JAHIJO01. Next base: position 16,043 of record CAZVVD010000048.1, on the reverse strand, counting down.
CCAGGATAATGACGTCCGGACGCGCCGTGGCCAGCTGGGTCAGCAACTGTGCGGCGCTGCCGGCCTCGCCGACCAGTTCGATGTCTTGGCACTGCTGGATCTGGCTGCGCAAGCAGTCGCGAAGAAGGGTGTGGTCATCGACAATCATTGTTTTAATCATGAGGCAACTCCGCCGGTGGAAGCCGGCAGGGACAGACCGCCGTCAACACGGCGCCCTGGCGAGGCCGGGCGGCAATGCTTAGATGTCCGCCGCATTGGGCCAAGCGCTCCCGCATTCCCGCCAAGCCCAGCCCGTGGTTTGCTTGGACGTGGGCTGGACTGAATCCACGGCCGTTGTCTTTAACCTGGACGGTCACCTTGGAGGCGTTGGCCTTCAGGGTGACCCAGATCCGATTGCCTCCAGAATGACGCGCGGCATTGGTCAAGGCCTCCTGCACAACCCGGTACAGGCACACTTGCTGAGGCATGCCAAGGACGGGCAATTTTCCCCGGTGCGTGAGCGTGGCCCGTATATGGTAAGCGCGGGCGGCATCCTCCACCAGGGCTTTCATGGCCATCGCCAGGCCCAGGTCGTTGAGAATCGGCGTCCGCAGCATCATGGCCAGGGAGCGTATCGATACCAGGGCTTCGTGAATATGTTTGGTGGCGTTCTCCAGACGGCGGCGGGAGTCGTCGTCAGCAGGCTGAATCGAATGGGTCTCCATTTTTGCCATGGCGAGCAACTGGCCGAGGTGATCGTGGAGCGTGGTGCTGATGTTCTGGCGTTCGTTTTCCTGGGCGGCCTGGATTCGGGCAGCCATCTGTTGACGCTCCGTGTCGAGGCGCTTGTGATCGGTGATGTCGTGGTCGATCTCGAGAAAGAAGTATCGGCCGTCCTTCTTAAAAGGCATCGCTGTCCATTCGTAGGTGCTGGGGCGACCGTCGGGCCGGTTCCAGGAAGCGCAGCCCGAGAACGGAATCCTCTTGCGGGCGCACCGGCGATAGCGATCTCGCTCACGCTGTGCGGCATGCAGTGTCATTAGCGCGTTAAGGTCCTTGGCCTGCTGAAGGGCTTTGAGCGAATACCCCGACATTTGTACATAACGATCATTGCAGGAAAGCAGGCGCCGCTGCAGGGTCAGGGGGTTAACGGCGCAAACGCCGATGCCGGCGAATGAATTGGCGGTCAGCAACTGGAACAAATCGGCGTTTGCCTTGATCGCTTCTTCCGCGTGGTGTCGTCGGGTCACGTCGCGCGAAACGCCCATCACGCTGGTGATGCGCCCGTCATCGGCACGCATCGGAATCAGCCGCGTTTCGATCCAGAGGGAAGATCCGGCAAGGCGTTCCGGCGGAGCGACAAGCGGTTTGCCGGTCCGGAAGACGGACCGGATGCTTCGCAGATACCATGCGGCTATTTTGGGCGGAAAAACGGCTCTTAATTCCATTCCGATGGCCTGTTGCTTGCTCCGGCGCAGGTAGGCGGCGGCGCGGTGATTGACGTAAAGCACGCGGCCGCCCCAGCTAATGAGGTAGATCATGTCAGGCGAGGATTCCGCCAGGGCCCGGTACCTTTTTTCATGCTCGTGCTTTTGCGCCTCAGTTATTTTGATCGAGCTAAGGTTAATAAAGGTAACCAGATTTGCCGGATGGCCGTTCCAGGTTGTGTGCATCCCGGTGACTTCGACGGGAATCTCCGCTTTGTCTTTTCTTACAAGAATCGTCTCGTAGCGCGCAAACGGGGCCCCTTTTTTAAGCCGACTGAAATAGTGCTGACGCATGAGTGGGAGATCGCGGGGCCGGAAAAGGGCATCGGTGTCAAGCGTCTTGATTTCAGAGGGCGAATACCCCGTCATCCGGTAGAAGGCGGGATTGGCATATGCGATGGCCGGCTGGTGGTGAACCAAATGGGATACGACCAGCCCATACGAAGCGTGGGTGGACAGCGCGAGAAAACAGTTTGCCGTTTCGAGCAGGGCGGGAAGAGAGCGCTCCATCCGGGCCAACCGGCGAACCAGCCGCCGAGGTGCGGCTCGCAGTTCTGCAATGGAAGGCTCGGGCTGGGGCACGGGCGTTGTATTGGCGCTAGTCAATGGTCTCCTGTATTGCGAGGCGCCGAGCGTCTCGCTTCCATTTCATAAGCAATATGATTGCCATGCAGCATATTACGCCGGGGCTCAGTGTCAATGCTTTTCCTGAATAGTCCATGTAGGAATGGGATTACGCGCAATGGCGGATTTATCTGACGGAAAAAAACTACAACCTGTTTCCTTTCGGCCGACAGACGCCGCTGGGGCGGATGGCTATAGTCTATCGTGTACTGAAAAAGGAGAGAGCATCAATCGGTCGCCAGTGCCAGTTGCACTATCTGGGAAACGGCGGCAGAAATCGGGCCGGCATCGCCGGCAGGGAAAGGAATCGGATTAAGAAACGCACAGCAGGCAAGCTGGGGTTGGCGGTTGCGGCGGGATTGGGCTTTTGTCTGATCTCTGTGGCGCAGGAAGCGACGGTGTGGGTGGATGATGACTTTACGCCGGAAAACTGCGGCGGCCACACTTGGGACGTGAACGCCTTTTCCAATATCCAGGCCGGCGTCGACGCCGTGGCGGCCGGCGGCACGGTCAAAAATGATACTATGCCTGTGAATAAAGGCGAATGGCCCGCGATGGTCGCGGGGGTAAGCCATATGGGAAAAGTCGGTTTATATAAGTGTTCCATTGGCAGGTGGACGGAAAAAAGGTTGGATGTATGTGTAATAAAATTTAACCGGCCGCAGCAACAGAAAGGAAGATCGGTATGAAGAGATCCTATTGGACGCGCATGGTTTGGATTAGCTCGGCGGCCTTGCTTGCCGTGGCGCTCGTGTGCCAGGCGGCGGTCGCCCAGACATGGGGAACTACGAACTGGGAGGTTACCCTTTCAGACAACATCTACTTAACGATGCCGGCGATCAGTCCTGATGGTGCAACGATCTACATTGTGGATAACGCTCCGGCTGCTTACGCCATCAATGCAGCCAGCGGTGCCACTAACTGGAGATCGAAGTTAGAGGGTGGTGGCGGATGCAAGACGACGCCAGTGCTTTCACGAGACGGGTCCACTCTCTACGCGGCGCTGTACAATGGCTATCTGGTCTCCTTGAATACGACGGACGGGTCTACGAACGAGGTCTGCGTCATTCCCGAGGAGGCCAAGTCACTGGCTCTTTTTGAAAGGCCACTGACCAGCACCGATACAAATTCCGGATACCTGTTTATTGGTAACGAATTCAGCAACTTTACATGCTTTGCCATCAACAACCTGACAACCGCGCTGTGGACGCGCGTAACGGCAGGCAAAATGTACAGTCCAGCTTCGATCGGGCCGGACGGCCTTGTCTATGTGGGCAACAACGCCAACCAATTGATTGCCTTCGATATGCAGGGGAACACGAACAATGTGTTCAACATGCCGCCGGCTCTTGACGGCGAAGTAGAAGATGTAATTACCTCCCCTGCCTTCGGCGAGGTAAACGGAACGTCCGTCGTGTATATGGTCAACAGTGACCACAGAATGTGGTCATTCTCGCTTGCCACGAAGACGACCAACTGGGTCAGCGGAGTGGCGGGCATTACACCCAATATCGAAATCACGCAGTCCCCGGTGATCGGGACCGATGGCTACGTTTACATGGGGCATTACAGTCCCGGGGGGATTTTGCGCTTCAACCCGATCAACGGCGCTTTTACAACCAACCTGGTTGCAGGCGCGGTAAAGAGTACTCCGGCGGTCGGGGCCAACGGAACCCTGTTTTTCTCCGTCAACGTCGGCGTCGACGACGGCCAGTTCTACGCGCTTAATCCAACAACCGGTGAGACGAACACGCTCTGGTCGTATTATAATCCCGGCAGTCGGAAAATTGATTCGCCGTCCATCGGTACGAACGGCACGATTTACATCGGCACACGTGACGGCGGGCTATTGTACGCCTACAACAACACGGAGCCCCTGGCTTCCGAGAACTCGTTCTGGCCTAAGTTACACCAGAATACGCGCAACACCGGATTGTCGAAGCCGAGTGCGGCGTCGATCACTGCGGTTTCCATCATTGGGTCTGACACCCTTATCGGTTGGAGCGCTTCGCCGGTGGCCATGGATTACCTGATCTATAAGAACACGACGACCAATTTCGGCACCGCCGCTCTCGTTGCCACGGTCTCCTGGACCAACACGGCCTATACGGATGCGGGCGAGGGCGTGCCCAAATACTACTGGGTGCGGGCCCGGAACGACAGCGGGCTGAGCACGGTAAGCGCCTGTGCCATCGGCGAGCTTCCGCCAAACGGCTGGCTGGGGATTCAAGTCACGCCGACCGGCGGGACCTGGCAATTGACGGCGCCGGCGGGTTACACCGGGCCGACCGCAGGCGCGGGGAACCTGGCCGCGGTGCGCGCCGTCACGGGCGCCTATGGCATTGCCTGGGGGACAATGGCCGGCTACGTGGCGCCGGACAATCAAACCCGGTTTGTCATCAGCGGCAGCACAACCCTCTTTGCAGGCGTCTACACCGAGGCGCCGATGGCTCCCGTGATCACTGTTCCCCCGCAGTCCCAAGCAGTCAATCTCGGCGCAAGAGCGGCATTCAACGTGGCGGCCATCGGCACGCCCCCGTTGCTTTATCAGTGGCAGAAGGACGCCATCAACATTAGCGGCGCTACGGGCGGCAGTTATACGATCGCATCGGTGGCGACTAAGGATGCGGGCGATTACCGGTGCGTGGTCGCGAATGTCGCGGGGGCGGCGACCAGCAGCGTGGCCACCCTGACAGTCATTGCTCCAACGCCTCCACTGGATGCGCCCGCTGGCGTCTCGGCGTCCGATGGGACCTGCGCCGACAAGGTCCGGATCACGTGGAATCCAGTGTCCGGCGCCACGCGCTACCTGGTGTATCGGAATCTGGCCGAGGATACAGCCACGGCTTCACAAGTGGGGACAACCGCTTCTGCGGCCTTCGATGATGTGGCGGCCACGAACTGGCCGGAAACGCCGCTCTATTACTGGGTCAAAGCCGCCAACGCTCAAACCACCAGCACTTTCAGCTTGGTGGCCCGCGGATGCTGTGCGCACGATCCAGCGATTAAGCAGCCGGTTTCCGGCGATTTCGACGGCGATTCCAGGAACGATTTGGCGCTTTACCAGGAATCCGCGGGTGCGTGGTCGTTCCGGCTCTCCGCCAGCGGCTACTCGTCCGCCTCGGCCACTCTGGGCGGGAGCGGCGGCGAGGCCATCGCCGGGGATTTCGACGGGGACGGCAAGGCCGACCCGGCCGTATATGACCAGGCCGCGGGCGGATGGGCGATCATGCTCTCCGGGAGCGGCTATCTCGTCACGACGCTGACGGGGTTCGGCGGCGCCAACCATGTGACCGTCGTGGCCGATTACGACGGGGACCGCAAGGCCGACCCGGCGATCTACCAGTCCACCACCGGCGACTGGCTGGTAAAACTCTCGGGGAGCGGGTATGGCGCCGCCGTGCTTGCCGGCTTCGGCGGGACCGGCTATACCGCCCTGGCCCTGGATTTCGACGGCGACGGCCAGGCCGATCCGGGGATTTACCAGGAAACGACCGGCGACTGGACCGTGAAGCTCTCCGGGAGCGGCTATGCCAATGCGGCCATCTCGGGCTTCGGGGGGCCGGGGTATCTGCTGGTGTCGGGTATGTATGACAACGACGCCCGCGCCGATGCCGGGATCTACAACCCGGCGAACGGCAACTGGATGATCCTGCTCTCGGCCAGCGAATACATCACGACCACACTGCCGGGTTTCGGGGGCGATGGCTACATCCCGGTGGTAGGGGACTTCGACGGGGATGGCAAGGCCGACCCGGCGCTTTACCAGGCGGCAACCTCCACCTGGTTCGTCAAGCTTTCCGGCAGCGGCTACGCCACGGTCACGGCGGAGCAATAGGAGCAGCGCTCCCTAACGACGGGAGGGGGCGGACCGCCTACTGCAAGGGCAGGCGCAGCCCGATGTCCTCGGGCGCCGGGTAGATGATGATACCGTGGCCTCGCCGAAAACAACTTGGCGGAACGCGAGTTGCGTCCCCTCGTGATCGCCGGGAAAGTCAGCTTCGAGTCGCAAGCGGACGCTGGGGCTCTCACCCGTGAAACCCACATGAGTGCGTTGCTGGGTTTGAAAAAAAGAAACAAGGATCCAGTTCAAACGCTGACGGCCGCTCTGGATACCCTGGCCGTGCGCCCGGAAGCCGACGTTGATCCCCTGCTTTTCTGACTCGACCCATCCTGAGCCAGCCCCTGGCCATTGGGAGAAACCATGAGCCTTTGCCCCCCCCTTGCGCACGCCCCGCCCCTGCGTGACTGGGAAGATGTGACCTGGATTTTGCACGCCAGCGTGCAAAATCCACCCGAAGGGCCGTGATGCGCCCATAAAAATGGGCGCAAACGGGGTTAACCACGTTAGTTTTGCAGATAACCAGATGGGTTATCTGCAAAACTTCACGTCTTTCGCCAGCGGGCAATGCCCGCTTAAGCGAAAGTGAATATTGCACGATGATCGTGCAATATTCAGGTGTGAAAAAATTATCTGAAGACGGTCGCGACGGAGCGCGACCCTCCATTTTCCGAAGAAATATCGAGTGGAGGGCCACGTTTTATCGTGGCCGTCCGATTTTATCACAGCTTCTGAGGCCTTTCATTTTGGTGCATTTTGTTGTTGCAATTGGCAATTCTATTGATAATATATACTCCAGGGTACTTTGTTATCGACCGCGGGTGAAAGGCCCGGGACCGCATGATCAGCCTCAGCAGGGAAAGGCGTTTCAAGCCGGTCGCGCAGGGCGCCTTCCGGCGGCGTCCTCCGGCCTCCGCGGCCGTGCCGTGGGCGGCGCCCTGCCAGAGGGGCGGCCGCGCCTCCGGCCGGGAAATGGCAGCGTGCGACTTTAGCATGCTGCTCAGCCACCTGCGGGAAGGCATCTGGATCATTGATGCCGACGCCCGGACGACGTTCGTCAACCTGCGCATGGCGGCGATGCTCGGCTGGACGCCGGCGAGAATGCTGGGCAAATCCCTGTTTGATTTCATGGACGCCAAGGGGGTGGTCCTGGCCAAGCAGTGTTTGGAACGCCGCCGGCGCGGCATCAGGGAACAGCACGAGTTCGAGTTCATCAAAAAGGACGCGACCCGGCTCTATGCTTCCCTGGAAACCTCGCCCCTGTTCGACGCCCGCGGCCGTTTTGCCGGGGCGCTGGCCGCGGTGACGGACATCACCCTGCGGAAAAAGGCTGAAGATGACCTGCTGAGGTCCGAAACCAAATACCGGTCGCTGTTCGAATCCTCCGCCGAGGCCGTCATGCTCCTGGACGAACGGGGGTTTTTCGACTGCAACCCGGCGGCCCTGGCCATGCTGGGCCTGCGCAGCGTCAAGGAGTTCTGCGGCCGGCACCCGGCGGACATCTCCCCGCCCATCCAGCCGGGCGGCGCCGATTCCCTGGCCCTGGCCCGCGAGAGGATTCGGGCGGCCCTGAAAGAGGGCAGCCAGTGCTTCACCTGGACGCACAAGCGCTGCGATACGGGGGCGCTGATGGCGGCGGAGGTCCGGCTGACCCGGATGATGCTCGACGGCCGCCCGGTGCTCCAGGCCAACGTCCGCGATGTCAGCGAGCGCCGCCAGGTGGAGGATATGCTGCGGCAGAGCGAGGCCCGCTACCGGAAGATGCTGGCCACCATCACCGACTACATCTACACGGTGACGGTCGCCGGCGGACAGGCGGTGGCCACGGAATACAACGCCGGCTGCCAGGCCGTGACCGGCTATACGCCCGAGGAATTTGCCGCCAACACCCTGCTGTGGATCGCCATCGTGCCCGAGGACGACCGCCAGCGCGTCAAGGACTGGTCGGCGCGCCTTCTCAGGGCCGAGCCGCTCGAGCCCCTGGAGCACCGCATCCTGCGCAAGGACGGCGCGGTGCGCTGGGTCCGGAACACCCCGGTCCTGCACCGGGACAAGGACGGCATCCTCACGGGCTACGATGGGATCATCCAGGACATCACCGACGCCCGCGAAGCCCTGAGCGAGCGGACCCGGGCCGAGACCCTGACCGCCATCATCGAGGACGCCCCCAGCCCCATCATCGTCATTGACCCCGGGGGCCGGGTCACGCAGTGCAACCGGGCCCTGTCCTCGGAGTTCGGCTTCGGCGAACAGCTGGTCGGCGCCTCGCTGTTCGATTTCGTGGACGCGCCGGACCGGGACCGGCTCCGGGAAGGGGTGGGGCAGTGCCTGGCGGCGGGGTTCCTGGGCAACCTCGAGGTTGGCATGCGCAGCCGGAAGCACGGTGTGAAGCCGGCGCTGTTGAACATGTCCGTGCTGCGGCGCCACCGGGGCCCGGCCAGGGAAATCGCGGTCATCGTCACCGATATCTCGGCCCGCAAGCAGGCCGAAACGAAGCTGGAGGCCTCGGCCAAGGCCCTGGCGGCCTCGAACCGCGAGATGGAGCAATTCGTCATGGCGGCCTCGCATGACATCCAGGAGCCGCTGCGCGCCATCATCAGCTTTCTCCAGCTCCTGGACCGCCGCGCCGGCGGCAAGCTGGACGAGCAGGAGCGGGACTACGTGCGCCGGGTGGAGGGCGCCGCCCACCGGATGCAGGCGCTGATCCGCGATCTGCTGGTCTACGCTCGGATCGAGACGCGGGCGAACACCGGGGCGCCGGCCTGTTCCCTGGAGGCCGCCCTGGCCACCGCCCTGGAAAACCTGCACCTGGCCGTCGAGAAACGCCGGGCGGCGATCACCCACGATCCCCTCCCGGAAATCCGGGGAAACCTCATGCAGTTCGTGAGCCTGTTCCAGAACCTGATCGCCAATGCCATCCTGTTCTGCGAGCGGGAAGCGCCGGCGCTCCACATCGGCGTGAGCGAACGCGAGGGGCAATGGCTGCTGGCCTTCCGCGATAACGGGATCGGCATTTCCCCGGAGCACCTCGGGCGGCTCTTCACGGTGTTTACGCGCCTGCACACCCAGGACAAGTACCCCGGTTCCGGCGTGGGCCTGGCCATCTGCAAGAAAATTGTCGAGGGCCACCGGGGCAGGATCTGGGTGGAGTCGGAACCGGGCAAGGGCTCGACCTTTTTTGTCCTCTTGCCCCGGCCGGGGCGGGAGGCGCCATGAGCGGCGGCGCCCAGGCGGCGGTGGATATCCTCCTGGTGGAAGACAGCGAGGACGATGCAATCCTGACGGACGAGGCCCTGAAGGAATGCGGGGTGGCCTACCGCCTGCACCGGGCCGAGGACGGCGAGGACGCCCTGCGCTTCCTGCGGCGCGAGGGCGAGCACGGCGGGGCGCCGCGGCCGCACCTGGTCCTGCTGGATTGGAAACTGCCGGGCATGTCCGGCCTGGACGTGCTCCGGGCCGTCAAGGGCGACGCCGGCCTGATGAGCCTCCCGGTGGTGATCCTCTCGACCTCGCGCCTGCCGCAGGATGTGCTTGCCGGCTACCGCCACCACGCGAACTGCTTCATCGTCAAGCCCGCGGACATCAACGTCTTTTTCGACATGATGCGCCAGACGGTGCAGTTTTGGATCCGCACCGCAACCCTGCCGCCCGAGCGCTGACATGAGCCCCACACCCATAGCCGTCCTGTTGGTGGAGGACAACCCCGACGATGTCGCCCTCTTCCGGGAGATGCTCGCGGGGCTGCAATCCGATCCCTTCCGGCCGGCGGCCTTCGCGCTGACGGTGGCCGGGAGCCTGCGCGAAGCCCGGGAATGGCTGGGCCGCGGCCCGTGCGACTTGATCCTGTTTGACCTGAACCTCCCGGACAGCCGGGGGATGGCGACCATCGAAGCCATGGCGGCTCACGCGGCCGCGATTCCCGCCATCATCCTGACGGGCCTGGACGACGACGGCCTGGCCCGCGAGGCGCTGAAGCTCGGCGGACAGGACTACCTGGTCAAGGGCGAGCTGACCCCGATGTTCCTGAAGCGGGCGGTGGACTACGCCATCGAGCGTTTCAAAATCCTGAAACAGAGGGAGGACCTGGTGGCGCGTCTGCGGAAGGCCCTGGACGAAATCAAGACCCTGCGGGGCATCGTGCCGATCTGCGCGAACTGCAAGCGCATCCGGGACGACCAGGGCTACTGGGAACAGCTGGAGGCGTATCTCCACGCGCATTCGCAGGTCCAGTTTTCCCACGGCATCTGCCCGGAATGCTCCCGGCTGCTGTACGGGATCGACACGGTGGCCGCGGACCAGGAGCGGAAGTCGAACCCGGATTCGGCAGTAGAGAACCACGAATGAACACCAAGTGACGCGAAGGCAGAAAGTTTCCAGAAAATATCTGCGGATGAATGCGATGCGATCCACAAGGAACTCCGCCTGTTGGGTGAGCCGCTGTATATCTATCAGCGTTTGAATATTAGCATTCATTCGTGGTTCAACTGCTCTTCATAGGGTGACCAAGCATGCGCCGACGGTCCGCGGGCACGCGGATCCGAGCCCTGCTTGCATTCCACGGAAAGGGAGGGCCGGCGCGTCGCCGACCGGCAATTCTTCACGGCTTCCGAGGTTTTTACCCGCCCGCCATATCGGCAACTGTCATATCGGCAGCTTGACAAACCGCTCCGGAAGGCGCATGCTATTTATTCGAATGGAGCGCGTGGATATGAAACCTTGGGTACTGATGATCTCCCTGGCCGCCGGGCTGGTCTGGTCCGGCTTGGCGGCGGATGAGCCGGCGGCGGCGCCGCCCCCGGCGCGCCTGGCCAATGGCGTGCCCGTGGAGGGCGTGGTCCAGAAAGCCGGGCCGGAGGGGCTGACGGTGCAGACGTCGAAGGAAACCGTCATCATCCCCTGGAAGCACCTGTCGGCCGGGACCCGCTTCCGGTTGGAGCGCGCCGCGCGCGCCCAGCCCGCAACCGGCAAGGCCCCGGCCGCCGCGCCCGCCGCCAAGCCCCCGGCCACGAATGCGCCACCCGGCGCCCCGGCGAAAAAATAGCCGTGAACCTGGATTCAGCAGTAGAGAACCACGAATGAACACCAATTGACGCGAATGCAGAAAGATTCCAGCAAATAGATACGGATTACTTTTGATGCGATCCACAAGGAACATCACCTGCTGGGTGAGGTGTTTGATATTCATAAACAGTTGAGGATTAGCGTTCATTGGCGTCCATTCGTGGTTCAACTCCTCTTTTTAGGGTGAACCATTCGTGGCGGTCGGATCGGTTGGAGGAAACGGCCCTTGGCCTTCCCGCCGGATCCGGGGATGACGTCGGGCTCTTCCAGACAGCCCCCTGGGGGCGAAGCGGGGCAAAACGGTTCTGCCCAAGGGCTGCGCCGGACATGCCTGCCCGACACCAGCGCGGGGAGCGGACGGGTTGACCGCGGCCGGCGGTAATGCGCCCTGGAGGGGCTGACGTTTCAGGCCTTCTGGCGCCGCTGGCGCACCGCCTCGAACAGCAGGATCGTGGCCGCGGCCGCCACGTTGAGGGAGTCGGCCTGGCCGCGCATGGGGATGCGCACCCGCAGGTCCGCTGCCTGCATCCAGGGGTCGCTCAGCCCAACCTGCTCGGCGCCGACCACGATGGCCACCCCCGGCCGCATGTCCGCCGCGGTGTAATCCAGCTCCGCGTGGGGGGAGGCCGCCAGCAGGCGGATGCCGCGCTCCTTCAGCCAGGCCCGCGCCTCCTCCGAGGACGCCTCGATCACGGGCAGCGAAAAAAGCGTGCCGATGCTGGCCCGGACGACGTTCGGGTTGTGGATGTCGGTGCGCTCGTCGCAGACGATGACGGCGTCCGCCCCGGCCGCGTCGGCCGTGCGCAGGAGCGTGCCCAGGTTGCCGGGCTTCTCAATCGCCTCGGCCACGAGAATCAGCGGGGGGTCGGAGAGCGCAAGGTCGGCGAGGGTTTTCCGGACCTGGGGCGCCACCGCCAGCAGTCCCTCGGGCCGGTCGCGGTAGGCGATTTTCCGGAAAACCGCCGGCGTGCAGCGGAAGCAGGCCGCCCCGGCTTCCCGGCAGCGGGCGATCAAATCGGGCTCGTTGTGCCCGAGAAAGAACTCGTTGCAGTAGTAGAGCGCGGCGGGCCGGACCCGGTTGTCCAGGGCGCGCTTGAGCTCGCGGTAGCCCTCGATCGCCAGGAGGCGGCGCTCATCGCGGTGCGTCCGGCGGTTGAGCTTGACGACCTCCTTGACCCGCTCGTTCTGGAGGCTGGAGATCAGCAGGTCCGCGCCGGGCGGCGCGGCGGGGGTGGGCGTGGGATGATCCGGACTGAAATCCATGCGCAAACCATAGAACATTCCCGCCCGGTGGCAAGCGCGAAAACGGGAGGGCCAGCGGCATGGGCGCCGCTGCCACTTCGACGCTTTTCCGTCACCTGGATTTTGCACGCCAGCGTGCAAAATCCACCCGAAGGGCCGCCACGTGAGTCACGTTCCACGTGCCAACGTGGTCACGGGATGATGGCCGCGTAAAACGCGGCCAAACGGGGTTTCCGCCATAAGCGGATCCGCAGGCAGCGGAAACCACGTTAGTTTTGCAGATAACCAGATGGGTTATCTGCAAAACTTCACGTCTTTCGCCAGCGGGCAATGCCCGCTTAAGCGAAAGTGAATATTGCACGATGATCGTGCAATATTCAGGTGTCAACATACACGTTTTTACATGCAGGTTGGTAGCAGAGATACTCGGCGCATTGCACGTGCTTGTTGAACTTGGGAAACACACTTCGATCACGCTGACGGATGCGGCAGACTTTGGCTGCGGGCACAGTCCGCCTCGGATGATCACACCCCCTTCAGCCGCAGGCGGGGCAGGCGCAGGCGCCGGCGGACGGTTTCCCCGGGCAGCAGGCCGGCCGCCTGGCGCCAGGGCCGCTCGTTCCGTTCGCCGGGCGGCCGGGGGTGCAGGAACAGGGCGGGACCCAGGCTCAGCGCGCGCCGTCCGAAGCGGGCATTGACGGCGTCCATTGCCCGGGAGGCCCGGTCCAGCCGCTCAATGCGCAGGCGGTCCTCGAACAGGTCCGGCTGTTCCAGGCGGTCGTCTTCCAGCCGGCTGAGGACAACCAGCGTGGCCCGGTATTCCGCGCCCTCCAGGAAAAGGTGGTCGAAAAGGCGCCGGACGAGGGGCACGGCCTCGTGGGTGGCGGCCGTGGCCCGGTTCAGGCGCGCCTCCAGGCCGGCCTCGCCAAAATCCCTCCGGCGCAGGCTGACGGTGAGCTGGCCCGCCTTGAGGCGGTGCCGCCGCAGCTTGGCGAAGGCGGCTTCCAGGTTGCGGAACAGGGCGGCCTGGACGACATTCCGGTCGGCGGAGGGGGGACTGAACGTCTGGCCCCTGCTGATCGAGGCGCGGGGACGCGAGGGGTCCGGGCTGACTGCGTGAACCGGGCGGCCGCGCAGCTCGTTCCAGATTTCCCGCCCGGTTTTGCCCAGCAGGCGCTCGGCCCAGGCTTCCGGGCGGACCGCGAAATCGAAGGCGGTCCGGAGCCCGTGCTTGGCGAGCAGGCTGACGGTATTGGGGCCGAAGCCCCACACCGCTTCCAGCGGCGTGCGCTGGAGGAAGAGGTGGATGTGGCGGCCGCGGACGGCGGTGAAGCCGCCGGGCTTGCGGAACTTGGAGGCCAGCTTGGCCAGGCTCTTGGTGAGGCTGAGTCCGGCGGAGACCGTGAGGTCCAGTTCCGCGCGGATGGTCTCCTGCAGGCGCCGGGCGATCTCGGGGTAGGAGGCTCGGAACACCCGGCGCAGGCCGGTGAGATCGGCGAAGCCCTCGTCGATCGAGTATTCCTCCACCTGGGGCGAGGCGCGCCGCAGGATGGCGAACACCCGGCGGGAATAGAGGCTGTAGGTTTCGTAATCGCTGGGCAGGACCACCAGGCCGGGACAGCGGGCCCGCGCCTCGTGGAGGGCGACGCCCCGCCGGATCCCCAGCGCCTTGGCCTCGTAGCTGGCGCAGGCGATGATGCCGCGCTCGCGTCCGGTGACCACCGGCCGGCCCTTGAGCTCGGGGCGCACCGCCTGTTCCACGGACGCGAAAAAGGCGTCGCCGTCCACGTGGAGGATGGCGCTGGGAAAGGTGTCCAGGGTGAAGGGGGAGGGGGGCATGGGGAAAGCAGAGCCTTAGAGGTCAGAGATCAGAGCCTCAGAGAACAGAGCTGAAGCGGTCAGAGCGCAGGCTTCAGGTTTTCTAATACTTCCGGATCACGGCGCGCACCACGCCGCCGATGACCAGCGAGCGGCGGGGGCGGATGGCGGCGTAGGCGCGGTTGGCCGGCAGCAGCAGGATGCCGTCGGCGTCCCGGCTGAAATATTTCAGGGTCCATTCGTCGTCCACCTGGGCCACGACAATGTCCCGCTCCCTGGGGGCGCGGCCTTTTTCCACCAGCACCAGGTCGCCGGGATGGATGCCGGCCTCGATCATCGAGTCGCCGGAAACGGTCAGGATGTAGGTGGCGTCCGGGCGCTCGACCAGGAAGTCGTCCAGGCTGAGGGTATCGGCCAGTTCTTCTTCGGCGGGCGAGGGGAACCCGGCCTGAACGGCGCCGAGCAGTTTCAGGGCGCCGGTCAGCTGGGCGGTGGGCGCCAGCCGGCCCCGGCTTTTCCGCAAATAGCCCATCCGCTCCAGTTTGCGGACCAGGCCGTGAACGGCGTTCTTGGAGCGGTAGCCGAACAGGGCGAGCATTTCCCGGTAGCTGGGCGCGCGACCCTCCGAGCGGATGAACTGGCGCAAAGCGCGGATTTTTCTTGGCAGGTCCATTTTCTCCGGCATGGCGTTGTCTCCTCCGGCGCCTGGTCCCGGTCCATACCCTAGGTGAACGATCGTTCACTTGCAAGGATTTTTCGGGAGGATTAGATTTTTGTTTGACGTCCATGGCGCCGGGCGCTATTCTTGCCTCGCATTCGCGTTACGATCATGCCAGCCGATGACGGAGATGCCATGAACAGCAGCATCATCGTGGCCGCCGGACGGGGCGAGCGCATGGGCCCTGACGTGGACAAGGTTTTTCTCAGCCTGGGATCCAAGCCGGTCCTGATCTATTCCCTCCTGGCCTTCGAAAAGTGCCCGGATATCGACGAGGTCATCCTGGTGGTCAGGAAAGAGCGGGTCGAGTCGGCCCGTTGCGCGGTCAAGATGTTCGGCTGCAACAAGGTCCAGAAGATCGTCGCCGGCGGCGCCCAGCGCCAGAACTCGGTGGCCAACGGCCTGGCCGAGGTGGCGGACGCGGCCGACCTGGTGGCCGTCCACGATGGCGCCCGGCCGTGCGTTACCCCGGCCCTGATTTCCGCCACCATCCGCTCGGCGCGCCAGTACGGCTCCGGCGTGGCCGCCGTCAAGATCACCGACACCGTCAAGGAAGCGGACAAGGGCATGATCATTTCCAAGACCATTGACCGCACCAAGCTCTGGCGGGTGCAGACCCCGCAGGCGTTCAGGCGGGAATTGCTGGATAAGGCGCTGGAGATGGTCCGCAGGAAAAAAATCACGGTCACCGATGAGGCGTCCGCCGTGGAGTTCATTTCCAAGGCCGTGCGCCTGGTGCCGTCGAGTTCCTCGAATATCAAGATCACGTCTCCCGATGACCTGGTGCTGGCGGGGGCGCTGATGCGGCTCTAGCCGTCCGCCGGGCCGTTCCACCGGATGCGGCGCGCTGCCCCCCGCCCCCGGTGGCTTTGTTTGCCTGGCGGACGCCGGACGGTTTTGCCATGAGCAAGGGACCCCTTTACGGTATTCTCAGCGACATCCACGGCAATATCGATGCGCTGGACGCGGCGCTCAATGACTGCTGGAGTGAAGCTGGTAGTATCTCAACTTTTGAAGTCATGCCGGATAATCTCACTGGATTGCAGCTTTGGCTACGCGCGGATCGCGGCGTTTACAAGGATAACGGTGTGACCGCCGCCACGCATGGCGATAGTGTTTTGCAGTGGAGTGATCAGTCTGGCAATGGGCGCAATGCTGTACGCTATGGCGCAGCCGGTACTTTGAGGGTGCAAGCTGGTAGCCTCAACAGTGCCGCTGCAATTCAAACTACAGACAAATCGAACAACTACTATCTGGCAGTTCCCGATTACAC
>CAZVVD010000047.1:24693-25411 GCA_964630555.1 uncultured Verrucomicrobiota bacterium | reverse complement strand
GTGGACAGCATCCTGATCGACGAGGCCCGGACCCCCCTGATCATCTCCGGGCCGGCGCCGGTCTCAACCCACCAATATGCCGAGCTGACCCCGGCCGTGGATCGGTTGGTGCGCCAGCAGCGCGACCTCTGCAATGCCTTGATGCAGGAGGCCAAGGAGGCCATCGATGCCGGCGACAGCGAGAAGGCCAAGCTGCGCCTCTACCAGGTCCGCCACGGCATGCCCAAGAACAAGCAGCTGTTGCACCTGCTCGAGGATACCCCGGTGCGCAAGCTGCTGGAGCAGGTCGAGAACGCCATGCTGACCGACATGCGCAAGGAGCAGGCCCGCGCCCTGCGCGAGGAGATGTATTTCACCATCGACGAGCGCGGCCACGACGCCACCCTCACCGAGAAGGGCTGCGCCACCATGAGCCCGTCCGATCCCAACGCCTACGTCATTCCCGACCTGGTCTCGCAGCTGGCCGAGATCGACGGCGCCGCCGGGCTCGCGGAACAGGAAAAGCTTGAGCGCCGCCAGGCCCTCCAGGCCGCCTTCGCCGAGAAAAGCGAGCGCATCCACAACGTGGACCAGCTGATCCGGGCCTACGCGCTGTACGAGAAGGATGTGGAGTACGTGGTCCAGAACAACCAGGTCCTGATCGTGGACGAGTTCACCGGGCGCATCCTGCCCGGGCGGCGCTGGAGCGACGGCCTGCACCAGGCCATCGAGGCCAAGG
>CAZVVD010000047.1:8297-24678 GCA_964630555.1 uncultured Verrucomicrobiota bacterium | reverse complement strand
TCCATAACTATTTCCGGCTCTACCGCAAGCTGGCCGGGATGACCGGCACCGCCGAGACCGAGGCCAACGAGTTCCGCGATATCTACAAGCTGGACGTGGTGGTCATTCCCACCAACCGCGCCATCCGGCGGGTGGACGCCAACGACCTCATCTACCGCACCCGCCGGGAAAAATACAAGGCCGTGATCGACGAGATCGCCGCCTGCCACCACGCCGGCCAGCCCGTGCTGGTGGGCACGGTCTCGGTGGAAACCTCGGAGCTGCTCAGCCGCATGCTCAAGCGCGAGGGGATCGTCCACAACGTGCTGAACGCCAAGAACCACGAGCGCGAGGCCGAGATCGTCACCCGCGCCGGTCAGGCCGGCGCCGTGACCATCGCCACCAACATGGCCGGGCGCGGTACCGATATCAAGCTCGGCCCCGGCGTGGTCTACCTGCCCAAGGCGGCCATCGAGTCGCGCTTGACCCTGGACCAGCCTTACCAGGGCCGCCGCCTGCGCGAGCTGCTGCGGGAGAAACCCTGCGGCCTGCACGTCATCGGGTCCGAGCGCCACGAATCCCGGCGCATTGACCGCCAGCTGCGCGGACGCTGCGCCCGCCAGGGCGATCCGGGCTCCTCCCGCTTCTACGTGTCGCTGGAGGACGATCTCATGCGCCTGTTCGGCTCCGACCGCATTTCGGGGATCATGGCCCGCATGGGCCTCGAGGAAGGCCAGGAGCTGGAACATCCCTGGCTCAACCGCTCGATCGAGACCGCCCAGCGCCGGGTCGAGCAGCACAACTACTCCATCCGCAAGCGGACCCTCGAATACGACGACGTGATGAACAAGCAGCGTGAAATCATCTATGGGTTCCGGGGAGAGATCGTGCGCGCCGACCACGTCCGCGAGCACCTGCTCGACATCGTGGCCGACCTGGTCGAGACCTGGTCGCAGGAGGCCCTGGAAAATGAGGAGTCCCGCGAGGCCTTCCTGGTGCGGGTGAACGGCGCCTTCCCTGTCGCCGTGCGCCCGTCCGAGCTGCAGGGCGAGGACCTGGACGCCGAAAAGCTGGCGCGGCGCGTGTTCGACCGGGTCCGGCAGGCTTACGACCTCAAGGTCCAAATCGAGGATCCCGCGGCCCTGCCTTCGATGGAACGCTATATCCTGCTGCACTCGATCGATTCCCTGTGGCAGGACTACCTGCGCAGCATCGACCAGCTCCGGCAGGGGGTGGGGCTCCGCGCCTATGGCCAGCAGGACCCGCTGGTGGAGTACAAGCGCGAAGCCTTTGCCATGTTTTCATCGCTCATGGACAACATCAAGCTGGAAGTCGCCCAGAAGATTTTCCGCTCCACCACCACCCTCCAGGCCTACGAACGCCTGATTGCCAATCTGCCGCGGCGGACGGTTCACAACCAGGTCTCGGCCCTGAGCGATGCCTCGATCCAGGCCCTGGGCGCCGGCGGCGCCGCCAGCGAAGCCGCCCGGGCGGTTGCGCCGGCCGCCCCCAGGGTCGGCGGCCAGAAACCGGGCCGCAACGAGCCCTGTCCATGCGGCAGCGGAAAAAAGTACAAGAAATGCTGCGGCGCCAGCTGAAGCGCTTGCGGAGGGTTGCTTGCGGATTGCGGCCCTCGCCATGCCCAGTCACCGCGGCGGACGGTTCGGAACCCTGAACTCCAGCCCCGTTTACCTTTTGCCGGCATGATGCGCCCCTGGCTGCTCGCCATTTTATCCGGCCTGCTCCTGTTCACGGCTTTCCCGCCGCTGGAATGGGCGCCCGCGGCCTGGACGGCCCTGGTTCCCCTGCTGTGGGCCGCCGCCTCGGTTGCGCCCGGAAAAGCCTTCCGCCTCGGGCTGCTGGCCGGACTGGTCTTCTGGTGGGCTTCGATCGCCTGGCTGGCCCGCGTGTCCTGGCCCGGTTGGCTGATCCTGGGCGCCTATTGCGCCTTGTTCGCGGCCGTCTTCGCCTGGCTGGCATCCTGGACGCTGAGGGCCGGCCTTGCCCGGGGATGGACGGGAAGGCTGGGGGCGCTGGCGTGCCTTCCGGCCTGTTGGACTGCGTTGGAATACCTGCGCTCCAACCTGTTCACCGGCTTCGCCTGGAATCCCCTGGGCGCCACCCAGGCCGGAACCCTGCCGCTGATTCAATGCGCGGCGTGGGGGGGGGTGTATGCGGTCTCGTTCCTGGTGGTCTTGGGCAATGCCGCCCTGGTCCTGGCCTTGCTCGCCGGCCCCTCGATCCGGCCGCAGAAGCTTCCGGCGGCGGTGGGCGGGCGGCTGCTGCCGCCGGCGGTTGCCTTGGCCGCGATCGCCTTGGTCTGGGCCGGCGGCTCGGCCTCCCTGCGCCGGCCCGGAGACGCCGGCGGCGTTCCGCTCCGGGTGGCGCTGATCCAGTTGAACATCCCGCAATTCGAAAAACTGGTCGAGGAATGTTTTGGGGTCATCGAGCTGCGCCTCCGGCGCAGTACCGAGGCGGCCATCGCTCGGCACCGTCCCGAGCTGGTGATCTGGCCGGAAACGGCCGTGCCGACCTTCGCCCGCGGCGTGGCATCCACCGAACGGCTCATCGCCGACCTGCTGACCCTGGGGGTCCCGCTCCTGGTCGGCACCATGGACTTTGAGCCGCGGGGCGAGACCTATGTCTATTTCAACAGTTCCTTTCTCTATGACCCCGAGCGGGGCCTGGCCCGATCCTACGCCAAGCAGCACCTGGTGTGCTTCGGGGAGTATGTGCCCTTCGGCGATCTCCTGCCGTTCCTCAAACGCCTGACGCCGATCGAGGAAAGTTTTGTGCCCGGCCGGGTCCAGACCCTGTTCCGGCTGGATGCCTCGGCGCGCGTCTTCGCCGTCCTGATCTGTTTCGAAGACACGGTGGCGGCCCTGGCGCGCAAGGCGGTGCGCACCGGCGCCCGCCTGCTGGTGAACCAGACCAACGACGCCTGGTTCGACCCTTCCCCGGCCTCCCGTCAGCATATGCTGCAGTGCGTCTTCCGCTGCGTGGAAAACCGGGTGCCGGCGGTGCGGGCGGCCAATACCGGCATTACCTGCTTCATAGAGCCGACCGGCTGTGTCGCCGCCGCCCTGCCGCCGGGCGACAGCCCTGGCTTTCAGCCGGCCTGCCTGGCGCGAACCGTCAATCTGCCCGGCCCGGACATGCCCCTGACCTTTTACACGCGGCACGGCGATGTTTTCGCCGGGATCTGCACCGGGTTGACCTTCCTCCTGGCGGGAGCGGTGCTCCTCCGCCGCCGAAGGGGCCGGAACGGACCGGCAGAGGCCATCGGGGACGGAATGAACCTCGAACCTTCAACCTCAAACGTTGAATGTCCAACCCGTGACCCATGAATGCGCGCGCGCATATCGTCGTGGAGGGCCGAGTCCAGGGGGTCGGCTACCGTTACGCCTGCCGGCGGCTGGCCCTGCAGCTTGGGCTCCGCGGCTGGGTGAAAAACCTGGATGACGGCGGGGTCGAAATCGTCGCCGAGGGCGGCCAGGAGCAGGTGGACCGGCTGGTGGCCTGGAGCCGGCAGGGTCCGCCGGGCGCCTTCGTGACCGCCTGCCGCGCCGCCGCCGAACCGCCGGCCGGCGAACCCGCTGCGTTCGAGGTGCGCTTTTGATCCAACGCCATCCCTGGGGGCGCCGGCCGGCCGGTGTCCATGGCCAGGAGCAGTTCCGGGTAAAAGCGGGCGAAATGCCCCGCGATGACCTCCCGGTGCTCCAGGATGTCCGCCTCGGCGCCCGCCAGGAGGGAGCCGGCCCGGGTGCGCGGGGCGATCCGCTGGAGGGTCAGGCGCAGCCCGTCAACCGTGCCGTAGCGCGCCAGCCAGCCCCCGTCGGCCGCGGCCGCCGCCGCCTGCCGCAAGGGCGTGTCGAACCCTTCCAGGTATTTCCGGATCCCCGCCAGTTGTTCGGCGATGAACACCGCCAGGGGCACGGGACTGTATTGCCGCCAGGCTTGGGTGAGGCAGTAGTCGTAAGCGAGGTCCGCGAGAATCCCGCCGACCCGCCGCCGGCGCGCCGCCAGGAGGCGGCGGGTGGCCCGGTAAACCGGATGGGCGTCGGCAAAGGCGTCCGCCCGCCGATGCCAGCACAGGCCGGCCGCGAAATGCGGGTCGGCCGGGGCGGGGCCGTAGCGCCGCAGGAAATCGGCCAGCAGATTGCCGGAGGCGGCGCCGGCGGGCAGGCCGCCGCCGAGGTGCAGATGGGCCAGCAGGTTCATGGAATCAAGGTTGAAGATTTGTGCTGTTTTGTGCTTGCATTATGCCCGGATCGGGGATACCTTTCAATCCGATCCCGCCATGTTTCTCTTCACCGCGCACTTCCATAGCCGATTCCAGCCGTGCTTTCCACGCTCCTGCCGGGGGCTGGATTGCATTGAAAACACCCGGCAACACCTGTGACCAGGAGACGTCCCTGTTGATCCCCAGCCCCAAGGAACCCATGACTCTGCCGAAAAAATTCAGCGACCATTTCCGCGAACCGATCCTGCAAGCGCTCCGCCAATCGCCGAAAAACCCGCTCAAGGAGGCCCAGCTGGCCGAGCGGCTCGGCCTGCGCGGCGGCGGACGCAAGCGCCTGCGCCTGCTCCTGAATGTCCTGGTCCGGCAGGGCGAGATCGTCCGCCTGCACCACGATTATTACTCCCTGGGCGAACCGGCCGACCTGGTCACCGGGATCCTGGACGTCCTGCGCTCGGGGGACGGGTTCGTCTCGCCCCTGGACGGGTCGGCGGACATCTTTGTGCGGCGCGACAGCCTCGGCACGGCCCTGCCGCACGACCGGGTGGTGGTGCGCGCCGATCCCGGCCAGGCCGCCCCGCTGCCGGGACTGCGGCGCACGGGCAAGATCATCGAAATCCTCGAGCGTTCCAAGAAGGCGCTGACCGGCACCCTGAAGGCCACCCAGAAATTCTTTTATGTTGTGCCCATCGACCCGGCCTACACCCAGGATTTTTACGTGCCGGATCCCAAGGGCGCCAGGGTCAACGACCGAGTCGTGATCCAGTTCACCGAATGGCAGCACCGCCATGTCAACCCCGAGGCCGAGATCATCGAGGTCATCGGCCCGGCCTCCAATCCTTCGCTCGACACCCTGGCGATCCTGCGCCACTACGGCCTGCCCCAGGATTTCCCCCCGGCCGTGGTCCGCGAGGCCGAGTCCTCGCCCGGGCTGATGGAAGGGCCGGGCGGGGCCCGCCGCGATTTCCGGGACCGGTTCATTTTCACGATCGACCCGGCCACCGCCCGCGACTTCGACGACGCCCTCTCGCTGGACACGGACGCCCAGGGCCGGCGGGTGCTCGGGGTCCATATCGCCGACGTCGCCCATTTCGTGCGGCCCGGGACGGCGCTCGACGCCGAGGCCCGCCGGCGCGGCAACAGCGTCTACCTGCCTGAACTGGTGATTCCCATGCTCCCGGAGCAGCTGTCCAACGGTCTCTGCAGCCTGCGGCCGGACGAGGACCGCCTGGCCTTTTCCGTCCTGATCACCTTCGACGCCCAGGGCGCGCCGGTGCAATCCGAGTTCTGCCGCAGTGTGATCCGCTCACGCCTGCGCCTGACCTACGAGCAGGCTCTGGCGGTCCTGGAGCGCCGCGCCCCGGAGCCCGCGCCCGGGGCGGCGGCGGCCCCGCCGATCGGCACGGACGCCCTGGCGGCGATGCGGCGCATCCACGAGCTGGCCCAGCAGTTGCGCGCCCGGCGTTTCGCCCAGTTTGCCCTGGACCTGGATATCCCGGAATACGAGGTCGTCATGGGGGCCGACGGCATGATCGCGGACATCCGCCAGAACGTGAACGACATCTCGCACCAGTTGATCGAGGAATGCATGGTGGCGGCCAATGAGGCCGTGGACCGCGAACTGAGCCGCCGCGGCTATGCCCTGCTGCGCCGGGTGCACGAGCCGCCGGCGCCCCACAAGCTGGAAATGCTCACGGCCCAGCTGGCGGACATGGGGTTCCGGCCCGGGGATCTCTCCAAGCGCAAGGCCATGACCGCGTTCCTGAAATCCGTGCGCGGCCATCCCCTGGAATACGACGTCAAGCTGGCGGTGCTCAAAAGCCTGAAGCGGGCCCTCTATTCGCCCGAGCCCCTGGGCCACTTCGGGCTGGCCAAGACCTTCTACGCCCATTTCACCTCGCCGATCCGGCGCTACCCGGACCTCGTGGCCCACCGCATCCTGGCCGCCCAGCTCGCCCGCCGGCCGAATCCCTTTGTGGCCGCGGAATTGAAAATGCTGGGCGACCATTGCTCGGATACCGAGCAGACGGCCGACGCCGCCGAGAAAGCCCTGATCGAGATCAAGAAATACCGTTTCCTGGAACAGCAGCTCCGGCTCAGGAAGCCGGTGGTCTATGATGCCATCGTGGTGCGGGTGAAAAATTTCGGGCTGTTCGTCGAGCTGACCCGCCTGCAGGTCCAGGGGCTGGTGCATGTCTCCACCATGTCCCGGGGCTTTATTCGCTACGACGCCCAGAAGGAAACCCTGCGCGACGGCGGCGTGACCTACGCCTTCGGCACACGGGTCCGGGTGCGCGTGACTCGGGTGGATTTCGACAAGCGCCAGCTCGATTTCGCGCTGGCGGATTCCCCGCCCGCGCCGGCGCCCTTGCCCGGCCGCCGCTCCCAGAGCCCGGCGGGGTCGGGGGGGCGGCCCGAGGCCGGGCGCACCCGCCGCTGGCAGGACCGCGGCCGCGTCTTTCCCCATCGCTCCGGCCGCCCACGCCGGCGGCGGTGAAGGGCTCCGATTGCCGCTGGAAGGCCCGGCTGGCGGCGCCCAGGGTTTGTCACCCGCGCGGAAAAGACGGGGGGCCTGGCGGGCTCGCCGGTTTTTCCGCCAGGTGGATGGTCTGGGTCGGGAAAGCGAACGCAATGCCCTCGGCGTTGAACCGGCGCAGGATTTCGAAATTGACCCGCTCGCTGAAGGCAGCGTAGTCCCAGTAATTCGGCGGATGGTACCAGTAAAACACGACGATATTCAGCGAACAGTCCTTGAAATCCTCAAAATAGACACGGGGCGGATAGTCGGCTTTCATCCCTTCATGATTGGCCAGGATCTCCCGCACGATCTCCAGGGCCCGCTGCACTTTGTCGGGAGGGGTGTCGTAGGTGATGCCGATATTGGCCCGCCGTCGGATGTAAGGGCGCTTGCCGATGTTCAGGATGGTCTTGCCGGCCATCTCGCTGTTGGGCACGGTCACCAGGTGCCCGTCCAGGGTGCGGATGCGCGTGGAACGGAACCCGACCTGCTCGACCGGTCCGTCATGGCCGTCCACCACGATGCGATCGCCCATTTCAAACGGTTTGTCCGCGAAAATGGCGATGGAACCGAAGAAGTTTTTGAGGGTGTCCTGGGCCGCCAGGGCCACGGCCAGCCCGCCGACTCCCAGCCCGGCCAGAAGGGAGGTCACCGGCTTGTCGCTCAGGATGGTGGCGATCTGGAGCAGGGCCAGGATGACGATCGTGACCCGCAGGCTGCTGCGCACCACCGGCACCAGCATGTCGTCCAGCTTGCTGGCGGTTCGCGCCGCCATGCGCCGCAGCCAGAAATCCGCCACGTCCACCAGGCAGTAGAGCGTCCAAAACAGGGCCGCGACGATCAGGAGATCGGTCGCCGTGACCGCCATTTCCCCGATCGCGGTGCCCAGGTGCAGGACATCCAGCCCGAGGCGCAGGCCGACGGCCACGGCGATGAAGTCGATAGATTTGGCCCCGGCGCGGAGGGAAACCGCCAGGATCAGGCGCCGCTGGCCCTCCAGCCGGTCGGCGGCGGCCAGCAGCAGGCGGCGCACGATCCGCCCGACCGTGAAAACGACCAGGAGAATGCCGAACAGGGCGGCGATGCGCCAGAGCTCGTTGCCGCCCACGCTGACCTGGCTCCACAGGGTCCACCAGTTTCCGGTCATGTCGTTACCCCAGTTCACTCCTGCCGGCTGGTTTCGCGGCCGACAGGACGCCATCCGCCGGGCGTCAAGCGGCGCCAACGCGTGCAGGCGTATCCTGATTAATCTGCGCTATCGCCCCGTTGCGGGGGTCCAAAGCCCATCCTGCGAATGACGGGGCTTTCCAGCGCGCGCGTCCCGCCCGGGTCAGGGCACGATCACGCGCACCGCGTCCAGGAGCGCATCGGGATAATTCAGGACGCCGTCCCGCCGGTCCAGGATGAAGTAAAAAAGGTAGGATCCGCTGGGCAGCGCGAGGGGCGGCAGAACCGTGACCGGGTCGGCCAGCGTCGCCAGGGGGCCCTGGTAGGCCGGCTGGCAGGCGTTGAGATCGCCGGCCGGGATTTCGGGCCACAGCCCGGAACGGTCGCGGTAATACCAGCGGGAGTGTCCCTCGGGCGCCGCCAGCACCCACCAGTCCGCTTCCGCGTTTTCATATTGACCGCCGCGCGTGACCACCGCCAGGATCAGGCCTTCGCCCGGATCCAGGCTGACGGTTCCGCCGCAGCCGTTGGCAAGCAGGGTGGGGCCGAGCTTGACCGGGTCGGACTGCAGCACGGCGCCGCGGTATCCGACCGCCAGCAGCTTGCCCTGGCCCTCGCAGAGGTCATAATAGGGTTTTTGGGGTGTCGCCTGCTGGCTCCATTGCAGCCCGTCGGGGGAGAGGACGATCGCGCTGCTGAGCGCCGCGAACAAGCCGGCCTGGAAGTTCACCTTTTCCAGCATGTATTCGTAGGTCGAGGTCCGGACCGTCCAATTCTGGCCGTCCGGCGAGGTCATCAGCAGGCCCTGTCCGGCCGCGTGGCCGCCGGCTGCCACGAACAAGCCGCTTCCGAAAGCGACGCCGTTCAGACCGGTTGGGATGGTGTTATCCGACGATCGCCAGGTTTGCCCCCCATCGGTGGAGCGGGTGATGAACGACGCGCCCTCCAGGTTCTTTCCAACCGCCACGTAGGTCCCGTTGCCGTGGGCCGCGTCATACAAGCGCTCCGCATAGTTGTCGCCTTGCGCCCAGGTTTCCCAGGTCAGACCATCGGCTGAAGCAAGGATCGTCCTGTTGTTGCCGACGATGACGAAGCGGTTGTTGAGGAACCGGACCTGGTTCAAAACGGAGGAAACCGGCGCAAGAACCTGGGTCCAGTCGCTGCCATTGACAGAGCGCCAGATTTCGTTGTTGCCGAAGCCTGCCACGGCCACGAATGCGTTGTTGCCGAACGCCACCCCGCGCAGATCGGCGGCGGTGAAGGGCGGCAGCGCGGACCAGTTCGCGCCGTCGGCCGACAGGACGGCCGTGCCGTCCATTCCGACGGCCAGGTAGCGTCCGTTGCCGAAACACACCCCGCGCAAATCCTTGGTGACGCCGGAATTGCGCGCCTGCCAGGCGTCGGCGTGCAGCAGCGACGCGCAGGCGACGATGGCAACGGTCAGCAGGGCGGCGGGGGCATGATAGCAGCGCATGGTTTCTCCTTCATTTGAATGGGTGATGATTGATAGCTATCAAAACTGACGCGCCTTGGCAAGCGTCAGGTCGCGCGGATTCAGCCATTCGCATTGTCGGCTTCCCCGCGACACAAGGCCGCGGGGGTGCACGCCGGAATGACACTTGCCGCGAGCGGATTACACCCAGAATTGACGGTCCAGCGTCCGGTATTGAATCGCCTCGGAGACGTGCCGGGCCTGGATGTCGGCGGCGCCGTCCAAATCCGCGATGGTGCGCGAGACCTTCAGGATGCGATCGTAGGCGCGGGCGCTGAAGTGCAGTTCCGTGATCGCCATCTTCAGCAGGTCCTGGGCGTCGGACGGCAAGGCGCAGTGTTTCTGGATGTCCTTCGGCCGCATCGCGGCGTTGCAGTGCGTTTTCCTTCGCCCCCTTGACACGCTCGGGGCGGGCTCCTTGCCCGCCGGGGCATGGCTCCTGGACGAAGGCTGGCCTGCCGAGCCGAGGCTCCTGGGCGGAGGCTGGAACCGCTTCTGCTGGACCGCGCGCGCCGCCTCGACCCGCTCCCGGATCGCCGCCGACGGCTCGCCCGTGCCGATCGACGCCAGGTCCTGGTAGCGGACCGTGGGCACTTCGACGTGGATGTCGATCCGGTCGAGCAGGGGGCCGGAGATCTTGTTGCGGTAGTTCTGGATCTGGAGGGGAGTGCAACGGCACTCGTGCTTGGGGTCGCCGCTGTAGCCGCAGGGGCAGGGGTTCATCGCCGCCACCAGCATGAACTGGCAGGGGAAGGTCAGGCTGGCGGCCACGCGCGAGATCGTCACCACGCCGTCCTCGAGGGGTTGGCGCAGGACCTCGAGGACGTTGCGGTGAAACTCGGGCAGCTCGTCCAGGAACAGCACCCCGCGGTGCGCCAGGCTGACCTCGCCGGGCACGGGATGCGTGCCGCCGCCCAGGAGCCCGGCGTCGGAGACCGTGTGGTGCGGGGAGCGGAACGGCCGCCGCGCCACCAGGGCCTGGCGCGGCGCCAGGGCGCCGGCGACGCTGTGGATTTTCGTGGTCTCAATGGCTTCCTCCAGCGCCATGAGCGGCAGGATCGAGGGGATGCGCTTGGCCAGCATGGTCTTGCCCGTGCCCGGCGGGCCGATGAACAACAAATTGTGTCCACCGGCCACGGCCACTTCCACCGCCCGCTTGGCGTGTTCCTGGCCCTTGACGTCGGAAAAGTCCTCCTCGTAGGCCAGGTGGGCCTCGAAGACTTTTTGCAGGTCCACCCGGTAGGGCGTCAGCGCGATCCGGCCGGCGACGAAGTCCGCCGCCTGGCGCAGGGTGCGCACGGGGTAGATGCCGATCCCCTCGACCACGGCGGCCTCGTCGGCGTTATCCACCGGCACCAGCAGGGCCTTGCGCCCGGCCTCGCGCATGGCCATGGCGATCGGCAGGACTCCGCGCACCCGGCGCACCTCGCCGCTCAGGGCCAGCTCGCCGACCATCGCGAAATGGTCCAGGGCGTCCTGGGGCACGTCATTCCCGGTCGCCAGCACGCCCATGGCGATGGGCAGGTCGAAGCTGGGCCCTTCCTTCTTGATGTCGGCCGGGGCCAGGTTGACGGTCAGGCGCCCCTTGGGCATGTCGAACTCGGAGTTGACGATGGCGGTGTGAACCCGGTCCTTGCTTTCCTTGACCGCGGCGTCCGGCAGGCCCACGATCACGGTCTGGGGGTCGCCCCCGCCGGAGTTGACCTCGATCTCGACCGGGTAGGCATCCACGCCGTAGACGGCGCCGGAATGGACTTTGGAAAGCATGACAGCAATCGGCAGCTGGTGCGGTCAGCGCATGGTTTTTCAATCAGATACGCCGAAGAATAGCAAAAGTTGGACTGGAAAGCAATTAGGATAACGCCTTGGTTGCCGTGGAGCGTCAGCCGCAGAAATCCGTCAGTTGATGGCGCCCTTGTGAATTGGGCGCCGTCCTTCTTCCAGGGCGCCGGCGCGCGCCGCCGGTCCCGGGGTCAGCGGGAGGGGGCCGGGCGGCGTCCCGCCCGGATGACGAGGGCGAGGGCGCCCAGGGCGCAGGCCGCACCGGCGATGTTGGCCGGCAGGGCGGGAAGCCGGAAGCCGATATCCGCCTGCAGGATGAAGGCCACGACCACGGCGGTCATGAAGGCCGCGGGCAGCGAGGCCAGCCAGTGGGGCTTGGCGGCCCTGACCAGGTAGATCGCGGCCGACCACAGGACCAGCGACGCCAGCGCCTGGTTGCTCCATCCGAAATACCGCCAGATGACCTCGAAATCCGTCCGGGAAATCAGGAAGGCGACGGCGAACAGCGGGAGGGCGATGGCCAGCCGTCGGGCGATTCCGGACTGCGTCCACTGCAGCACCTCGGCCAGGATCAGGCGCGTGGAACGGAAGGCCGTGTCCCCCGAGGTGACCGGCAACACCACCACCCCCAGCACGGCCACCCAGCCGCCGATGGGGCCGAGCAGGGTCCGGCACACCTGGCTGACGACCAGGGCCGGCGTGCCCGCCGTGATGTCCGCCAGCAGCGCCGAGCGGGACTCGTAGAGCGACATGCCGGCCGCCGCCCAGATCAGCGCGATGGCGCCCTCGACCACCATGGCGCCGTAGAAGACGTGCCGGCCGTGTTTTTCCGAGCGCAGGCAGCGCGCCATCAGCGGCGACTGGGTGGAATGAAAGCCGCTGATGGCCCCGCAGGAGAGCGTGATGAACAGCAGCGGCCAGAGCGGCAGGCCCTTCGGATGCGGCTGGTGCTCGAACAGGGTCGCCGGCTCAATCCCGGCGCCGGCGCCCGCCAGGCCCGCGAGCACGCCGACGGAGGACAAAAGCAGCAGGGCCCCGAACAAAGGGTAGAAGCGCCCGATGATTTTGTCGATCGGCAGGACGGTCGCCAGCAGGTAATAAGCGAAAATGAGCAGGACCAGGAGGGTTCGGTCCAGGCCGGTCAGGTTGTGCAGCATGCCGGCCGGGCTGATCACGAAGACCACGCCGACCAGGACCAGCAGCAGCACGGAAAAAACGCGCATCAGCAGGCGGGCCGTCCGGCCCAGGAAGGCCCCTACGACCTCCGGCAACGAGGCCCCGCCGTGCCGGACTGACAGCATGCCGCTGAAATAGTCGTGCACTCCGCCGGCGAAAATCGTGCCGATGACGATCCATAACAGGGCGACCGGTCCGTAGAGTGCGCCCAGAATCGGGCCGAACACCGGCCCGATCCCGG
Source organism: uncultured Verrucomicrobiota bacterium (assembly GCA_964630555.1). GTDB lineage: Bacteria > Verrucomicrobiota > Kiritimatiellia > JAAZAB01 > JAAZAB01 > JAHIJO01. Next base: position 12,083 of record CAZVVD010000047.1, on the reverse strand, counting down.
CGATGTTCAGGAGCTGGACGAGAAAAACCTTCCAGGTCGGCATGGGCAGCGTGTCCACCCCGTCCGGGGCGGCCAGGGCCGGCGTGGGACGATCCGGGTCCGGCTGAAAAACACGGTCCACCCAGCGCGCGTAGAGCAGGTAGCCGAGCGCCAGCAACAGAAAACAAAGCCCCAGGATCATGGCGGTTCAATTCTCCTTGCCCGCGGGATCGCCTCGGGCCCCGTGCTGGCCATGCCCGCGACCCGATAACGCGCTCCTTTTTTCAGCGACGCGTAAGGCAGGCACCCTAGCAGACGGCGGGCGCAATGTCAAAAGAGTAGCCATTTCGACAGGGGACGGTATGATTCGCTCCGCCTGTGCGGGAAACGGGCTTGCTCCGGTTGCGGCGCGGGCGGTTGCGGGAGGCGCCTTACAATGCAAGCGATCTACCCAGTCTGCCTTGGCCTGCTGGTCGGGGCGTCGGTCGCGGTGTTCCTGGCGCTGTGGTTTGTGCCCGCGCCTTACGGCAAGTTTTTCCGGAAGGGGTGGGGGCCGGCCGCGCGCGCCCGCTGGGCCTGGATGATCATGGAGTTGCCTTCCCCGGCCTTGATGTTCCTGATGTTTCTGACGTCGCCGCGCCCGGATGTGCCGCGGGGTGTTTTCCTGGCGGTCTGGCTGGCCCACTACCTGCCGCGCACGTTTCTGGACGCCTTTCTCCAGCCCGGACGGGACAAGCCGTTTCCCTTGCTCCTGGCGGCCATGGCCATCCTGTTCAACCTGCTCAACGGATTTGTCAACGGTTACGGCGTGTTCCATCTTCAGGCCTATCCGCCCGGCTGGCTGCTGTCCTGGCCCTTCCTGGCCGGGGCGACCCTGTTCGCGGCGGGCTTCGCGGTCAACCGGACGGCCGACGCCCAGCTCAGACGCCTGAGGCGCGCGCATCCCTCCGCCTACCAGGTGCCGCGCGGGGGACTGTTCGAGCTCGTGTCCTGCCCCAATTATTTCGGCGAGATCGTGGAATGGCTGGGCTGGGCGTTGATGACGGCATCGCCCGCCGGGCTGGCGTTCTTCGGGTTCACCTTCGCCAACCTGTTTCCCCGGGCGCTCCGGACGCACCGCTGGTACCAATCCCAGTTCCCCGGTTATCCCCCGTGGCGCAAGGCCGTCATCCCGTTCCTCGTCTGAACCGCGCGCGGGGGCGCGGCCGCCCTGGAAGCGCGATGAATCGCCAGGGGGGCCTCCGGAGCGGCCAAACCTCCGGCGACGGAATGGACGTGATTTTTTCCGGCCGGTCGCTATGCTTCCCGGGAGCCATGGAAGCAAGCGTTTCGTGAGCGAGACTCGAAGGGGTCCTGGCGTCCGAGTGTGCCCCCATGAATATCCGCCGATCCTACCAGTGGTTTGCCTTCGGCTTCGGCCTGTTCTGCGTCTTCCTGGGGCTGGTGGTCTTCCGGATGCTCCGGATCCAGGACGACATCGTCGCCAGCGAGCGCCATCGCTTCCGGTCCTTCCAACTCGCCCTCGATCTGTTCCAGAGCTCGGAAGACCTGACCCGGATGGCGCGCAGCTACGTGTCCACCGGCAACCCGGTCTACGAACAGCGCTACCAGGAGATCCTGGATATTCGCAACGGGCGGCGGCCGCGCCCCTCGAAATACCCGGTGACGTATTGGCACTTGGCCGGGGAAGGACGCTGGCGGGCGGTCGCCCCCGGCGAGGCCGTTGCCTTGCGCGAACTGATGCGGCGGGAGGGCTTCACGGAGGAGGAGTTGGGCCTGCTGGGGGAGTCCCAGGACATTTCCGACCGCCTGGTGGCCATGGAAAAGCAGGCTTTTGCCGCCGTCCAGGGGCTCCACGACGACGGCCGGGGGAATTTTACCGCGCCTGGGGCGCCGGATCGCGACGCGGCCGTCGCCCTGCTGTTCAGCCAGAAGTATAGCGGCGAGAAGGCCCGGATCATGGCCCCGATCCAGCGGTGCATGGAAGCGATTGATGCGCGCACCCGGGCTGCGCTGAGCGCCAACCAGTTCCTGCTCCGCCACTATATCGTCCTGGCGCTGGTCTTGATCCTGCTGGCGCTGCTCGGCGTGGAAATCAAGGTGGTCTTTGCCTTCCGCGGCATCTTACGCCCGATCGAGCGGCTGGCCGGGCGGGTGACCGAGATCGCCTCGGGCAACTACGCCGCCCGCTGCGACGTCGCAGGGTCCAACGAAGTCGGCCGTCTCTGCGGCCTGTTCAACGCCATGGCCGGCGTGCTGGAACAGGATATCGCCCAGCGCAAGCAGGCCGAGGCGGCCCTGGCGGCCTCGAACGAACACTGGATGCAGATCCTGGAAAAACTGCCCTTCGGCGTGGTGCTCATCAACCGGAATCGAACCATCCGCTGGGCCAACCAGACGGCCTGCCGCCTGGCAGGGATGACCACCCCCGAGGCCCTCCAAGGCCGGCCCTGCGGGGAGTACCTGTGCCCGGCCCAGCAGCACGAGTGCCCGATTCTCGACCGGGGGCAATCCCTGGATAATTCCGAGCGGCTGCTGCGGCGCCGGGACGGGACCACGATCCCGATCCTCAAGACGGTCATCGAGACGCAGTTGCAGGGCGAGGCGGTTCTGCTGGAAGCCTTCATCGACATCACCGCCCGCAAGCGGGCGGAAGCGGCCCTGGCGCAGGAGCGCCAGCGGTTGGCCTACATTCTCGAAGGCACCCATGTCGGCACTTGGGAGTGGAACGTCCAGACCGGGGCCGCCACCTTCAACGAGCGCTGGGCGGAGATCATCGGCTATAGCCTGGCCGAGCTCGAGCCGGTGTCCATCCAAACCTGGATCCAGTTCGCGCACCCCGACGACCTGGCCAGGTCGAACGCGCTGCTGGAACGGCATTTCAAGGGGGAACTGCCCGCCTACGAATGCGAATCGCGCATGCGCCACAAGGATGGCAGCTGGATCTGGGTGCTCGACCGGGGCAAGGTGGCCACCCGGGCGCCGGACGGCCAGCCGCTGGTCGTGAGCGGCACCCACCAGGATATCACCGTGCGCAAGCAGGCCGAGGAACGGCTGGATTACCTGGAACGCATCTTTCTCCACGACATCATGAACACGGCCGTCGCCCTGAGGGGCTTTGCCGAACTGGCGGCCTCCGGGGCCGTGGACCGGGAGACGGAGAAGAAAATGTTGCCCAGCGTGGCGTTCCTGTCCGGACGGATCATCGACGAAATCGAGGCCCATCGCCAGCTCATGGCCGCCGAGCAGAAACAGCTCGTGGTCAAGCGGGAGGCGGTCAATTCGCTCTCCTTTTTGGCCGCCCTTTACGCGGCCTACCGCCGGCCGGACGTGCTCGAGGACCGCGAACTGGGCATCGACGGCGCGGCGCAGTCCGTCGATTTCACGAGCGACAAAACCCTGCTGGGCCGGGTGGTCGGCAACATGATCAAGAACGCCATCGAGGCGTCGCGCCCGGGAGAAAAAATCACCTTGGGGTGTTTCGCCAGGGACCAGCGGGTCCATTTCTGGGTGCACAACCCGGCCTTCATTCCGGAAGAGATCAGGGCCCAGCTCTTTAACCGCTCCTTTTCCACCAAGGGCGCCGGCCGGGGACTGGGCACCTACAGCATGAAGCTGCTGACGGAACAATATCTCCAGGGGCGGTTGTCGGTAATGTCCACGGAAAACGAGGGGACGACCTTCACGGTGGACTACCCCCTGGCCTGATCTCCGCCGGCCTGGAGGTGTCCGTCCGCGTCCTTCCATCCAGGGGCCCTTTCGGCTTGTCGGTCCGGGCTTTTTTTTGTATCCTTCCCTTTCATGCGA
>CAZVVD010000047.1:0-8287 GCA_964630555.1 uncultured Verrucomicrobiota bacterium | reverse complement strand
CCGGAGGCAATACCTGATGCTTGAGCGTGAACGCGGAAATCCGCGCCCCTGGGCCCCAGAAAGGAACATGACCATGCGACCGGTGAACAGCCGCTCCGCTCTCCGCCCGCCTGAGTCCCGGCGCCGCTGGGTGCCATCCCGGCTGGCCCAGGTGCTGCTGTTGGCCGCGGCCGGGACCTGGGCCTGTCCGCAGCCCGCCGGCGCCGACGCCGTCATGCGCCTGTCCATCGTCAACCACAGCGGCTATCCCGACGACCAGGTCTACTTCCTGGTAATCTGCCAGAGCCCGCTGGGCTACCTGGACTTCAGGACCCATGCCCTGGTGGAGACCCCGTCCTTTACGTTCGACGCCGCTCGCATGACCGCCAGCCTGACGCAGCTCCGCATCTACAGCGGCGACGGCACCGCCACGATCCCGTTCCCGGTCATGGGGAGCTCGCGCGTGTATTTTTCGCTGGGCAAAAACTTCGACCAGATGGGGACGCTTCCCGTTTCCGGGCCGCTCATGGGGGCGGCCAACCCCGTTCCCTGGGGCAAGTTCGAAGTGGACCTCCATGCCGGCGGCTTCCTCAATTCGACCGAGGTGGACTTCTTCAGCCTCGCCTACACGATTTCCGCCACCCGCAGCACCGGCGAGCGGGTGACGGTCGGCCTCACCAATTCCTCGCCGGTAATCTTCCGGGCGTTCGAGGCGATCCCGGCGGCGGCGGACCCCGCCCAGCGCTCCGGGAACCCGGAAATCTTCAGGGCCTGCATCATCCGGAACGGGGCGGGCGAAGTCGTGCGGGTCCTGTCCCCGAAAACGCCCGGCTATTCCGACGTCAGCGCCGGCGCGCTGCCCCAGATGTTCACCCATTTTCTCGACGACTACGTCAACCAGCACTGCTGGAAGCCCAACCGGACCTTCTCGTTTTCCAGCAAGCTGGCTTCCGATCCGACCACCTATTTCGGCCGGGTGAGCGCGGACGGGCTGACGCTCTCGATTTTCAGCGACGCGGCCATGACAATCCCCTACGGCGCCGTTCCGACCCTGCCGCGGCCGAGCAACGCGTGGGGTTCACCCGATTTTGCCAATTACCCGGCGCTCTGGCATAACGTCGGCGGCGCCAGCGTCCTGCCGGAAGCCATCGATTGGGGCTACCTGCTCTACGGACAAGACGGCTATGCGACCGGGCCGGGCGCCCACTGGATTTCCGACCCGGTGGCCATGGCCATTCCGGTGTCCATTGACCGCGGGGTGATGCACCTGGACAACGGCACGGTGGCCTGGAAAGACAGCAACCAGTATTACCAGGGGCTCAATGGCGCCAGCACGGCCGATTTCCCGATCTTTTATTACGGGCAGATCCTGCACCGCTACGGCCTGGCCGGCCACGTCTATGCCCTGTCCTACGACGACGTCTACGGCTCCGATTCCGGCATCGGCTTCACCGAGCCGGCCGTCACCCTGGCGCTCTACCCGTTCAAGGACCAGCCGGAGCCCCCGACGGCCGTGACGGCCGGCACGGGCGACTACGACGGCGATTGCAGGGCCGACTTCCTGGCCTATCGCGCCGGGACCTGGTATTTCCTGCTTTCCAGCGTGGGGTATTCCGCCAGCCAGGCCGTGGGCCCCTTCCTGGTGGGGGATGCGGCGTCGGCGCCGGCCCGGGGCGATTTTGACGGCGACCGGAAGACCGACCCGGTTGTCTTCGCCTCCACGGGCGGTCTCTGGCAGGCCCGCGCCTCGAGCGAGGGCTACGCCAACACCTATGCCATCCCGTTCGGCGGCGCCGGCGACACGCCGGTGGAGGGGGATTTCGACGGTGACGGCCGGACCGATTTTGCCGTCTACCGCGAGTCCGCCGGCGCCTGGCGGCTCCGGTATTCCTTGACCGGCCAGGAAGTCAGCGGCGTGTTTGGCGGCGCCGGCTACGCGGCCATGGCGGCCGATTTTGACGGCGACGGCCTGGCCGACCCGACCCTGTACCACCGGGGAACGAGTCTCTGGCGTGTGCTGCTCTCCTCCACCGGCTACGGCCAGGAAGCTACCGCAACCTTCGGCGTGCGGGGCTGCCTGGCCTTTGCCCGGGATTTTGACGGCGACGGCCGGCCGGACCTGGGGCTGTATTACGAGGACGGCGGTCAATGGGGCTTCGCGCTGTCCTCCCTCGGCTACCCGGTTGCGGCGCCCGTCGTGGTCGCCTTCCCCGGCATCCCGGGATGCGTGGGGGTGGCCGACGACTTCGACGGCGACCGGAAAACCGACCTGAGCGTCATCGCCCCAAACGGCGCCCGCTGGTTTCAATTGTCAAGTGCCGGCTATGCCCTCGCGGGGCCAGTCGTGTTCCATCCGTTCGGACAGTGAGGAATGTCCAAGGCCGACTCCAGGATCGCGGCGCTGTGCCGGCGCTTCAACGCGCCGGTCATCCCCCCGGCAACGGTCCGGCGCTGCTTGGCCCAGTTTGACGGGGAAGACCGCTGCGACGCGCTCTGCCTGCTGGGAAATATCGAGTGTCACTCGTATTCCCGGCTGGTCAGGGAGATGAGGGCCCTGCACGGAAAGTGGAAGGAATGCTTTGCGGCGGAGGGGTTCGACGCTGAACGGCTGGACGACATTGACTTCCGCCGCGAGTTCACCTGCAAGAGCGTCGCGCGGATCGCCTTCAATAAATCATGAGTGAAGCGTGCGTCACCAGCACGCCTGGCAACAAAAGGAATCCATCCATGCAGATCACGGTTCTCGGCGAAGCCCGCTACCCGTCGCCCCTGGCCTCCGCGGTCGATGACCGGGCGCGCATCCCGGAGCACATTATCCGGCCGGGCGGCGCGGCCGCGCCGGAAGGACTGCTGTTCGAGGCGGCCGGGCCGCGCGCGCGGCTGTTTTTCGACGCCGCCCAGACCCGCGCCGGGATCGTCACCTGCGGCGGGCTGTGCCCCGGGCTCAACAACGTCATCCGCTCGGTGTTTCTCGAGCTGCACCACCACTACGGCGTGCAGGAGGTGCTGGGGTTCCGCTACGGCTACCAGGGGCTGGACCCGGAGCGCGGGCAGGAGCCGATCCTGCTGACGTCCGACTTTGTCGAAGACATTCACCAGGAGGGCGGGACCGTGCTGGGTACCTCCCGGGGACCGGTGGACCCGGCCCGCGCCGTGGATAACCTGATCCGGCGGAAGGTGAATATTCTTTTTGCCGTGGGCGGGGACGGGACCCAGCGCGGCGCCCGCGACCTGTTCCTGGAGGCCCGGCGGCGCAGCTACGCCTTGGCGGTGGTGGGCATCCCCAAGACCGTGGATAACGACGTGCCGTTCGTCGCGCGCACCTTCGGCTACCTGACGGCGGTGGAAGTGGCCGCGATCATGCTGCGCTGCGCCCATACCGAGGCTCACAGCGTCCAGAACGGCATTTCCCTGGTGAAGCTCATGGGCCGGAACGCCGGGTTCGTGGCCGCCGGCGCCACCGTGGCCAGCCAGGAGGTGAATTTCTGCCTGATCCCGGAAGTGCCTTTCGCGCTGGATGGCCAAGGCGGTTTCCTGGCCGCGCTGAAGGCGCGGATTCTTGCCCGGTCCCATGCCCTGATCGCGGTGGCCGAGGGCGCCGGCCAGGAGCTGCTGGAGAAGGGATCGGAAGCGCGCGACGCCTCCGGCAACGTCAAGCTCAAGGATATCGGGGTCTTTCTCCGCTCGCGGATCGAGGCCTATTTCAAGGCCGAGCAAATTCCCGTCGTGCTGCGCTACATGGATCCCGGCTACTCGATCCGCAGCGTCCCGGCCAACGCGGAGGACGCCATCATGTGCGACCTCTTCGCGCGCCACGCGGTCCACGCGGCCATGGCCGGCAAGACCGGGCTCATGATCGGCTATCTCCATGACCGTTTTATCCACGTGCCGATCGAAGGGCTGGCCACCCGGGTGAAACGGGTTGACCCGAAATCGCCCGGCTGGAACGCCGTCCTGGCCGCCACCGGCCAGCCGGCCAGCCTCGGATAGGCCGGGCGCCTGGGGACGAACGGGATCCACCGGAGGCCGCAGGCATGGCCAGTTTGAGATCGATGACCGTGAAAAGGATGATCGCGGCCCTGGTGCTGATGCTGGCGACGGGCCTGGCCGGACAGGCGCAGGAGGGGGGGGCGATGAAGGAAGGATGGCGCCAGCTCACGCCGGAGGAGGAAGCGGTCATCGTCCGCAAGGGAACGGAGCGCCCCTTCAGCGGACGCTTCGACCGCTTCAAGGAAGAGGGCGCCTACCTCTGCCGCCGCTGCGGCGCCGCCCTCTACCGCTCCGCCGACAAGTTCGATTCCGGCTGCGGCTGGCCCAGCTTCGATGCCGGGGTGCCCGGCGCGGTCAGGCGTCAGCCGGACGCCGACGGCCAACGCACCGAGATCCTCTGCGCCCACTGCGGAGCGCACCTCGGGCACGAGTTCACCGGCGAGAAGCTGACGCCGCGCGACACGCGCCATTGCGTCAATTCCATCTCCATGGATTTCCTGCCCCGGGCGGCCATGACCAACCGTTTTCAGCGCGCGGTGTTTGCCGGCGGCTGCTTTTGGGGCGTGGAGTATTTTTTGCAGCAGGCGACCGGCGTGGTGGCGACGACCGTCGGCTACACCGGCGGGCGCACGCGGAACCCGACCTACGAGGAGGTTTGCAGCCATCAGACCGGGCATGCCGAGGCGGTGGACGTCGTCTACGACCCCCTCCAGAATTCCTTCGAGAAGCTGGCCCGGCTCTTTTTCGAGATCCACGACCCGACCCAGACGGACCGGCAGGGGCCCGATGTCGGCGACCAGTACCGCTCGGCCATTTTTTACGCCGACGCGGAACAAAAACACACGGCCGAAAAACTGATGGGCGAGTTGAAGCAGCAGGGGTGGGCGGTGGTGACCCGGCTTGAACCCCTCACGGCCTTCTGGCCGGCAGAGGCTTATCACCAGGAGTATTACCTGAACAACGGGAAGCAGCCCTATTGCCACCACCCTGAGCCGCGCTTCCAGGTCGGCCCGCGCTGACGTCCCCCGACCCAGGATAGGGTTCAATCTTTAGCATTCACTGTCATCCCATGGGATTCACATAAAAAGGGGAGGGCGTCATGTCGGTTGAAGCGTCGTTCTGCGGGCTCGGGTCCATCAGCCGGATGTCGAAGGCGGTCACGCGCTCGATCACGGCCGAGAACGTCTGTGGCGAGAAAGGCCGCGGCGGGATGGCGGAGGTCAGCGCCACGCCCCAGCCGGAGGTGGTAAAGATCGGGCAGAAATGGCAAGGCCCCAACCCCTGCGCCCGCGACCTGGGCCGGACCTGGAAGGTGCGCCCCTGCATCACCCTGCCCGGGGGCGCCACGACCACCCTCGCCGAGATCGAGGGGCCTGGGGTCATCCAGCATATCTGGATCACGGTGGACGTGAAAGCTTTCCGCGACCTGATCCTGCGCATGTACTGGGATGGCGAAAAAGCCCCGAGCGTGGAATGCCCGGTCGGCGACTTCTTCTGCAACGGCTGGAAGACCCGCACCAACATCCTGGCCCTGCCGATCAACGTCAATCCCGCTGGCGGGCTGAACTGCTATTTCCCCATGCCGTTCCGCAAGCGGGCGCGAATCACGGTGGAAAACCGGGCTCCGGCCGACCAGGGCGGGTTCTTCTACGCGATTAACTACGCCCTGGGGGAGGTCGATCCCGGGGACGCCTGTTTCCACGCCCGCTTCCGCCGCACGAATCCCTTGCCCTACAAGAAGGATTACGTGATCCTGGACGGCGTCCGCGGCCGGGGCCAGTACGTCGGCACCTACATGGCCTGGCAGCAGAATTCTTCGGGCTGGTGGGGCGAAGGCGAGATCAAAATCTTCCTGGACGGCGACACGCGGTATCCCACGATTTGCGGGACCGGCACCGAGGATTATTTCGGCGGCGCCTGGTGCTTCGGCCAAAACTATTCCGCGCCGTTTCTCGGCTACCCGCTGGGCGCCTGCGACGGCAAGCCCGGCAACCGGCACGGCCTCTACCGGTTCCACGTCATGGACCCGGTCCGGTTCAGCAAGGACCTCAGGGTCACGATGCAGGCTCTCGGCTGGCGGAGCGAAGGTCGCTACCTGCCCCTGCAGGACGACATCGCCTCCGTGGCCTACTGGTACCAGGCCGAGCCCCATCAGCCCTTCCCGGCTCTCGGGAGCCGGGATGACCTGGAAGTCATCTGACGGTTCGAAGAACGGCGGCGGAGCCCGTCGCCCACCATGGGGGTTGGAATGGGAGGGCGGGCGGGTGTGACTGCCGGGATCGCTTTCTCTCGGCGTCACCCGCCCGGTGTGTGTCCGAGCAGCAGTTCTCCCTCCGCAGCCTCGGGCCGGAAGCGGACCACGGAGTTCGCGCGGAGCGTTCGCCCGCTGATACGCGCGGGGAGATATTCGCCGGTCCAGCCCTTGCCCCGGCCGGAAGCGTCCAACGCCTCGACCAGGACCTCGACTTCCCGCCCGATCCATTCCCGGGCGAAGGCGCGGCGCTGGCGACGGCCCAGGGCGATCAGGCGCGCGACGCGCCGCTGTTTTTCGGGGCCGGCCACCTGCCCGTCGCGGCCGGCCGCCTTCGTGCCGGGGCGCGGGCTGTAGGCGAAGACGTGCAGGTTGCTGAAGGGCAGGCTCTCGACAAAGCGTTCGGTCTCCGCGAACCCGGCGGCGTCTTCGCCCGGGAAGCCCGCCAGCACGTCCGTGCCCAGGCCGAACCGGCCCAGCCTGGCCAGGGCATACTCGACCGTGTCCCGGTATTGGCGCGTTGTGTAGCGCCGGCCCATGGCGGCCAGGACGGCGTCGCAGCCGCTCTGCAGGGGCAGGTGCAGGAACCGGCAGAGCTTGTTCGACGCCGCCATGAACTCGATGACCGGTCGCTCCACCGTAGTGATCTCGAGGGAGCTGATCCGTATCCGCGCGATGGGGGTTTCCGTTTCCAGCCGTTCCAGGAGGCCGGCCAGACGCAGGGGTCCACACTGGTAACAGCCGATGTTGGCGCCGGTCACGACAATCTCCCGATGACCGGCCTCGGCCAGGGCGCGGACCTCCGCGACGATCTCCGCCGCCGAACGGCTGCGGCACCGTCCGCGGGCCCGCGGCACAATGCAATAGGCGCAGTCGAACTCGCACCCATCCTGGATCTTGACGATCGCCCGGGTCGTATCGAAACGGGGCGCCGGCGCCGGACGATGCGCCTCTCCGGATGCAGCCTGCGCCACCGCACCGACGGCGGAGTCGGCGAGGGGCTGGGGGTGGGTGGTGTCCGCAGGCAGCGCTGGAGGCGCGGGCGCGAATCCGCGGCGGGCGAGGAGGGCTGGCAGGCGGTACTTGTCCTGTTGTCCCGCCACGAGGTCGGCGCCAGCGGCCCGGCCGACGGTCGCGCCGCCGATCTCGGCCACGCAGCCGGCGAGGATCACAAACGTGCCGGGGTGGCTGCGGCGGGCGACCCGGGCCAGGCGCAGGCTGTCCTTTTCGGCCCGGGCGGTGACCGCGCACCCGTGAATGACGCAGACGTCGCAGGGTTCGCCAAACGGCCGGGCGGCGTATCCCGCGGCCTCGAACGCTGCGCGCAGGGCGGCGGTTTCCGCCTGGTTGAGCCGGCAGCCCACGGTTTTGAACGCGACCGTTGCGGTTTTCATCGCGACATGCTAGCATACGAATTTGCCGGCGGAAGGGAAAGCCCAAAAATGGGGAGAGTGACGCCATGAAAACGATCTACTTATGCGGTCCCATCATGGACGAGCATGGAGGGGCCGCCCGCGAATGGCGCAAGGTGGTGGCCCGGAAACTCGGCCGGCAATTCCGCCTGCTGGATCCCATGCGGCGCAACTTCAAGGACCGCGAGGTGGACAGCGCCAACGAGATCGTGGAGTTCGATCTCCAGGACATCCGCGCCGCCGACATCCTCCTGGTCAATTACAGCAAGGCCTCGATCGGAACGGCCATGGAAGTCTTTTACGCTTCGAACAACCTGGGCAAGTTCGTGGTGGCCTTTTCGCCGTTTGAGTTCCGGGATTGCAGCCCCTGGATGGTTCGCTATTGCACCAAGATTCTGCCTTCGCTCGAGGCCGCCCTGGGCTACCTCCGCGCCCACTTTGCTTGAGCCGGCGGCGGGGGGGGGTAAAAAATCTTCAAAATAGCCGTTGACACCTTTTCAAAACCTGCTAGTTTTATTTGCTTTTGTTTTCGGGCATGCGTGTGTCCCTAGCGGGGTGGCGCTCAAGGGCCGAGGTGGCAGGCGCTTCGACGGAGTGATGGCCCGGCGTGGCGGCGAGGCGCCGGGGCCTTTTGTTTTCGGGTCCCCGGGCCACC
>CAZVVD010000046.1:15034-25979 GCA_964630555.1 uncultured Verrucomicrobiota bacterium | reverse complement strand
TCAAGGTCACCATCGAGCACGGCCACGGCAACCACCTGGCCAACGAGATGAGCAGCGTGGCCTACTGGTACGCCGATGCCCCCGGCGCGGCCGTCGCGGCGCCGCCGGTGGCGAAGCGCCTGCCGGTCCTGCGCGACAACCAGGGACGCTGGCTCTACGACCGCAAAAACCAGGTCGCGGCCAAGCCCATCCGCCTGAACCCGGAAATGAAGAAAATGAAGGCCGACTGGAAGCGGAAGCAGTCAGGCAAATAGCAGGCTGAAGTTCACGTTGTGAGGCAAGCCCTTTTCCATGGAATCGTGAAAACGGTTCGTTGGCGGGGGAGCGAATGAATCACAAATCGGAACGGAACTCGTCGGACGTCCTTCCGCCGGAGCGTATAGAACAAGCCATCCATGTGATTCGCGGACAGAAGGTCATCCTGGATCGGGACTTGGCTGCGCTCTATGGAGTGCCGACGTTTCGGTTCAACGAAGCGGTGAAACGAAACCGCGAACGGTTCCCTCCCGACTTTGCCTTTCAGCTTGCGCCGCAGGAGGTTGCGCGTTTGATATCGCAAATTGCGATATCAAAGCCCGGCCGCGGCGGTCTACGAAAACCACCGTGGGCCTTCACCGAGCATGGCGCGGTCATGGCGGCCAATGTCCTGCGCAGTCCCCGCGCCGTCCAGATGAGCGTGTTCGTGGTGCGCGCCTTCGTCAAGATGCGAGAGCAATTGCTGCATCGGACGGAAATGGAAAAGCAGCTGGCCGAGATCGAGAAAGGTCTGCTCTCGCACGACGCCGCGCTCCGCGACCTCTACGCGAAAATCCGCCCGCTGCTCCTGCCCCCGCCTGAGTCACCGAAGCGACCGATCGGCTTTCACGTCAAAGAGCGGCGCGCGACCTACGGAACTCAAAAAGGCAAGTGATATAAATTTTTCGGCGGCCGAAAAGTTTATTGAGAAGGGATATCAGCATGTCAAGCTCAGCGCTGAAGTTCAGGCCCGGCCTGTCTGAAACCTCCGTCGGCCGGTTCGGGGGCTACCGGGATTTTGTCTTCGACGAGGCCGGCTTCCTCTGCTGGAACGCGTCGGACCGCGAGGTCACGGTGGATTTCGAGGACGGGCGGAACATCGGCACCCAGACCCTCTTCCGGTTCTGTCCCCCCACCCCCTTCCGGGTCGGAAAATCCTCCAATTGGGTCTGCCGCACCTGGCGCTTCCGCGGCCCCGGCGGCCGGCCGCTGGCGGAGGTGTATCAATCCCTGCTCTCGCCCGGCATGCTCTTCGATCTCCATGCCCCGGCGTTCACCTGGGAAAGCATCCTGGACTGCCACGCCTACCGGATGGCCTTTCCCAAGGGCCGGCGGGGAATCGCCGTGGTCGAGCCGCGCCATTACTGCCATACCCTGCGCCACGTGTTCGACCCCCGGCGCGAGTTGAGCCGGCCGTGGATCGTCCAGTGGCCGAACCGGGAGCGCCGCGTTCCCCTGCTGTTCGTGTTTGAAAAGCTCCCGGTCTCCGTGGAAAGCATCATCCGCGGCCAGCGGTTAAATTTCCGCGGACCGGCCGGGAAGATCGCGGTCATGCCGCTTTTCGGAATTGACAAGCCGCGCTGGTCGTGCCGGTCGGAAATGACCCCGGGCGATCCGCAGGAACTGCGGGAGAAGGCCGACCTCTGGGCCCGGCTCCTGATGGCCTACCCCGTGGACTGCCGCGAGGAATTCGCCCTGGACGAGCGGCGCGGGCGGATCCTCATCCGCAACACGATCACGCACCTCGAGTTCAAGGGCCCGCACGCGGCCGGCAAGCTGCCTGCGGTTCCCCTGCCGCCGGTGCTCACCATGGCCCGCCGCGCCGGTTATCCCGTCGGCCTTTCCGGCAAGCCGCTCGGGCTCGACCTGCCCGTGCGCTACGGCACTTTCGACGCCGTGCCGGGCCGCGCGCTGACCTACACCCTCCCCGCCTGCCGGTATTGCCGCGAAACGGTGGCCCCGGTCCGGGTCGTCAATGAAGCCGCCGGCGCCAAGCTGACCGCCCGGCTCGAAAAATACCTCGCCAACCCGGACATGACCTTCGGGGGCGACGACACCTACGACGCCGACAACATCCAGGATATCCTCCACAACCTGCGCATCCTGGCCTGGGCGGGCTGGTCCCTGCCCGGCAAGCGCCGGGCCCGGCTCTTCGCCCGGATCGCCCGTAATCTCAAGGGCTTCGACCGGAGCTCCTACGTCGCCGAGAAGGAGCCGGTCTCCGGCCAGACCTACCTGTGGGAAAAGCATCTCTGGTGGGGCGACCTCACCAACGTGGACCTCGAATGGTATAACGGGATGCAGCTGGCCGGACTCTGGGCTTACGTGTTCTACGGCAACGACCCGGCGGCCCAGCTCGCCAAGGTCCGCGCCAAGTGGGATCTCGTCAAGGGGCTCTTCGCCTACTACGACATCTGGAACGACTGGGCCACGTGCGCCACCTGGACCTGCGTCACCGGCCGGTCGCTCTGGATGGACGGACTCCACTACTCCTGGCACGGCCTGCTCGGGACCGCCCGGCTCGCGAAGATGGCCGGCGACGAGCCGCTCCGGCAGAGGGCGGAATACCACGCCGCCAAAATGATGATGGCCCGCTACGCCGCCCTCTTTTCGGGCAACTACGGACGGGAATACCTCCCCCAGCCCCCCGCGTCCGGCGTCGGCGGAAAAGCCCCGGCCGCCTCGCAGCGATTTTTCTCGGGCTACTTCGAGCGCGGGCGCACGGGCGTCCAGGCCCAGGGCGCGGGCGACACCGGCGCCAACACCTTCGGCTACCACGTGCCTGAGCTGCTGCTTTTCTACTGGGACCACCCGGCCGCCCGGCGATTCGTGAAGGACTACGAATACAAGCATTTCCCGGCAGCCGTTCCCGGCTGGACCCACCGCTATTTCAAGTCCGCCTCCGGCCAGGGCCCGGACAAGCCCCACCCGAATTACCCCTCGCACTCCCATTTCTACGAGATGGACATGCGCCTCATGGCCCGCGCGCTGATGTTCCGGGAGAGCCTGGCCAAGCTCATGGGCTACATCGCCGAACTAACGGGGCCGGTCATGGAAAATTACCTGGTCGGCTCGCATCCCGTGGCGGTGATCCCCACCGACCTCCGGTTTTTGGGGAACGAATACGACGCCGCGGCGAAAACGCTGACCCTCGAGTTCGCCGCCGACCGCCGGCAGGCCGGCCGGGAGCTGAGCCTGCGCATCTGGACCCGGCGCCGGCCGAAGGACATCCGCGGCTGCCGGAGCTGGCGTTTCGATCCGGCCTCTGAAATGGCCGTGGCCACGTTCCGGGTTGCGCGCCGGAATCGGGTCGAGGTTGTCTTCTGACGCGGCTGGCCCGCCAAGCTTCCTCATTCCGCGCTGGCCGCCCGGCGCCGGACCTGCTACTGTGCCGGGCGAGGCACCCGATGCACGAAGTCTCCATGGCCCAGTCCATTTTGGCGATCGCCCTGGCGGAGATGAACAAGCGCCCGGGCGCGCGCCTGAAAACCGCGCGCGTGGTCATCGGCCGGCAGCGCGCCGTCGTGCCGGACAACCTGCGCTTCGCCTTCGAGACCCTGGCCGAAAACACCCCCGCGGCCGGGGCCCGGCTGGCGATCCGGCAGACGGCGGTGACCGCCCGCTGCCCGGCCTGCGGCTGGCGCGGCGCGATCCGCCAGCCCCGCTACGCCTGCGGCGCCTGCGGCGCCGGCGACATCGAGCTCACCGGGGGCGAGGAACTCTATCTGGAAAGCCTGGAGGTGGAAGACGATGAGCCGCCGCACGATTAAAGTCTACCGCAACCTGATGGGGGCCAACGAGCACTGGGCCGACCGGACGCGGCGCCTGCTGCGGGAGCACCGCATCCTCATGCTGAACCTGATCGGCTCGCCCGGCGCCGGCAAGACCCTGCTGCTGGAGCGCACGGTGCGCCCCCTCGCCCGGCGGCTGCGGTTCGCGGTCCTGGAGGGCGATGTCGCCACCACCCGGGATGCCGAGCGTCTGGCCAAACTGCATTGCCGGGTGAGCCAGCTCCTAACCGACGGCGGCTGCCACCTGCAGGCCAAGCTGGTCCACCGCGCCCTCCGCGACCTGCCGCTGGACCGGCTGGACCTGGTGATCGTCGAGAACGTCGGCAACCTGGTCTGTCCCGCCGAGTTTGACCTCGGCGAGCACGCCAAGGTAGCGGTCCTGAGCGTCGCCGAGGGCGAGGACAAGCCGCTGAAATACCCGGCCTTGTTCCGCGCGGCGCGGGCGGCGGTGCTGACCAAGACGGACCTGCTTCCGCACCTGAACGTCAAGCTGGGGGTCTGCCGGTCCAACCTCCGCCAGGTAAACGCCGCCCTGCCGGTTTTCCCGGTCTCAAGCGTCACGGGGCGCGGCCTGGCCCCGTGGATTCGCTGGGTGGTCGCCTGCCGGGCGGCGGCGGTTCGGCCGAGCGGCGGGAAGGCGAAAGCGGCCGCGGGCCGCGCGCGCCGGACCGCTCCCTGAGCGGATCGGCATATCCCATCGGCGCTAGGCTGACAGCCGAACCAGCTGGGCGCCGTGGGCCGGCACCGGCACCGCCAGGCGCCCGCTCGCGCGGCCCAGATCGCGCCGCTCCCAGAGGTTCCGCACCCGAACGCTCCCGGGCAGGCCGAGATCCCGGAAATCCACGGCCAGCTCGTCCGGGGCATCCGCCAGGTTGAAGCAGGCCACGGCCAGGCTGCCGTCGGCCAGAGGGCGCGCCCAGACGCGGCGCTGGCGGAGCGGCTGCCCGGGACCCAGCGCCTGGATCCGCTCCTCGCGCAGGCGGACAGCGGGTTTACCCAAGCGGTCCTGGTTGACCGCGATCACCTCCTCGTTGCCGAACAGGCGCAGCTCGAAGTCGCTCAACGCCGAGAGGTCGCAGCTCAGAAGCAGCGGCGAGGGATACATCGCCCAGGCCGTCAGGTGGGTGATCTGCTCGTCCGGGGTGAGCTTGTTGGGGCAACTGCTCGTCGCCGAGTGGAACTGCGGGCCGAGGGCGAACATGTCGAGGTCGTGCCAGGCGCCGGGCCCGATGTGCGGACGCCACTCCTCCTGGAGGTAGTCGTCAGACATGAAGGCGTTTTTCAGCAGGCTCGGCCAGTTGTCGAAGGTGTCCGGGATTCCCCGCCACATCTGGGCCCAGGTTTTCAGCGCGGCGATGTCCTTCAGGCGGGCGTCGGTGCAGACGCTGAAGACGATGTCCCGCGGCGCCGCTTTCAGCGCGCGCCCCATGCGCTCCAGCGATTTCGGGTCGGTGGGCGTCCAGTCGTACTTGAGGAAGTCCACCTCCCACTCCGCCCACTGGGCCACATCCTGGGCCTCATGCTTTTCGATGCCCACACAATGGCCGCGGGGAGCGAAAAGGGTGGCAGGATAGTCCGGATCCGGTTCGCCGGAAGAACATCCTATCAATCGAGTGACACCCCATTCTTCTATGACTTCCTTTACTTCACACCCCCAGGGGACCATCCAAGGCGTCGAGTAGATGCCGAACTTCAGGCCTTGGCCGTGGATGTGTTTTGCAAGCGCCGGCATGTCCGGGAATTTCCGGTTCGGCCGGATCGCGTTGTGCTTCCCGCCGCGGACGCCCTGCCAGCAGGAATCAACGTTGACGTAGGTATAGCCGCGGGCGGCCAGGCCGGTCCGAACCAGGCCGTCAGCGGCGGCGCGGATCTTGGCGTCGTCCACCCAGTGACGCCAGGCGTTCCAGCTGTTCCAGCCCAGGGGCGGAGTAAGGGCCAGCCGTCCGCCGACGGCGATGGTAAACTCCTTCTCCGCCCGGCCGTTGCGGTTTGCGGCGCTGAGGAGAACCCGGAACTCGCCGTCCTGCCGAGCCGCGCCCGTGATCCGGCCGCTGGCGGCGTCCAGGCTCAGCCCCTCGGGCAGGCCCTCGGCGTTGAAGCGCAGGGGCCGCTCGCCGGTCGCGGGGATGGCGTGCAGGAACGGCTTGCCGGCGGACGCCCCACAGATGGCGGGCCCGTGCAGGGCGGGGCTCCCCTCGTTCCAGGGAGCAACGGGTGCGAGATGGACATGGATTTGCATGAGAGTCCTTCTTATTGGTTGAAGGGCAGCCGGATGCCCACGACCGGGCAGTCATAGAACCTAAAAAGAGCAGTTGAACCACGAATGGACGCCAATGAACACTAATACTCAATGTTTGTGAATATCAAAGACCTCACCCGGCAGGTGATGTTCCTTATGGATTGCATCATATGTCATCCGTATATATTTACTGGACTCTTTCTGCATTCGCGTCAATTTGTGTGCATTCGTGGTTCTCTACTGCCGAATCTAGGTTGAACTATTCCTGGGTCGCCATGGCTATCAAAAAAACCCAGCCATGTAAAGAACACCGGCCCGCTTTTCCTTGCGTCCCCGCGTCCGCCCTGCCATATTTCATCCCGTTCTGGCGCTGGCGCCGAAATGTGGCCCTGCGGCAGGGCGACTTTTTCCTATAATGTGTTACTGGAGTAGAAGCGGCGCCCCCGCCGCTTGTCATTCCGGAAGAAGCGACGAGGGCGTCGCTTCCACTCTACAATTCCTAAACATCAAGCTAACCAAAGACTTCTCATGAACCCGCGAAACATGTCCGCCGACAACGAGCGCAAGGGGAATGACTGCTTCCACTACCGCCGCGACTGGGAGAACCCGGACGTCACCCAGATCAACCGCGAGTCGAGCCACGCGCCCTGGGGCGCCTACGAAAACGCCTGCCAGGCCCTGGCCGGCGATCGCGACGCTTCCGCCAACGTGCTTTCCCTTGACGGCCCCTGGCGCTTCCACCTGGCCCCCGCCCCGGAGCGGGTTCCCGCCGGCTTCTGGGAACCCGGCTTTGACGACGCCAGCTGGGCTCCGATCCAGGTGCCGGGCAACTGGGAGGTCCAGGGATTCGGCAAGCCCATTTACACCAATGTCGTGTATCCCTTCGCGCTGGGCAAGGATGAGCCCTACCTGCGCAAGCCGACCCTCGCGGGGGCGGGCGCCGCCTGGCGCATGCAGTGGAATCCGCCCTGCGTGCCGCGGGATAATCCGACCGGCTGCTACCGGCGGACCTTCGACCTGCCTGCCGGCTGGGCGGGGAAAAGCGTGTTCGTGACCTTCAACGGCGTGGAGTCCGCCTTCTACCTGTGGGTCAACGGCCGGGCCGTGGGCTATTCCCAGGACAGCAAGCTGCCGGCCGAGTTCGACCTGACCGGCGTGGTCAAGCCGGGAAAGAACACCCTCGCCGTCCAGGTCATGCGCTGGTCCGACGGCACCTGGCTGGAAGACCAGGATTACTGGCACCTCTCCGGCATTTTCCGCCCCGTGCGCCTGGTGGCCAAGCCGCGCATCCACCTGCGCGATTGGTTCCTCCGGGCCACGCCGAACGACGGCGCGCCCGGCGCAGTGCTCAAAGCCGAGGTGCGCCTGAAGGAACTGGACGGCTATGCCGATCACACCCTGCGGCTGGAGCTGTTCGACGCCGACGGCGCGTCCGTGGCCCGGGCCGAGCGCAAGCCGGCCCTGAATCCCGGCTGGGGCGCGCCCGAGGAGACCGCCGTCATTTTCAACCTGGACCTGCCGCGGGTCGCGGCCTGGACGCCGGAAACGCCCTATCTTTACACGGCGGTCCTGACGCTGCTGGCACCCGACGGGCAGACCGTGGACATCGAGTCCAGCCGGGTGGGGTTCCGGCGGATCGAGATCAAGGACGGCGTGATCCGGCTCAACGGCGCGCGCATGATCTTCCGCGGGGTCAACCGGCACGAACACGCTGTGGCGACCGGGCGCGCGGTGTCCCGCGAGCACATGCGCGCAGAACTCCTCGCCATGAAACGGCTGAATTTCAACGCCGTGCGCACCTGCCATTACCCGGACGACCCGGCCTGGTACGACCTGTGCGACGAAATCGGCATCTGCCTGGTGTGCGAGACCGACCTGGAGACCCACGGCGTGTGCGGGCGGCTCTCCCGCGATCCCGCCTGGGCGCAAGCCTACCTGGAGCGCGCCGTCCGCATGGTGCTGGTCCACAAGAACCATCCCGCCATCTTCTCCTGGTCCCTGGGCAACGAATCGGAGACCGGCCCCAACCATGCCGCCATGGCCAACTGGATCCGCTTCTACGATTCCAGCCGCCTGGTCCAGTACGAGAGCGGGCATCCCGGCGCCATCATCTCGGACCTGCGCGGCAACATGTACGCGCCCCCGCAGGCGATCATCAACCTGCTAGCCGACGCCCGCGACCCGCGCCCGGTGGTGCTGGTGGAATATCTCTACCAGATCCGCAACTCCGGCGGCGGGATGTGCTGGTTCCCCGAGCTGCTCGAGCGCTTTGCCCGCTTCCAGGGCGGCTTTGTCTGGGACTGGCAGGACAAGTGCCTGACGGCCCGGGACCCCGCCGGCCGCGAGTTCTGGGGCTACGGCGGCGACTTCCACGAGGACCTGGTTGACTGGGAGATGCCCAAGCACATGACCTGCAATGGCGTCGTCCTGCCGGACTTGACGCCCAAGCCGGTCGCGGCCGAGATCAAGAACGCCCAGGCCCCGGTCCGGATCGCCGCCGTCGACAGCGAGGCCGGGAAATTCAAGCTGCTCAACCGCCACCAGGCCCTCGACACCGCCGGCTACGCCCTGGCGTGGCGGCTCCGGGAAAACGGCGCCGTCCTCCGCGAGGGAACGCTCCCCATGCCGTCCGCCGGCCCCATGGCCGATGCCGACTTCAGCCTGGATCTCAGGGACCTGATGCCGGAGCGAAAAGCCGGGGCCGAATACCACCTCGACTTTCACATCACCCTGGCGCAGGCCGCCCCCTGGGCGCCCGCCGGGCACGAAATTTACCGCACCCAGTTCAGCCTCGCGGGCGGCCCCCCCGCCAGCCGCCGGGCGCCGGCGCCCGCGGCGGCCTCACTGGAAACCGGCGACCGCGAATACCGCGTCGCCGGACAGGGCTTCGAGATGGCCTTCGACCGGACCACCGGCCTGATCACCCGCTGCCGGAAAAACGGCGTGGACTACATCGCCTCCGGCGCCGCGGAAAACCTGGCGCGCCCCTTCTCCGGCCTGGACACCGCGCCGGGTTGGGGATGCCATGACCTGTGGCTGCCGCTGGCGCCCGACAGGCTGACCCGCAAGTTAAGCCGGATCGAGGCCAGTCCGCTCCCGGACGGACGCGTCCGCATCGAGGCGGCCGCGCTGCTGGTTTCCGGCGCCGGCGAGCCCCTCGTCCGCAGCGAGCTCGCCTACCTCATCGGCGGCGACGGCGCCCTCCGCATCGAGGCCGAGCTGGACATTGCCCGGACCTTCCGCCACGTGCCTCGGGTCGGCATCGGGCTAATCCTGCCGGCGGGATTCGAGGCCCTGGAGTGGTATGGGCGAGGTCCCGGCGAAAACTACTCCGACCGCAAGGACAGCGCCCTGGTGGGCATCCACGCCTCCACCGTGACCGCGCAGCACTTCCCGTTCGTCCCGCCCTCCGAGTGCGGCGGGCACGAGGAGGTCCGCTGGCTCATCCTCGGCGACCGGCGGGGACACGCCCTGCGGGTGGACAATCCGGCGCCGTTTCATTTTGACGCCCGGCACGCCGGCATCGCCGACTACCGCCAGGCGGCCCACGACCATGAGCTGCCGCGCCGGGCGGAAACCTTCCTCAACCTGGACGTCCGGCACGCCGGCATCGGCGGGCACATGTCCTGGTCCACCGTTACCGAAGACGCGCACCTGGTCCCGGCCGGCTGCTACCGCTTCCGGTTCGACCTGCGTTTGCTGGAGGAATCCCGTTGACGCCTGCGACCGGCTGGAACGCCGCGCCCTCAGCCGCATTGCCCCTCGGGCCGAAACGCCTGTCCGGCCGGCTGCGCTGTCTCCGGCTGTGCCTGGCGCTGCTGGGCGCGGCCGCGCCCGTCGCGGCCGGCCCGGATGGCGCGGCCGGGGTTTCGGCGCGGATAGAGTTTTTCTTCGAGGGCGGATGCGAGAACTGCGGCCGGGTGGAGAACGAAATCCTTCCGGAACTCGAAGGGCTGTACGGCGACTTTTACACCCTGGAGCGGCTGGACATCGGAGTGGCCAGCAACTACCTGCGGCTGGCGGGCTACCAGGAGCGGCTGGGCGGCGCGGAAGACGAGGACGTCAGCATGGTCGTCAACGGCCGGATCATGCTGAACGGACTCCCCGCCATCCGCGGGCGCCTGTTCGAGACCCTGGACCGCGCGCTCTCCGGCGACCTGGCGCCGGCGGGGCCGGAGGCGCCGCCGCCCGCCACGCTCAACGCCCTCCAGGAGCGCGCGCGGCGCTTCAGCCTGCCAGCCGTCATGGGGGCCGGGCTGGTGGACGGCCTGAACCCGTGCGCCATCGCGACCCTGGTGTTTTTCATGAGCCTGCTGACGGCGCTGAAACTTGACGACCGGCGCCTGCTCCTGGCGGGCGGCGCCTTCTGCGCCGCCAGTTTTATTACCTACTTCGCCATCGGGCTGGGCCTGCTGCGGGCCCTGCACCTGGCCTCCTGGTTCGCCCCGCTGCGCGCCGCGATTGACGCGGGCATGATCGCTGTGCTGATCGTCTTCGCCGCCCTCTCCTTCCGCGACGCCTGGCGCTTCCGGCGCGAGGGCGACCCAAGCCGGCTCAGCCTGCGCCTGCCGCGGCCGATCATGCGTCTGATGCACGCCCTGATGCGGCGCGGGCTGCAGGGCCATCACCTGATCCTGGGCGGGCTCGGGATCGGCGCGGCGGTGACGGCGATCGAGACCGTGTGCACCGGGCAACTTTACTTGCCAACCCTGGTCGTGGTTTTCCGAAGCGGCAGCACCTTTTCGCGGGCCGCGCTCCTGCTGGCGCTCTACAACGCCCTCTTCATCCTGCCGCTGATCGTGATCTTGTGGCTGACCTGGCGGGGTCTAAAGACGGCCGCGCTGGTGGACTGGAGCCGGCGGAATGTCGTCTTCAGCAAGTGCCTGCTGGGGGGCTTCTT
>CAZVVD010000046.1:0-15024 GCA_964630555.1 uncultured Verrucomicrobiota bacterium | reverse complement strand
ATCTTTCTTTTGATCGCCGCTGCGGCGCTCGCGGCCGCCCTGCTGGCGCTTCTGTAAGGTGGCGCGGCAGCGAGACCCCTCGCCCTGCCCGGGATGACAAGCACGGGCATTCCGAGGACATCATGACGAGCCATCAGTGTGCCGCTATCCGCGGCGGGCAGAATGTCCGCCCTCCCTCGGGTTGAGGGCCAGAGGGCGCCTTAACACCACCGCGGGCCATACCCGCAACCAAATTAAAGACAAAAAATAACCACGGAGGCACGGAGAGAATAAGAGGAGTCTTTGTCAAATTTGAGCTTGGAGGCGGACGGGGGATTTGCAGACTCCCCTCCTGCTCAAAAACAAGCCATTGCTTAAAATCGGTTTTTGCTTCCTTCAAAACCCGATTTCAAGCAATCTTTTCTTCTCCGTGCCTCCGTGGTGAGTCCTTTTCTTGTCGGTTCTGCGTGGATCAGGTGCCATTGGGTTGCGGGCAACTCCCGCCTTGGTTCTACTTCCGCTTCTTCGTTCCCTTCGACCCCGCAGCCTCCACCTTCTGGCCGGCCAGCGTGCCGAAGCGGTGGACGATGGCCAGGGCCGGGTCGAGCGGGACCTCCACCGGCTTGACCTGCTTCGGGATCGAGATCACCGGGGCGGCCTTGAGCTTTTTCCCCTTGAACTGCGGCAGCCATTCGCCCTCGGCCGCCAGCAGCTCGGCGGTCATCCGCCGCGCCTCCTCGAGCGTGCAGACCGCCGAGGTCAGGGGATCCAGGGCCACCGCGTGCATGGCGTGCTCGGGGTCGCCGCTCAGGCCGGCTTCCACGGCGAGGGACTGGACCGTCACGTTGCTCTGGTTGAGCGCGGCGCACTGGGGCGGCAGGGCACCGACCCGGACGGGGTGCAGCCCGCGCCGGTCCACGAAAATGGGCACCTCGACGCAGCAGCCCGCGGGCAGGTTGCTGATGTAGCCGTCGTTGCGCACGTTGCCGTTCAGGCGGAAGGGGCGGTCGGTCTCGACCGCCTCGAGGATGTAAGAGCAGTATTCCACGCTGCGCCGCTCGATCCGGGCGGACTCCAGCTCCAGGTAATCCACGTGCTTGTACTTGTCCGCCAGCATCCGGCAGTACTTGTAGTAGGCGCCGGTTTCGCCGCCGAAGGCGGGCTGGTCGCAGTAGCGCTTGAGGGCCCGCTCGGAGCTGCGGAACCAGGGGAGGTATTCCGAGAGGTGCCCGGTGCTTTCGGTCATGAAGTAGCCGAAATGGCGCATGACCTCGCAGCGGACCTTTTCGTTGACGTAGTATTCCGGCTTCTCGATGTTCGCGCGCAGGGCCGGGGTGAGGTCGGCGCCGGTGCGCTTGTGCCGGAGCGAGAGGAACCAGGCCATGTGGTTGATCCCGGCGCAGAGGAAGTCGATCTCGTCCTTGGGGACGTCCACGTAGCGGCTGATGAGGTCCAGGGTTGTCTGCACCCCGTGGCACAGGCCGATGAACGGCACCTCCGACAGCCGGCCCAGGGCCAGGCAGCAGGCCGCCATGGGGTTGGCGTAGTTGAGCAGGATGGCGTCGGGGCAGAGCTCCCGCATGTCCTTCGCGATCCCGGCCAGGACGGGGATCGTGCGCAACCCCCGGAAAATGCCGCCCGGGCCGAGGCTGTCGCCGATGCACTGGTCCACGCCGTATTTCATCGGGATCTCGTAATCCAGCCGGAAGGCGTCCACCCCGCCGACCTGAATCATGATGATCACGTAGCGGGCGCCCTTGAGCGCCTCGCGGCGGTCGGTGGTGGACCAGACCGTCGCCGGCAGGCCGTTCTCCCTGATCATGCGCTTGACGAAGGCTTCCATCCGGTCCAGCTTGGGCTTGGTCCGGCTCATGAGACAGATTTCGCTGTCCTTGAGGGACTCGGTGGCGAGGATATCCGCCACCAGGGTCTTGCAGAACACCACGCTGCCCGCGCCGATCATCGCGATTTTGGCCATGGCATATCTCCTGTCTTTGAGTTGCTAAGCTTTGCTGTTGTATCCCTAAACTTCATTATGATATACGTTCCGAAAGGTTGATGCAATTCTGTTCTCGTGATTGGATTGTTTGAAGGCCGGCAACCGGGCAATCATCGCTCTAGCCAACGGTTTACTCCGGTAGAAGCGGCGCCCCCGCCGCTTTTCGTCTTGTCCAGAAGCGACGAGGGCGTCGCTTCTACTGTGTCGTCCGGCGGTTGCCGGACTATGGCGAATTGTTGCGTTGAATCGTCGCTTCATGAACACGCCGACAGCCATTCCCGGCGGATGGCATCCCGCCCGCGTAATCGTTCCCCTCGCGGCGCTCGGCGCGATCCTGACGGCCGCCGGCATTCACGGCTACTCCTTTTCGGCCTGGCACGCCGCCATTGACGGCTCGCCGGCCCCCGAGGTCCTGCTGCACGAACCCAAGGGCTACCGCTCGGACGACTGGGTCGTGGCCCTGCCCCACGCCCTGAGCCAGCGGGCCGTTACCCCGGCCTTCCCCGTCGAGAATCCGCTGGTCGGGGACGGGCAGTACAACATGATCGTCAGCGCCCCGGCCCCGGTCCGGGATCTGACCACTCTCTTCCGTCCCCAGGTCTGGGGCTATTTCATTTCCGGGGACATCGGCCT
Organism: uncultured Verrucomicrobiota bacterium; assembly: GCA_964630555.1. GTDB lineage: Bacteria > Verrucomicrobiota > Kiritimatiellia > JAAZAB01 > JAAZAB01 > JAHIJO01. The sequence goes on along the minus strand of CAZVVD010000046.1, from coordinate 12,413 downwards.
GGCGTTCCAGTGGTGGTTCGGAGCGCTGGGCCTCTGGATCGCCGCCTGGCTGCTCCTGCTCCGGCTGACCGGCGGCGACCGCTGGACCTCGGCGCTCGGGGCCGCAGCCCTGCTGTTTTCGCCGTTCTGCCAGGCCTGGTCCCTGAACTGCGCGCCCTCGCTCATTTTCGCCTGCGGGCTGCTGCTGGCCCTGCTGCGGTTACGAACATTCGGAACATCAGGCCATCGGCCGCCACCCCGCGATGGAAAGAACGGCCGCGATGCCTCGCAGCCCTCCCCCGCCCGAAGATCGGCTTCAGGGAGAGGCGCGCTTTGCCGCGTCCGCCTTCTCTTCGCCCGCGATCTTCAGATTCTCGGCGCCGCCCTGGGAACGGCCTGGTTCGGCGTCGCGTTCCTGCTGACCTTCAACTACACCCCCTACCTGGTCACCCTGCTCTACTTTATCGTCTTCGTCTTCATCGGGGCGGCCCTGCAAACAACATCCGCATCCCGGTCCAGCGGCAATCATTCGGATCCGTTTGAGGCGGGCTGTGCCCGCGTTCCCGATGGCGCCGGGGCGCCCTCTCGCCTGACGGAGCCGCTGCAGCAAGACCTGGCGCCCCGGTCCGACCGGCCTGAGGGCAGGCCGGCGCCACAAGAGGCGCGACAAGACATGGCGGTTGACGGCAACGCGCCTCAGCCGACAAGGACGCTTGAAGGCCAGCGCCCTATCAGCTTGGGCCGCCTCCGGTGGCTGGGGTTTTGCCTGGCCGGCCTCGTCATCCTCGGCTTGGGCGCCTATGTCGTCGGCAGCAACTGGGAAACAATTCAAATTGTCCGGCACAGCGATTACCCCGGCCAGCGCCTGGCCGCCGGCGGGGATCAGACGGTCTGGCATGTTTTCCGGGGCAACGCCCTCAACCTCAAGCCGCCGCCGGACTGGCGCTATCTCAACCCCTGCGAGGGCGCCTCGTTCTTCATGCTGTTCCCGCTGGTCTTCGCCGCCCTGCTGCGGGACGCGTGGCGCGCCCGCCGGCCGCCCCGGGCCGTGTGGCTCTGGCTGGCCGGGTACGTGGTTTTCCTCCTGTTCTGGAATTTCATGGAATGGCCCGCCTGGGCGGCCCGCTGGACCCTCCTGGAGCGCGCCCCGCCCAGCCGCACCCTGATCGGGCTGGGCCTGGCCGACCTGTGCCTGCTGACGGTCTACCTTTCCGCCCGGCGCCGGGCGGCGCCCGCCGGGCGCGCGGACAGAATATTCCCCTGGATCGTCAGCGCGCTCTGGATCGGGTTTCACCTGGCCATGGCCATCCGGCTGTCGAATTATTTTCCCGGCTATTCCCTGGGCACGGCCCTGCTCGGCAGCCTGTTCGCCATGGCCCTGGCGCCCCTGTTCTTCCTGGCCCCGCGCCTGGTCCTGCCGGCCCTCGTGGCGGTCTCCGTCCTGGCCACCTACGACCTCAATCCCCTGGCCCGCGGCGGCACGGCCTTCATCCGGGACAACCCCCTGGCCCAGAAAATCCTGGCGCTTGACCGGGCCGGCTCGACCCCGGGCCGCCGGCCGGTCTGGCTCGCCTACGGCGACATGGTCCTGCCCAACCTGTTCCGGATGCTCGGCTGTCGGGCCGTCAACGGCGTTCACGCCTATCCCCAGTTGGCCATGTGGAAGGCGCTGGACCCGGAGGGCCGCCGGCGGGCGATCTACAACCGCTACGCCCACGTCGTCTTCGACCTGCCGCCCGCCGGGGACGAGCCGGCTTTTCTGCTCCAGCAACCGGACCTGTTCATCGTCGGCCTGCACCCGGCCCATCCCCGCTTCGCCGGCCTGGGCGTGGATTACCTTCTCTGCCTGGACCGCCAGGCCGAGGCCTTCGACCGCCTCCCCGGACTGGAAAAAGTTTTTTCATATGCCGGAAAGCACATTTACCGGGTCAGGCAACCCCATGGCAGATTGGACTAATGGAATGCTGGAGGACTGGAAGATGGGACCTGCGACCGTAATAAGTCAGCGGAGCCCCCGCGACCTCGTGTCGCGGGGAAAGGAGATTGGGGAGAAAACGAACCCCTTTTCTCCCCAATCTCCGACTCCTGCCGCGCAAGGCGGCAGGGGACGTCTGCATGCGAAATGCCAATAGGCAAGCTTTAACCCGTGAGATCTTTTATTTCTGCTTGCCATTATTCCAGGCTTCCATCATTTCATTATTCCACAGGGGGCGCGCATGAACATCGAATCCTGGCTGGACCAGTACGGGTGCCTGGCGGTGTTTTTCGGCGTCATCATCGAGGGGCCGATCACCCTCAGCCTGGCCGGCTTCCTGGCGCACCAGGGATACCTGAACAGCCTCGGAGTGCTCGCCGCCGCCTGGCTCTCCACCTTCCTGGCGGTGGAAATCGCCTATTACGTCGGCCTGCTGTCCGGCCAAGCGCTGGCGCGCCGGCCGTTCTGGCGTCGGCAACAGGAACGCCTCGCGGCGCTGATTGACCGCTTTCGCACGCTCTTCATGCTGGGCTTCCGTTTTTCCGCCGGATCGCACACCGTGATCCCGGTGGTCATCGGCATGACCCGCATGCGCCCGGGCCGCTTCGCGTCTCTCAGCGCCGCCGGCGCCACGGTCTGGACGCTGTTCTACTTCCTGGTCGGGTATTTCTTCGGCCACACGGTCGAGCTGGTCATCGAGGATATCAAGCGGCACGAACTCGCGGCGGCGGCGATCCTGACGGCCGTCCTGCTCGCGCTCTACCTGTTCCGCCGCTTGATTTTCCGGCGCGTTGCCGCGAAGCCGGCGTCGTGATCGCGCCAGCCCGGCAGAAGCGGCTGCCGGGGCCGCGCCGCCGGGGCGGGCGCGACGCCCGCCGACGGATAGGGCATCCCCAGGGCCGAGCCTCCCAGCAGCCTCCAGGCATCCGCCAGGATCTGCCGGACCGCTTCTTTCCACTCGTTGTCGCAGGCCAGGTTTCGCATGTTGCCCTCCCCATTCGCCCGGATCACCCCTTCCGCGCTGTCAACGCCCGACAATCTATCCCGGCCAGAGGGACAAATAGCGTCCGAGCGAAAAAAACTCTTCCGGGATTGCCAAACGGCGGACCGGGATGTTTAATGGCGCGGCTTGCCTGGAAAGGCCCGATCATGCCGAAATTCAAGCCCCAATTCCGGCGCCTGCTGTTCATCGACCGGGCGATCAAGGCGGGCACATTCCCGAACTGCGCCCGCCTGGCCGCGGAATGGGAGGTCAGCGACAAGACCATCCAGCGCGACATCGACTACCTGCGAGACCAGCTCGAGGCGCCGCTGGCCTACAACCGCCTCAAGCGCGGGTACTATTACACCGAGCCGACCTTCGCCCTGCCGGCCATCAACCTGAATGAAAGCGACCTGTTCGCCGTCTGCGTGGCCCAGACTGTGCTCAACCAGTACCGCCACACGCCGCTGTTCCAGAAACTGGCGTCGGTGTTCGCGAAGATCCACGCCGCCCTGCCGGACAAGACCCCGGTGAAGCCGGCCTGGATGGACGAACGGATCCTGGTGTTCCCGGAGCCGGCGACCCGCGTGGACTGCGAGGTCTGGGACACGCTCGCCAAGGCCCTGCGCGAGAACCGCCGCCTGCGCATCGTCCACGCCGGGCCGGGCGGAGGGGAAGCCGACGCCGGGCCGCGGACGGTGGACCCGTATTACCTGGTGAGCTACAAGGGCGAGTGGTACCTGAGCAGCTTCTGTCACCGCCGGCAGGCGATCCGGACCTTCGCGATCTCGCGCATCCGCCGGGCGGCGGTGCTGGAGGAAGGCTTCACCCTGCCGGCCGGTATGACGCACCAGCGGATGTTCGGCGACCCGTTCGGGATCATCTGGAAGGAGGCGTTCCACCAGGTGCGCATCCGTTTCTCGCCGGAGGTGGCGCCCTACATCCGCGAGCGGCAGTGGCATCCGCGGCAGACGATCCGCGACCTGCGCGGTGGCGGCGCGGTGTTGGAGTTCACGACCAACCACCTGAACGAGGTGAAGGACTGGGCGCTGTCGTGGGGACCGGGGGCGACGGTCCTGGCGCCGCGCGCGCTGGTGGACAAGGTCCGCAAGGCGTTGCGGCAGGCGGCGGCCAACTACCGCTGAGCCCGGGTTGCGGGCGAGGCCCCGCCTTAGCCCAGGAGCCGCCTGGCCCAGCGCAGGGCGCGCGCCAGGACCGGTCGCTCCCGGCGCACCCGGTCGGTCACGGTCCTCAGCCGCTGCAGGTAGCGGTCGAGGGCCAGGAGGACATCCTCGCCCATTTCCCGGCCGGAGAACAGCTCCGGGTCCCGCGCGCCGAAATCGAGGTTGGGCTGGATGACCTGGCCGCCGATGGGAAAGCCGAGGTCGTACCCGGTCAGCAGCAGGCGCCGCTCGGCGTGTCCCTTGCAGTCGCGCTGGTCGAGGTACCAGGTGGCGGAGGCATCGAGGGCGTCGGCCTTCAGCAGCCGCAGGACGGCCAGTTCGCTGGCGAGCAGTTCCTCGATGGCGTCCAGCGGCACGCCGAACGCCCGCAGGGCGACGACGGTCCCGAGGAAACCAGCGTAGGCGGACGAATAGCGCTCTTGGCCGGCCGGCCGGGGCAGTCCCAGGCCGGCCTGCAGGTTCCGCACGTAGACCGGGGACTTGCCGCAGGCCCGGCAGAGCTGGGGAAAAGTCAGCCTCGGCATGGCCGATTCCTCCTTCCGTTTTTTCCGTCCCGCCCGGGGCCGATTTGGCTGAAGATATTGCCAACGGCGTCCTGGAGACGGCCGCGATCCCCATCGCTAAACAGGCTCAGATACCCAGTGATCATTCCCCCGCCGACCGGCGGGCGCGGTATTCCCGCGGGCTGACGCCCATGACCTGCCGAAACTGGCGCGAGAAGTAGTTGCTGTCGCTGAACCCGCAATGGAAGGCCGCCTCCGTGATCCGGACGTCGCCGCGCCGCAGCCATTCGGCCGCCTTCTGCACCCGCACGCGGATGACATGCTCGATGGGAGACCGGCCCAGCACGCGCCGGAAGGCCCGCATTAGCGAGCTCTCCGACATGCCGGCGATCCGGGCAAGCTGGTGCACTGTGACCGGCTCGCGATAATGCTGCTCGATAAAGCTCAGCACCTCCCCCAGCCGCAGCAACGGGCGATCCATGGGCCGCTCGGACCTGCCGTAGCACCGGGACACGAAGACGATCAGGTGCATCAGGTGCGCGCAGGCCTGGAAACGGTATCCCGGCGCCTTGCGATTCAGTTCTTCCTGCAGCCTGGCAATAAGACCGGCGGCCTCGGCCAACTGCTCCCCGGAGAGGCGCAGTCGGTGCCGGAACCCATGATAGGCCCGCAGGTGGGGCTCGACCCGGAACAAGGCATGGTAGCCCGGCAGATCCCGCAGCAAGTCCATGGGCAAGGCCAGGCGCTTCGGGTCGAAGAGGATATTGACCAGCGTCATCCGGTCCGTGTCCTCGTATCCGTGGGCCATGTCGGCCCGCAGCAGGAACACATCCCCGGCCTCGATGGAATAATCCTCCCGCCCGGTGACATGCCGCCCGCGGCCCGCCAGGATCACGACCATTTCATGGAACTCGTGGCTGTGAATCCCCAAGTCCCTGTGGTCCTCAATCCGCATGCAGGCCAGCGGAAACGCGTTGTCGCTGAAATGAGCCGCCGATTTGAGCCGTTTCTTCATTGACGGGATTGTGCTTGTTTTTGACGGTTTTATCAAGGAGATTCCTGCGGTCAGGACTTAGGATACCGGGGTGCGCAAGAGGCGGCTTCCGGCGGGCAACCGCCCGCCGGAAACGGAACCTCGGACCCCTTATCGGACCCTGACAGGAGGATATCATCATGGCGGCAACAGCAACGTCGGGCGGAGCAGTGAAGGTGGGCGTCGTGGGCATGGGCGGCATCGGCAACCTGCATGCCGACTGCCACAAGAAGGATCCCTTGGCCGAACTGGTGGCGGTCTGTGACGTGGTCAAGGACAAGGCGGACGCCGCTGCGAAAACCCACGGGGTCAAGGCCTATTACAGCCTGAAAGATATGCTGGCCAACGAGGACCTGGACGTCGTGGACGTCACCACCGGCGGCTACGAGAACGGGAGCTGGCATTTCGAGCCCGCCATGGAGGCCCTGCAGGCCGGGAAGCAGGTGCTCTGCGAGAAGCCCCTCTCCAACGACATCGGCGAGGCGCGCGAACTGGTGCGTTATGCCGCCGAGAAAAAACTCTACTTGGGCTGTAACCTGAACCACTATTTCACCCCGACCGCTGAGCGTGCGAAGACGTATATGGATGACGCCATGATCGGTGAGCTGATCTACCTGCTTTTCAAGGTGGGGTTCAACGGCGGCGAGTTGACCTACGGCTTTAACAAGTCCCCGCGCTTCAACCAGCCCTACGCCCACATGAAGGCGTTCCTCACCCACCCCTTCAGCGTCATGCGCCACTTCTGCGGCGACATCACCCACGTGCAGTCCTTCTCCACTAAGCCCGGCTTCCGCAAGAACAAGGGCGATTTGCTGCTGTCCGTGAACAGCGTGCACGTCCGCTTCGCGAACGGCACCGTCGGCTACCTGCTGAGCCAGCGCGGCGATGCGGTCTGGGGCCTGGGCGGCTGGTGGAGCTGCGAGGTCGCCGGCAGCAAGGGCACCTTCTGCATCGAGAATTGCATCGAGAAGCTGACCTACTGGCCGGCCCCCAAGCCGGGCCAGTCCTTCGGGCTCGGCGAGGGACCCAAGGCCGAGATCCTGGACACGGGGATCAAGGATTTCGGGGCCACCTTCCCGCGGCGGATCCACGCGTTCCTGGAGGACGTCACCCGCGGCGTGCCGCGCGAGCACCTGCGCTCGTCGGGTCGCGACGCCCTGGCGACCCTGGAATACATCTTCGCGGTGATCGAGTCCTACGAGAACGGCGGCGCGCTGGTCCGTCCGCACCCGCTGCCGACGATCCACGGGGAACCCCGGGTGGAGCGGATCTGACCTCGGAAAACCCCGGGAAAACATTCAACATCCAACATCCAACATTCAACAGTCAACAACGAAGGGAAGAACCTTGGGAAAGCGTCTGGCGAACCACGCTCTGCGCGTGGCAGGCAAGTTCACCCCGCTCCAAGCGGGGCCGCTCCACCTGCGGATCGATAAGGTGGAGCGCGTTATCCCTAACGCGCTGGTGTTTGGGGTGAACAGAAACGGCTCGAAAGGAAACCAACCATGATCAAGCTGGGCGTCAATTCGGTTCTCTTCCAGGGCCACGACCTGGCCACAGCCATGCGGCACGTGGCCTGGGCCGGCTACGACGGCATCGAGCTCTCGGCCATCAAGGGCATGTGCGAGCACCTCGACCTTGACCAGTGGCAGAGCCAGGCGGATACGATCAAGTCCCTGGCGGCCGAGCATAAGCTCGCCCTCCTCAGCATGGAAGTCGCCTCGCTGGATGAGGACCGGCTGACAAAAGCCTTCGAGGCCGGCCAGGGGATCGGCATCCCGGTGATCAACATCGGGCCGGGCGGCAAGTCGGAGATCGAGGAGGATTTCCAGAAACAGACGGACATCATCGCGAAGCTGGCCGACAAAGCCGCGAAGTACAAGGTCACGCTTTGCTGCAAGGCACACGTCGGAGGCTCCATTTACAACACGCCCACGACCCTGCGCGCGATGGAAAAGATCAAGTCCCCCGCCTTCGGCGTGGACATGGACCCGAGCCACGTTTACCGGGCCGGCGAAGACCCGGCCAAAGCCCTGCCGGCCGTGCTCAGCCGCGTCCGGCACGTCCACATCCGGGACTGCAAGGGCCGCGGGCCGAGCCCCGGCGAGCCGCGCGACCAGGCCTGCGGCCGGGGCGATATCGATCTCTTCGGCTATTTCAAGGCCATGGTGGACGGCCGCTACGATGGGCCGGTCTGCCTGGAAATCATCGGCGCAGGCAGCTACGAGCTGCCCCGGCGCGACGTCATCGCCGCCGAAAGCTTCGGCTACATGAACGCGTGCCTGAAGCTACTGACAGGAGCAACCACGAAACACACGGAACACACGAAATAAAGCCGTGAGTAAAGATTTTTACCACGGATTTCAGTGGAGTAGTACGGATATGGAAAAATGGCGAATCGACAACCGATAAACAACGGCCCTCTTGCCTGAACTTTCGCGTGAATTTCGTGTGTTTCGTGGTGAAAATGTCATTATGGACACTGTGCGCATAGGCATCCTGGGTTTCGCCCATCCGCACATCTTCGCCTACTGCGACCGCTGGCGGCAGGATGCAAGTCTCGGCGTGCGGTTGACGTCCGGCTGGGACCATGACCCCGCCCGGGCGGCCGACGCCTGCCGGCGGGTCCAGATCGCGTCGGCCGCGTCGCCGCAGGACATCCTGGCCCGGAACGACGTGGAAGCCGTCGTCATCGCCGCGGAAACGTCGCGGCATGCGGAGCTGGTCGAGCTCGCCGCCGCCGCCGGCAAGGCCGTGGTCCTGCAGAAGCCCCTGGCCCTGACGTTGGCGGAGGCCGACCGGATCGTGGCCGCCGTAGACAAACACCGGATCCCCTTCAGCCTGGCCTGGCAGATGCGGGTCGACCCGCACAATCTCCAGGTCAAGGCCCTGCTCGCGAGCGGGCGTTTCGGGCGGGCCTACCTGCTGCGCCGCCGGCATTGCCTGCCCACCCAGCAGTGGAAAGATTTCGAAAAGTCCTGGCATGTAAACCTAAAGCTCAACCGAGACATTTTCGCCGACGACGCGGCCCACGCCATCGACTTCATCTACTGGCTCAAGGGCATGCCCGCCAGCGTCACGGCCGAGCTGGGCACCCTGCTCAACCCGGCCATCCCCAACGACAACGCCATCGCCGTGTTCCGCTACGCCGACGGCTCGTTCGCGGAAGTGTCCTGCACCTTCGTCGCCGTGGCCGGGGAAAACGTGACCGAGGCGATCTGCGAGCGGGGCAGCATCATCGAAAATTACGGCGACCTGCCCAGCTGCAACATCCCCTGGCCGCCGGGCGGCATCCAGCTCAAGTGGTTCCTGGCCGGGGACCAGCAATGGACGGTCAGCGATCTCCCGCCGATTCGCCAGCACGGGGACCGGATCGCGGGCCTGGCGGCGCCCCTGGCCGACTTCCTGCGCGGCCGGCGGCCGGCCATTGCCACGGCCGCCGAGGGCCGGGACGTCCTGCGCATGACCCTGGCCTGCTACGCATCGGCGGAACAGGGCAAAAGGATCAGCCTGTAGGGGGGAGGAAGGGGTCGTCAGGGGTCAGGGGTCAGGCAAGCGAGCGTCTTGGGGACAAGCCGCTCCACCATCGGATAGCATGGGTGGAGCGCGTTATCCCTAACGCGCTGTTGATGGTTCTATCGGCCGGACGGTCAACGAAGATACTGGCGTCATCCGCCAGAGTTCAACAAGCATAAAGACAAGGAGGAGACGAGCATGAAGCGCAAGACCAACCTGCTGCTCATCGGGATCGACAGCCTGCGGGCGGACCACATGAGCCTCTACGGCTACCCCCGCCTGACCACGCCGCACATGGACCGGTTTGTCACCGGCGGGGCGGTGTTCGAAAACACCTTCAGCCCGCACATCCCCACCACGCCGGGCTACACCTCGATGTTCACCGGCATGGACACTTTCGGCATGAACGTGGTGGCCCTGCGCCACGAGGGCGGCCTGCCGAAACACCTCGTGACTCTGGCCGAGGCGCTCGGCAAGGAAAACTACAACACGACCTGCGTGGGGTTCAGCGGCAATCCGGCCTCGCGCGGCTTCCAGAAATATCTCGACTTCGAGGGCTGGGGCTCGTGGGAGCAGGGCCGCAGCCACAAGGCCGAGAATCTCAATGACGTCGCCCTCCCCGAGCTCAAGCGCCTGGCCTCCGCAAAAAAGCCGTTCTACCTCTTCCTGCGCCACATGGACCCCCATTCGCCCTACCTGCCGCCGAAACCCTTCGACCGCGCCTTCTACGGCGGCGACGAGTTCGACAGGAAAAACCGCTCGCTGGCGCCGGTTTACAAGTTCGCCCCCTTCTGCGACTACTTCGCCAGCTGGTTCCCCCCGGGCTGCACCGACAAGGACTACATCATTGCCCAGTACGACGGCGCCGTGGCCTACATGGACGCCTGCATCGCCAACATCTTCGCCGCGCTCCAGGCGCTCGCGATCGAGGAGGACACCCTGGTGGTCATCACCTCCGATCACGGCGAGACCCTTTACGATCACGATTGTTATTTCGACCATCACAGCCTGTACGACAACATCCTGCATATCCCGCTCGCCATCGTCCTGCCAGGCAAAGTGACGGCCGGGCGGCGGTTTCGGGACTACTGCCAGATGAAGGACATCACCCCCACGATCCTCGACCTGCTGGGTATCAAGGCCGGCCTGCCCTTCGACGGCCGGAGCCTGGTTCCGCTCCTGCGCGGCGGGCGGCGGACGCCGGAGCCGGAATTCTACATCACCGAGTGCACCTGGATGCGCAAGCACGGCTGGCGCACGCCGGAATGGAAGCTCATCCACGCCCTCGAGCCGGACTTCCACTTCAAGCCAGAGGTGGAGCTCTACAACCTGGTCACGGATCCGGAAGAGAACCGCAACCTGGCGCCGGCCGAGCCGGAGGTGGCCCGAATGCTCGAGGCCCGGATGCAGGCGCACATCGCGCGGCGCGAGCGGGAAACCGGACGCCGCAACCCGATCTATACCAACCTGAACTGGCACGGCAAGGGCTGCGGTCCGTTTGCCAGTTCCAAGCAGGCCTATGACTCCCTGCACATCGGCTCGCCGAAGGCGGCCAAGGGCCTGCAGGCCAAGGAGCTCCAGACCCAGCGCGGCGCAAAGAAGCTGTAACCGGCGCCAGAAAGACGGCCACGACAAAGCGTGGCCCTCCATCAATACAACCTGATCGCTGGCAGGAGGGACGCGTTTTATCGCCTCCGTTCTTGGGAACATGCATCCGCTCATCACCATCATCGGGCGCGGGCACTCGGGCACGCGGGCGATGTCGCACACGCTTTCGGCCAGCGGCGTGTTCATGGGCGCGCCTCTCAATGAATCCGGCGACTTGCTGCCGCCCGGAACCATGTACGACGCCTGCCGCGTCCTGGCCCCCTACGTGCAATGGAAGGGCGGGCTGGAGTGGGACTTCCGCCGGCTGGCGGACCTGCCGGTCCCGGCGGAATTCCGGGCGCTGATCGAGACCTACCTGGCCAGCGTGCTCGGCAGCCCGGCCGGGCGCCGCGGCTGGAAAATCCCGGAAACCACCCTCGTCTATCCCTGGATCCTGCGGATGTTCCCGGACGCCAAGTACATCTTCTGGATCCGCAACCCCCGCGACTGCGTCATCGGCGCGCATCTCACCGACGACCTACGCGATTTCGGAATCGCCTACCCGGCCACCGACAGCCCCCGCCGGCGGCGGGCGATCTCCTGGAAGTACCAGTATGACCTCGTCAAGGCGTCGCCCCGCGCCCGGCACTGGATCGAAGTGCGCTTCGAGGATTTCGTCCTCCGCCAGGACGAGACCCTGCGGCGGCTTGAGGCCTTCCTGGGTTTCCCCCTGGCGCGGATCCCGGTGCGGCCGGAGGCGGTGCACCGCTGGCGGACGGACCCGGACACGAACTACTTTGATTTTTTTGAGCCGGCGATGCGGGAGTACGGATACGAGATCCCCGCGGCGGGAAATCCCAAAGTCCAAAGTCCAAATTCCAAGGAAATGGAACCAATCAAACCAAATACAAACCAACTGGTAGACAATTAGATTTAGCCAACCTGTATTGATTGCCTTTCCCTGGAATTTGGGTTTTGCCATGTCGGCCCTTTGGTCCAAGTGGCCCCTTGTTCCGATCATTGATCGGAACGACGGGGGAATTTATCCGGCGCCGGGCCGGGCCCGCGCCGGATCAGGCGGAACATCGCGGCAAGCAGCGTCTTATGGATAAGCCGCTCCACCCGCGGAACGACATGGTGGCACGCGTTATCCGTAACGCACCGTCAGAATTGGGAAAGGAAATCCACATGCTAAAAGCAGCTGTCATCGGAATGGGGCACATCGGCAACCGCCACGCGCGGATCTACCGCGAGAACCCCCTAGTGCGGCTGGTCGGGGTCTGCGACATCATCCGCGAGCGAGCGGACGCGGCGGCGCAGGCCCTCGGCGTGCCAGCCTTCTACAGCGCGCCGGAAATGCTCAAGGCCCTCAAGCCGGACCTGTGCAGCGTGGCAACCGGCGGCTACGAGTACGGCAGCGACCATTACGAGCCCACCATCCAGGCCCTCGAGGCCGGCTGCCACGTGCTCTGCGAGAAGCCGATCTCCAACGAGATCGCTCCGGCCGAGAAAATGGTGGCCCGCGCCCGCGAGCTGAACCGCTGCTTCGGGATCGACCTCAACCACCGCTTCACCCCGGCAGCCGAGTTGGCCAAGCGCTGGGTGACGGAGGGACGCCTGGGCCACTTGCTCTTCATCAACATGAGCATGTGGA
>CAZVVD010000045.1:0-25994 GCA_964630555.1 uncultured Verrucomicrobiota bacterium | reverse complement strand
GGCTCCTCCGGCTGAACCCTGTCCCCTGAACCCCGAACCAGATCCTTCCGAGGGCTTACGAACTCCATCCGCCAGGTCAAGTTTGTCTCCCGTTCCCTGGAGCGTCGGTTCACTGCCCCCGTTGAAGCGATCACCGCCTTGACGCTCCCGGAGGTGCTGCCCTGCCTGGAGCGGGTGGCCGCCGGCGTGGCCCGGGGCCTGCATGCCGCCGGGTTCCTGGCCTACGAGGCGGCCCCGGCCTTCGACCCGGCCCTGCGGACGCATCCGCCCGGGCCCCTGCCCCTCCTCTGGTTTGGGCTCTACCGGGGCATGGAGGAGCGCGCCCCGGCGCCGGACCAGACCGGCAAAACGTTTTCCTTCGGCCCGTGGTCGCCGCTCGTTTCCGCCGGCGGCTACGCCGAAAACATCCGCCGCATCCGCGCGCTGATCGCCGCCGGCGACACCTACCAGGTCAACTACACCTTTCCCCTCGAGGCCGCTTTCCAGGGCGATGTGGCTGCCTGCTTCGACCGCCTGTGCGCGGCCCAGCGGGCCGACTATTGCGCCTGCCTCGACCTGGGCCGCCACTGCCTGCTCTCGGCCTCGCCGGAGCTGTTCTTCCGCCTCGAGGGCGACCGGCTCGAGACCCGCCCGATGAAGGGCACCCGCCCGCGCGGGCGCCGGCCGGAGGAGGATCGGAAACTGGCGCGCGCCCTGGCGGCCAGCGGGAAGGACCGCGCCGAGAACGTCATGATCGTGGACCTCCTGCGCAACGACATGGCCCGCATCAGCGAGCCCAACTCGGTGGAAGTCCAGTCGCTCTACGACGTCGAGGCCTATCCCACGGTCTGGCAGATGACCTCCACCATCCGCTCCCGGACCCGCGCCGGGGTGCCGGAGATTTTAAGGGCGTTGTTTCCCTCCGGCTCCGTGACCGGCGCGCCGAAGATCCGGACCATGGAGATCATCCGGGAACTGGAAGCGGGGCCGCGGGGCGTGTACTGTGGGACGATCGGCTGGTGGGCGCCCGACGGCCGGGCCGAGTTCAACGTCGCCATCCGCACGGTGGTTCTCGACATCCAGGCCGGCCGGGCGCGCTACCATGTCGGCAGCGGGATCACTTACGGGTCCTCCGCCGGCGACGAATACCGCGAGTGCCTGGACAAGGCCGTCCTCCTGACGCATGGCGATCCCGACTTGAAATCGGTCCACGGGAGCGACGCCCCTGCCCTGGAGCCGGGCGGCCCCCACCCCGCCCCAAAGGCAAGCCGGCCCAGGCCGACCCCGGATTCGACATGTCCGTCTTTCGAGCTGATCGAAACGCTCCGCTACGACAACGGCTATTTCCTCCTGCCCGAACATCTCGACCGCCTGGCGGCGAGCGCCGCCTGTTTCGGCTTCGCCTGCGACCGCCCAGCCGTCGAACGCGCCCTGCTCGCGGCGGCGGAACCGGAGGCGGCGGCTCCCCTCAAGGTCCGCCTGCTGTTGCGAAAGGACGGCGCCGTCACGATTCACAAGGAACCCCTGCCGCCGGCGGCGGCGCTGAAGCTCGGCTTCGCCGCCCGGCCCGTGGACGCCGGAAATATATTCCTCCATCACAAGACCACCTGCCGCGGCGTCTACCGGGAGGCCCTGGCCTCGCGGCCGGACTGCGACGACGTGCTCCTCTGGAACGCGCGGGGCGAAATCACCGAGAGCACGATTGCCAACGTCGTGCTGGAGCTGGACGGCGCGCGCTGGACGCCGCCGCTGTCCTCGGGCCTGCTGGGGGGCGTGTTCCGCCGGCATCTCCTGGCCCGGGGCAAGATCGCCGAGCGCGTGTTGACCCGGGAGGAGGTCGGCCGCGCCGGCGCCCTCTTCCTGATCAACTCCGTCCGCCAGTGGATCCCCGTGCGCTGGATGGGGTGAACGTGGAATCAGCGTCGGCCCTCTGGCGCGCGAGCATTGCGTCGCCGGAACGGACTGGTTCGATCATCGTTCATAGACATCGCGCCGATGCCCGATCCGCAGCACGAGCACGTGAGCGCCGAGAATCGCGAAAATGACCCGATAGTCTCCGACTCGGAGTTTGCGCAGACCCGCGAACCGGCCCTTCAGCATGGGATACGAATCTGTTCTCGCAGGGAGTTCCTTCTCAATCTTATCGAGAACGCGCCGGGCTTCGCCCTTGCCGAGGCCGGCCAGGTCCTTCCCTACGCTCTTCTTGTAGGCGATGTCAAAGGCCAAGGGATTTCCTCAATTCGCGGCTCGACATGACTGGGTCCTTCTGATCGCGCAGACGGTCCAAGGCGATCTGGACGTCAGCGAAGTCCTCGATGTAGGACTCCAAGGCCTTCTGGATGAGGAAGGAACGGGATCGTTCTGTTTCGTCCGCGATGTGGTCGATGTCTCTCACCAGCGCATCGGGCAACCGGATGGATATTGCTGTGCTCATGCCGTCTCCTAGTGTATTGTTCTGTAATACAGAGTATACAACGCATACAACCCTGTCAATCCCTTTTGCGTTGGCTCCGATCGAAGGAAACACGCAGCGACGGCGCGATAATGACGCAAATTACCGCTGGTGGATGGAAGCGCTTTCTCGATTTCGTTCCTATGCCGTGTCCACCATTCTAAAGCGTTTGTGACTGTGTCGGTAAAAAAGCTGTCGGTGAGACCCTGTTCGCTCTGATATCGGGGGTCTTTCTGGTCAGGCTTGAACTCCTGCCCAACATACTCCCCCGTCTTGATCGCTAGGAAGTATGCGCCATGAATATAGTTCGGCGATACTTTGCGGTCTTCGAGAATGAGGGAGAAACCCAGTTGGATAACCTTGGCGTCCACCCCCGTCTTTTTTTTGTGGCGTGGATCGGATAGCCGATCAAACCATCGCTTCCGATCGTCAAAGCTGCCTGATTGTGCGTAATCAAGAAGAAGGCCATGATAGTCGTCCACTCCATAAAGAATCAATGGCAGTGCGGCGGTTGTCCTGACCGCCAAGTCTTCTTCCGGTGCCTTGAGCAAGGCAGCGACCGGACCTTCTGCCTCTGGCACCCACTGGTGAGTCAGATCCATCAAGAGACGACACCGTTCGCCGGCTGACGTCGCTGCCCCCAGAAGTCTCAGCAGAACGGCGCCGCCTTTGTCCCGTGGCAAAGAATCTACCTGAAAGTTCCATGATCGTCCCACAGCGTAGAATATCTGCCATTCAATGGGGGCTTTCTTGTCAAATTCTCTTCCGGCGCTGTTCCATATCGCAGGTGACGGCATTCCCTTCCCAACATAGGGCAGCAGAAGAGGCAGAACTGTTTGCGGGGGGAGATTAGTAAGCGAATCTTCAGCCGCGCAACGAGCCTCCCATGCCGCAGTCTTGTCAGTCATGGTCGCGACCAGATCATTCGCCGTGGGCACAGCCCATGAGATCGCCGTGCACAGCAGGAAAATCCCTGTGCCTGTAATAGTCGTTCTCATGCTGGCTTCCAACCACTGATGATTGGGGCGTTTCCGCCTCATCATGTGAGACAGGTTCCCGATGAAAAGAAGTCGCCTGCCCGCATGATTAACGCAACGGCAACCTATCACAGGGCCAAGGGATGTCAACCTCCCGCCGGCGCACTGCGCGCGACGGGGAACCGAGGCCGCGCCGGTTGCCGGACGCGGCGTCGGCACCCGGCGCCAGGCCCCGTTTTCACATTTCAACAATTGTTGAAACGTAAAACCGGGGCGGAAGTGGGCGGGGGGGATGCGCTGGCGCCTGGTTATGGCGGTCCGGGTTCCGGCGCGGGGCCGCAGGCCGGCGGGCGCCTGGGACACCGCGTCCGCGGCGTCACCGCCCGCCCTCTTCCTGCTCGGCGCGGAACTCCCGGATGGCGCTCACGCCCAGGAAGGCGCGGGTCAGGGTGGACCGGTCCAGCAGGTGGCGCATGTCGAGGAACTCGCCGTTGTCCACCGTCGCGGCGATTTCCCGCTCCAGGCTGGCGGCGCGGTCGGCCAGGGGCTGCTCCCTGAAGACCACGGCGTGGTTGTGGAGCAGCTCGCTCCGGCCGCCGGTGTTGGCGGGGTTGAGGTAAAACACCCGGTTGAGCTGCGCCTGGTCGTAGGCGGAAAGATCGGCCGTCAAATCCGCCCCCACCCCGCAGATGAGCGCGGTGACCCCGGTGTGCCGGGGAACGGCGTCGAAGTCGAACCACTCCTTGACGTTGGAAGGGTCGGTCACCATCCCGCCGTTGGCCGGGGCGAATTGGGGGATCGGGGATTTTTTGATCCCGGACCCGTACACCTCGGCCATCTGCGCGCGCATGCCCAGGGCCAATACGCCCCGGAAATCGGGCCGGCGGCGGTGGGCGCTCTCGAACAGGTCCCGGTAGAGCCGGGCCACGCTGACGCCCTTGGGGTCCCGGCTCTCGTACATCATCAGCTCGTTGAACCCGCCGGCGAGGGTGACGTTGAACCCCGTGCGGAGGGTCACCTGCCCCTGGTCGGACTTCGGGATCAGGAAATCGGGCGTGTCGTGTCCGTCGGTCGGCAGCCAGACCATCGTGCCGCCGATGGTGATCATCTCGCCCATGAGAGGAAAATAATCCTCCTGGTTTTCCCCCAGCCCGCCCAGGCCGATGGAATACATGGTTTCCGAGAAGCGCTTGGAGCACAGGTGCGCGGGGGTCACGCGGGCGTAAAGAACGTCCTTCACGTCGCCGAGGATCTCAACGGCGGCCGGAGTCGCGTCCCCCGGCAGGACCCGTGCGCGCCCGCCTTCCATTTCCAGGACTTCGAGCCGGTCCCAGTCCTTGAGGGCCCGGCTTTCCCGCAGGCTCCGGTCGCAGAAGGCCCGGGCCGCCTCTGCGTCCGCGAAGAGGGGAAAGGTTTTGGCGAACCCGGCCAGGTCCATAACCTTCCGGCAATAGTCGCGCGCGCCGGCCACGGCCAGGACGCCCCCGCGCTGGCAAAGCTTCTTGGAAAGCGCCAGCAGCAGGCGCAGCCCTGCGCTGCTGAGGTAATCCACGCCGGACAGGTCGGCCACGGCGGCGGAGACGGCCGGCGTCACCGCGGCGTCGAGAACTTTCTGGGCCTCGAGGCAGGCGTAGGCGTCCATCCGCCCCCGGAGAACGATGTCCAGCCGGCCCCCGTGATGTTGAAGGTCAACGTGCATGCAGGTCGCCACAGGGAACCTAGCCGCCAGCCGTGATGGAACATGGCGCCCCTGCCGTGATCCGACCTGGCGGAGCGACGGACCCGGCGCCCCGATTCCACCCGCCCCACCCGCCGCTCCGCGGAACAAGCCCGACCCGGAGGGGAATTACCGGCCGAGCCGGAGGTTGGCTTCCTTGGCCCCAATGTCGCGGATGGACAGGTAAGCCTGGCGGGATTTTTCCCGCATCTTCAGCGGGCCGGACTGGTGCTCCCACTTCATGACGGTGATGCCGTTGACGCCGATCAGCTTGCCGAACTCGGCTTGGGACAGCTTCAACTTGCGGCGCAGGGCGCGGACGCCCCGGCCCGTGATGCGCACCCGGCCCTGGCCCTCCGCGGGCGCTCCCAGCCGGCTGGACTGGCGCGAGACCGCCTCGGACAGCGCCGCGACGGTTTTACGCTCGGCCTTCATGAGCTTTTTCAGGTCGGTCACCGTTCGCTTCAGCGTGACCCGGTCCTTCTTCAGCCCGCCAATGGCCGTGCGGATTTCCTTGCGCGCCAGCCGGCGGATTTCCTCTTTCATGGCCACCATCAATTTAGACATAAAACCTCCTGGGTGTGGGATTGAAACATGGCATTCCCTTTTTAGCATCCGGTGTGGCAGGCGTCAAACCTCTTTTTCCTTTTGTGGAACACACCCGTCAGGACAGTAACCTTCCCAGCAGAAACGGGATGGCGGTTTCCACCCGCAGGATGCGCGGGCCGAGGTGGACCGCCCGGCAGCCGGCCGCCTCCAGCTTCTCCAGCTCGTAGGGGATGAAACCGCCTTCCGGCCCGATCACGAGCGTCACCGGCCGGCCCGCCGCGCGCGGGCAGCGTTCGTCGGCGCCGGGATGGGCCGCGAGCGCCAGCGTGTTCCCAATCACCGCCGGCAATTCGTCCTCGACGAACGGCTTGAAGAGCGGGCGCAGCAGCACTTCCGGCAGGACCGTGTCCCGCGCCTGCTCCAGGCCCAGGACCAGGGCCTCGCGGATCTCGGCCGGATGCAGGGCCGGGCTGCGCCAGTAACTTTTTTCCACGCGATACGCGTTGATCAGGAAGAGCCGCTTCACGCCCAGGCTGGCAATCGCCGCCAGGGCCCGCCGGACGACCTTCGGCCGCGGCAGGGCCAGGACCAGGGTCACGGCCTGAGGCGGCGGCGGCGCCTCGCCCACCGCCACCTCCAGCTCCACGGCCGATGTTGAGGCCGCCGTCACCCGCCCCGTGCCGATCTGCCCGCCCAGGCGCCCGACCGTCAGGGTGTCGCCGACCGCCGGACGCTGGACCTCGAGGATGTGCTTCCGCCGGCGGCCCGTCAGCCGGGCGACGCCGGCGGACACGAAATCGTCGTCCTGCAGGAGGATCAGGTTCATGGCGATCCTTCAGCGGAGCGACCCGTCCCCCGCGGCGCGCGCCGGGGCAGACCCCGCCGGCATTGCCTGGAGCCTCCGTTCGCAGACCAGCGCGTTACAGGTGCGCGTCACCCAGGTCAGGCCGAGGGATCCGACGATCAGGTCCGTCGCCAGCCGCCCCAGGAACAGGCCCCGGATGCCGCCGCAGGTCGCCCCCAGATAGGATAGCGGAATCAGCAACCCCAGCACCCGGATGGCGTTCAGCAAGGCCGCCTGCGCCGGCCGATGGATGCCGGTGAGAACAAAGCCGCAATAGCGGTGGACCTCCATCATGCCATACCCGAAGGCGATGATCCGAACATAGGAAACCAGGACGTCGGCGACGGCCGGCTCGCCGGTAAAGATCGAGGCGAGCGCCGGCGCAAACAGGAAAAACACGACCGCCACCCCGCCGCCGTACAGCAGGGCAAACCGGGAGCCCACCGAGATGGCCTCGCGCACCCGGTCCGCCCGGCCGGCCCCGAAATTCTGGCTGACGAACGGGGTCAGGGACATCCCGAGGGCCATGGGAATGACGAAGGCGAACATCTCGATGCGCCCCGCCGCGCCGCAGGCGGCAACCGCGGCGTGGCCGAAACGGCTGACCAAGGCCGTGATCACGGCGGAGGAGACCGGCATGAGGATCATGCTGAGCATGCCCGGGATTCCGAAACGGAGAATGCCGCGAATGGAGCCGAACCAGTCGCCCAGGGAATACCGCGTGTCCAACGCCAAGAGCCGGTGCTTCCGGACCAGCAGGTGAAACAGCCAGAGGGTCGCCATGCCTTGCGCCAACACCGTCGCCAGCGCCGACCCGCGGATGCCCATCGCCGGGCAGCCGAACCATCCGAAAATGAGAACCGGATTGAGCGCCGCGTTGACCAGCGTGCCCATGATCATGAACCGGCTGGCGCCCCTGGAATCCCCCGCCGAGATGAGCAGCCCGTTGCCGATCATGGGCAGCGACATGAAGACCATGCCCAGGTACCAGGTCCGCATGTAGTCGCCGATCAGCGGCAACAGGGTCGCATCCGCGCCCAGCCACGGGAACACGAGCCCGATGGTCCCATAGCCGGCCGCGGCCAGGACCGCCGCCGCCGCCAGGGTCAGCTCGATGCCATGGGTGGCGATCCGCATCGCGGTCGCATGGTCGTGGCGGCCGATGGCATGCGAGACCAAGGTGGTAATACCGGAACCGAGTCCGCCGGCCACGCAGGTCAACAACATGATCACGGGAAAAGCGAATCCCATGGCGGCCAGGGGCAAGGTTCCCAGGCGGGAGACGAACCAGGTGTCCGTCAACGCATACGCGTTCATGGCAAACGTGCCGGCCAACATGGGAAACGCCATGTTGAACAAGGTCCGCTTGACGCTGTGATGAACGAGCACCGCCATGAGGATTCGCCTCGCCTGTCGCCGGCCGGCCGTGGGGAAGAGAAGATCCGTCGTTCGCGCCGCCGGCGCATGGGCCGGCCGGAACGTTAGCTTCCACCCGGTCTCTTGTAAAGCGCCGCCCTGGGAGAGCCGGCCCCGCCGCCGCGGGTGCGACGGTTCGCGCTTGCATGCCCCGTCGCCTATGGTGGCCCTGTTTTCGATCCCGATGGGGCCCTTTATTTCCCCTGATCGCCTGCTCTTTTTCCAGGGACCGCCGGGTCAACGCCTATGTCAGCGCAAGGGCGGTGTTCGCTGCGATGGTTGTCGCCTGGTACGGGCGCATCGGGATCCCGGGTGTTCCGGCCGGGGTGGTCGGCTCGCCCCACGGCGCGCGGATCAGCCTGGGACTGCTGCTGGGGATGTTCCTGGCCGGCCTCCAGCAGGTCTTTGCCCAGGCCTTCTCGCCGGCCACCCCGGAGTTCGAGGACTGAACACCTCCGCAGGGAATCCTGCCCGCAACCCCAGTGCAAAAAGGATTCCCCCGGAGGCAGGGAGAATTTTTGTGTTCATCAATACCCGATTTTCAAGTACTCTTCTCTTTTCCGTGCTGGTGAGCCCGTTTTTGATTCCGGGTCATTACGCGATGCTGCCATGATGATCAGCCCACAGGCGAAGCGCGTGGGATGCGCCGCGCTGCTGGGCGCGGCCCTGCTCGCGGGCGGCTGCGCCACCGGCGGCAAGCCGCGGCCCGTCGAGGACGCCCGCTGGCTGCAAGATTCTTTTTCGCGGACCCGCGGCGACCTGGCCGTCTGGATCGCCGTCCCCGGCGAGGAACAGACCGCGGCCCACTTCGGCCTGCCGCTGCAGGCGGCGGGCGTCCAGCCGATCTGGCTGCGCGTGGCCAACCGCTCCCCGCGCGCCTGGTGGCTGCTGCCGGCGTTCACCGACCCCGACTATTTCTCGTCGGCCGAGGTCGCCTGCCGCTTCCGCGAAACGCTGGACACGGCTGCCGGCCGGCGGCGCGAGGAGGTGCGCCTCGAAGAGCTCACCTTCGACAACTACATTCCGCCCGGCGCCGACCAGAGCGGCTTCCTCTACACGGTCCTGGAGGAGGGCAGCCAGGTCTATTCCATCGCCCTCCTGAGCACCGGCGCCCTCGAGCGCTTCGATTTCCTGGTGCCGACCCGGAGCCTGCAGCTGGACTACGCCCACCTGACTGCGGCGGGCACAAACGCCTTCCCGGCCGGCATCACCGACATCGCCAACCCGGCGGCGCTCCGCGCGGTCCTCGAGACCCTGCCCGCCCACGCGAGCGACCCCTCGGACCAAGCGGCCGGCGACCCGATCAACTTTTTCGTGGTCGGCCCGTGGGAGACCCTCGTGGCCGGGCTGATCTCGGCGGACTGGGACGAGACCGAGATCCTCAGCGCCCAGACCGCGCTGCGCACGACCGGGGCATTCGTCCTGGGGTCCGAGTACCGCCACTCGCCGGTCAGCCCCCTCTACGTGTTCGGGCGCCGCCACGACGCCGCGTTCCAGAAGGTCCGCGAGAACCTCAACGCGCGCAACCACCTGCGGCTCTGGCGCCTGCCGCTGGCCTGCGCCGGCCGGCCGGTCTGGGCCGGCCAGATCAGCCGGGATATCGGCGTGCGCTTCACCACGCATACCCCCTGGCTGACCACCCACGAGATCGACCCGGACGTGGACGGCGCCCGCTGGGGTCTGGTGCAGGACCTGGTTCGGGCCCAGTGCCTGGCCGAAATCGGGTTCGTCGGCGGCGGGGAAACGGCGACGCCGCTGGCACCGCTCACCAACCTCACCGGCGACGATTATTTCACCGACGGCCTGCGGGCGGTGCTGTTCCTCTCATCCTCCCCCGTGGGCGCCGACGAAATCCAGGTCCTGCCCTGGGCCTATCCCCCGCGCGGCGGCCTGAGCCAGCCCGGCGACTACCTCAAGCTGGATCCCGGCGGGGACAAGAAATAGGCAGGCCCGGCCGGCGAACGCCCGGCGTGTGGCTGAGGCACGCAAGCGCGATCGCTTGACTTTGCCGTTCGCAGACTACCTGTTCTTCCAGTAGTCCGGATCGCGGTGCAGGTGCATGATCGCCATGATGACGATCTTATCCGGTCGTTCCCGAAAGAGGACTCCAAACGGGAACGTTTTCACGAGACAACGACGCACATCAAGGTCAACAATGGGATAAAGACCGGGTCGAACGCTGATGCGGTTGACGGCATCTTGAACCGACGCCAGGAACCGCCTGCCGAGGTCCGGCTGTTGCGCCTCGTAGTACGCCGCCGCCTCGATCATCTCGGATTCCGCATCGGGATGAAAGCGCGCGGTCTTCATGTCAGCGCGGCATAAGCTTTAGCAAAGACCTTGTCGGCATCCCGGAGTTTCATCGTGCCGCGGTCCATCTCCGCACAGCGCCGCCGCAGTTCCTTGCGCCACTTGGCAGACAGCGGCGGGGAGGCGGGCGCGTCAAGGCTCTCGATCAGTTTTTCGGCCACAAACGCCCGCAGGGAAGCAGGCAATTCAAGCGCCTCGACCACAACTTTTTCAGCTGTCGTGCTCATGCTGGGATAATACCCTCCTGTCCTACTCGACGTCAATCCGTCTTTTCCCCGTCCCTATCCGGTCAACGAGGCCTGTTGGGCGCCGCCGCTGGCAGGCGGCGGCGCCGCGCGGCCTATCGTTGGCGTTGACCGGCGCGGGTTACCGCGTATGGTCGGACGGCAGGTTGGCTCCTTTTCCTATGTCTCTCCATTGCAGGTACCGAACCATGCATGTCAGTCCGAGCAGTAGCATGGGTCCACTAACGAACCACATTCGGGCATTGTGCATGACAACGGGCAACATGAATCCTGCATAGCACAACAACATGCCAGCCGTCACATGCGACAGGAATAGTCGCCTGATCAATGTCTTCCAGACAGGCCCTTCACAAACCACGAAAGGCACCCCCAGGAATCTATCAATTTTGCCAATAACATTCATCTATTCGTGAAGCCAACAGCTGGTTGACCTTTAGTCTAGCACCTTGCCTATATATGCGAAGCAAGTATTGCCAGAAGCTTGAAAAATGTAAAGGCCGGAAGGGGCCTGTTGACACCTTCATCCGGCGGATGCGCCATGTTATTCGTAGTGCGTCCACATCCGGATAACCTTCACGGTCTTGATGTCATCCAGAACCTGGTAGACCAGCCGGTATTGGATATTGATCCGGCGCGAGCAGGCTCCGGCAAGGTCACCGACCAGCTTCTCGTAAGGCGGCGGCGTCCGATATGGATTGTCCGCAAGGAGATCGAGAAGCTGTTGCGCCTGGGGCTTCAGCCCGGAACGCGCAAGTTTCTTGGCGTCCCGTTTCGCCTGATGGGTGTAGACCAGCGTCCAGCTCACCAGTCCAGCTCCTTGGCGCACTTGTCCACCGGCGTCCTCAGCCCCTTGACGATCGAGTCCCGCATGCCGGGCACGCTGGCCAGGTACAACGTCTCCTGCACGGCGCGCCAATCCTCCTCGCCGATCAGGACCGCGGAATGCCGTTTCCCGGCAATC
Source organism: uncultured Verrucomicrobiota bacterium (assembly GCA_964630555.1). Taxonomy (GTDB): domain Bacteria; phylum Verrucomicrobiota; class Kiritimatiellia; order JAAZAB01; family JAAZAB01; genus JAHIJO01. The sequence continues at coordinate 14,544 of CAZVVD010000045.1, read as the reverse complement.
TGAACCGGCTCGTGGGATCCGGCGACTTCGTCCAAGAGACCATACAACCGCTTCCGTGCTTCCGTCGCTGTCAGAGTTGTCATCCTGCGCCCTCCTTTACGTACGAAATAACGTACGCCATGGGAGCCCTTTTGTAAAACTTCTTTTTGCCGAACGGGGCCTGTTGGGCGCTAGCGGCGGCGCCGCGCCTGACGCTCACCTTGACCGTTTGCAAACCCGCCGCGGTGAGCCATAGGCGCTATTGCGGTCGTCTCTTGAAACCACAGGAAGAAATGGGCAAAGGGAAGCGTCTGCTGGAGCATGCGTCGCGCGTGACAGGCAAGTTTTCTGCCATATGCAGATCCGCATAAGGCGGAACCTTGCTCAAAGCGGGGCCGCCCCACCCGCCGGATATTCGAAAATACAGCGTCTTATGGATAAGCCGCTTCACCTTGAAAGAGCGAAGATGATGAAAGCGCTTATGGTGGAGCGCGTTATCCTAAACGCGCTTTAGTATCAATGTGGGCTCAGGCCCACAACTCAAAAGTCTCACCACCCGCTTCGCTGGAGACACGGAGAAAGAATCTCTCCACGTTTCCTCTCCCGATCCACCGTTGCTCGCATTTTGCGCAGGGCGTTACGCCCTGTGCAAAATACGAGCAACACTTTGTGTGGAGATGGAAAGAGATCGCGCCGACAGATCAATCTCCGTGCCTTCGTGTTCTCCGTGGTACATCCTTGTTGTTTTCTTGTTTTCATTCGACGTTCCCGATGGATCAGCACTAAACCACGTTATCCATGAACGGCAAACGGATTTCAACAACTTGAACCCTGAACCCTGAAACCTAAACACGGATCGTGCGGACGCGCCGGCGGGATCAGGCCTGCTGGGCCACCTTGAACTGCCGGTAGAGCCGGGCGTAGACGCCGCCCAGGCGCAGGAGCTGGCGGTGGCTGCCGCGCTCGACGATCCGCCCGCCCTCGATCACCAGCACCAGGTCGGCCTTGCGGATCGTGCTCAGCCGGTGGGCGACGACGAAGCTGGTCCGGCCGGAGAGCAGCTTGGCTAGCGCGTTCTGCAGGCGCTCCTCGGTGAGGGCGTCCACGGAGCTGGTGGCCTCGTCCAGGATCAGGATCTTCGGGTTCGCCAGCATAGCCCGGCTGAAGCAGATCACCTGGCGCTGGCCGAGCGAGAGCCCCGCGCCGCCCTCCCCCACCCGCGTCTGAAAACCGTCCGGCAGGGCCTCGATCAGGGCCCGGCAGTCGAGCTGCTCCGCCGCGGCCAGGGCCTCGGATTCGGACGCCCCGGGCCGGCCGACGAGGATGTTGCCCATCACCGTGCCGGTGAAGAGGAAGTTGGACTGCAGCACGATCCCCATGTGCCGCCGCAGGGACGCCGCCCGGACCCCCAGGATGTCGCGGCCGTCCACCAGGACCTGGCCGGCGCCTGGGATATAAAACTTGGCGATCAGGTTGACGATCGTGGTCTTGCCGCTGCCGGTGGGTCCGACCAGGGCGATGGTCTGGCCGGGCGCCGCCGCGAAGGTGATGTCGGTCAGCACCGGCCGGCCCGGCTTGTAAGCAAAGCCCACCTGGCGGAACTCGACGTGGCCGGCGAGCGTCTCCAGCCGCGCGGCGTCCGCCGGCTCCTGCCAGTCCGGTTCCCGGTCGAGAAAGCGGAAGACCCGCTCGGCGCCGGCCATGGCCGTCAGGGCCTGGTTGTACTGGGCGGCCAGCTGCTGGATCGGCGAGAAGAACAGGTTGGCGAGGAAGAAAAAAACGATCAGGCTGTCGAGAGTCATGTCGTGGTGCAGGAGCCGGGCGCCGCCGATGACCAGCAGGGCCGAGATGAACACATGGCTGTTGACCTCCAGCAGGGGGATGAAGGAGGCCTCGGTCCGGGTCACGCGCACATTGTAGGTCGAGTGATCGTAGAGCAGTTCGCGGAACAGGCCGGCGTTGAGGTCCTGGCGGGCATAGCCCTGGATGACGCGCATGCCCTTGATGGATTCCGCCACCGTGGCCGTCACCCGGCTGAAGCTCTCCTGCACGGCCCGGTAGGCGCTGATCAGGCGCCCCCGGAAATAGCGGTTGATGATCCAGACGATCGGCCCCAGCATCAGGACCACCAGGAACATTTTCCAGTCATACCAGAGCATCAGCGCGGCCGCCACCAGCATGCTGACGCCCTGGACCAGGCTGACGAAGAGCACGTTCTGGATGCCGCTGCGGGCGGCCTCGGCGTCCGAGGTGAAGACGCTGATGATCCGGCCCAGGCGGATGTGGTTGAAAAAGCCCATGGGCATGGCGAGCAGCTTTTGGAATAAATCCCGGCGCACATCGTGGATCACGGCCTCCCCCAGCTCCAGGGCCAGGCGCTGGCGGAAATGCAGAGTCACCTGGGTGAAGGCGATGAAACCCAGCAGCCCGGCCACCCAGGCCAGGGTCCGGCCGGGCGCCCGCGCGGCGATCGGTCCGTTGAGAATGGCGCCGATCGCCCAGGCAATGGCCGCCAGCTGCAGCGCCCGCAGGATCACGAGCACGAAGAGCGCGTTGCGCCGGGCGGCATAGGGCCGGGCATAGGCGAAGATCCGCCGGAAGATGCCGTAATTCAGCGGCTTCATGTCAAGCCGGTGCTCGGTTTCCCGGCGCACGAAGGCGATCGGCGACTGGCGGATTTCACTCATAAGGCCCTGCAAATCATACCTGATTTTCTCTGCGTCCCTGCGTCTCTGCGCGAGATAGGTTGAGTCGTTTTCTTTCCAGCCCAAATTACCGCCGTTTTCCGTGTGTTCCGTGGGCAAGCATCTTCTCCGTGCCTCCGTGTTAAAATCCTTTTCCTGTTTTTATCTCAGCTGCTGCACTGCCGTTACACCCCCGCGGCCGCCGGCGCCGGCGGCGCCTCGCCCGGCTGGACCTCGTCCTCGAGCTGGAGGAGCGCGGCCCGGCGGTAATGCCCCTTGGCCGCGACCAGCTCCGGGTGGACGCCGCGCTGGACGATGCGCCCCTGGTGCATGACCAGGACGAGATCGGCGCGTTTGAGAACGTTGATCCGATGGGTGACCATGAAGGTCGTCCGGCTGCGCATGGCGCTGGCGATGCCCTCGAAAATTTCCTTCTCGGTCTCGGCGTCCACCGCGGCGGTCGGGTCGTCCAGCAGCAGGATGGGCGGGTCGAGCAGGATGGAGCGCGCCAGGGCCAAGCGCTGTTTCTGGCCGCCGGAGAGATCGCTGCCGGCTTCGCCGATGACGGTGTCGTAGCCCTGCGGCAAGGCCGTGATGAACTCGTGGGCGGAGGCGATCTCGGCGGCGCGCACGATTTCATCCCGCGTGGCCGCGGGGTGGCCGAAGGCGATGTTGGCGGCGATCGTGTTGCTGAACAGGAAGCTTTCCTGGAACACCACGCCCGCCTGGCGGCGCAGGTCGTCAAGGTCGTACTGGCGGACATCCCTCCCGTCCAACAATACCACGCCCATCTTGGCGTCGTAAAAGCGGGGGATCAGCCCGAGCAGGGTGCTTTTGCCGGAGCCGGTGGTTCCCAGAATGCCGACGAACTGTCCCGGGCGGACCTCGAACTCGATGTGATCCAGCACCCGCTCGCCGGGGTCGTACTCGAAGGACACGCCCTTGAAGGCCACCGCGCCCTGGGCGCGCCGGATGCCGACGGCCTGAGGCGGGCTGTGGATCGCCACCGGCGTATCCAGCACCTCGAACACCCGCTGGGCGGCGGCGACGCTCTGCTGGAGGTGGTCCAGGATATCGGCCAGGGCGTTGACCTGGCCCGAAAAACGCTGCAGCAGGCCGAGGAACACGATCAGGCCGGCGCCCAGCGCCAGCTGGTCGGCGATCACCAGCCAGCCGCCGTAGGCCAGGAGGATGACGATGTTGATCTGGGTCAGCAGGTCGATCATGGGCTTGAACACGCTCACGAACCGGAAGAGCCGCTGCTTGTGGTCCCGGACCGCACGGTTGTCCTCCGCCAGCAGCCGCAGCTCCTCCGCCTCGCGGGCGAACCCCTTGACCACGTGGATGCCCTGGACCCGCTCGACCATGTCGAGGATCATCTTGTCCACGTTGTCGCGGTCCCGGGTGTAGGCGGCCTTGAGTTTTTTGGAGAAGTAGATGGACGCCGCCAGCATCAGGGGCACGGTGACCATGCACATCAGAGTCAGCAGCGCGTGGATCGCCAGCATGTAGGCGAAATACACCGCCAGCGACAGCGCGATGGTCACCCCCTGGATGATCACCCCGTCGATAAACAGGCGCACGGACTGGACGTCGCCCGTGACCCGGTTGATCAGGGTGCCGCTGGTGCGCGAGTCGAAGAAACGGAAGCTCAGCCGCTGCATCTTCTCGTAGATCCGCGCCCGCAAATCCAGCACGATCCCCTGCTGGAGCAGGCGGACAATCACCATGCTGTAACGGTAGGCAAGGAAATAGCGCAGCAGGGCGATCAGGATATTGATGCCCCCGATGGCGCCCAGCACGCCGAGCAGTCCCCAACCGGGGGGGGGGCGGAACCCCAGGGGCCAGGCCGGCGGCTTGCTGTCGGGCTGGATCGCGTGCCGCAGGCAATCGATGCCCAGGCCGACGAGGGTCAGGGCGGCCACGGCCAGGGCGATCAGGAGGGCCTGGAGCAGGATGGCCTTGACGCAGCCGGCGCGGTATTTCCAGCTCAGCTTGAGGAGCCGGAAAAATATTTTCTTCTTCGCCCCTTCCGGGATCTCAGCCTGCTCGGTCATGGCGGCTCAAAGGTTGAAGAGCGGTTCAACGGTTCAGCGGTTCACGGTTCAAGGATTCAGGGTGGAAGCGGCGCCCGCGCCGCTTGCAGCTCGCTTTGTCTGCACCTAAACCGCAACCCAAAGAATTTGCCCGCTAATCACGCTAATGAACGCGAAATGATTACAGAATATTTATTTTTTTCGCGCCTGTCCTGCGAAGCTTCCGAGCAAAGCAGGATGTTTCGTGGTGACGCTTTCCTGTTCTTCCGTCACGATGGCGACGCCCGCGCTGGTCCCGAGGCGCGTGGCGCCGGCGCGGACCATGGCCAGGGCTTCCCGGCAGGTGCGGATGCCCCCGCTGGCCTTCACGCCCGCCCGCTCGCCGACCTCCCGGCGCAGGAGGCGCACGTCCGCCGCGGTGGCCCCGCCGGCCAGGCCGGTGGAGGTTTTCACGAACCGGGCGCCCGCCTCCAGGGCCAGCCGGCAGGCCCGCCGCTTCTCGGCGTCCGTCAGCAGGGCGGTTTCCAAGATCACCTTCACCGGCCGCCCGGCGGCGGCGCGGACCACCGCGCGGATGTCGCGGCGCGCGTAAGCGTCGTCGCCGTCCTTCAGCGCGCCCACGGCCAGGACCATGTCCAGCTCGCCGGCGCCCTGCCTCACTGCCCCGGCGGCCTCGAACGCTTTCACCGAGGTCAAGCTCGCGCCGAGGGGAAAGCCCACGACCGTCACCGCCCTGACGGGCGAGCCGGCCAGGGCTTTGACCGCCAGGGCCAGGTGGCGCGGCAGGACGCAGACCGCGGCAAACCCGTAATGGCGCGCTTCCCGGCAGAGCGCCAGGACCTGCTCCCGCCGCGCGTCCGCCTTGAGCAGGGTGTGGTCAATCAGCGGGGCCAGCCGCCGGCCCGCCGCCGTCATCGGCGCCCACGGGGCTTCGGAACCAGGCTTGGATTGCACCGGCATTGCTGAATCGCTTTCCTTCGGCGCCTGAGACACGGCTCAAGGTTCAGCGGGCTTGCCCTCCGAAGTGCTCAGGCACGGGAGAGTTCACGGTTCAAAACCCGCCATGGCGCCATCAACCGTGGAACCGTGAACCGCTGAACCTCGAACCATACACGCCGGCCGGATCCTTTTCAACCCCGGGAGCGGACCCGATTTTTTCCTTCCCATCCTCAAGCCATGTTTTCCTGGTCGGCGACTTGCTGGGACTAATCCCGTAACCTTGTCCTGGCCGGCCGGGGAGTTTTTTGCCGCCCGCCCGCATGATACCTAGGGGGTCTAGGCATCATGCCGGGCACTCCGATTCGTCTCGGACCAGATCTGAAACGCATGCACCCAGCGCGGCCGGCATGGCTATCGCGATTCAACCTTGATTACGAAAGCAAAGGGCCGTAAGGGCAGGCCGCCGTTCAACGAGTTCTCGGTGCTTTTCCTGCTCCTGTCACTCTATGCGGCCGGGTCCCTGGCGCTGAGGATCGCGGATTTTGTCCTCAAGTCCGACTTCGACCTGCCCGAGGATGATCCTCGACTGGGTCGCCGAGGCGGACAGATCACCCGAAAGGACGTCGCGGACTGGCTGGGCGCCTCCGACAACGCCGACACCGGCCACGGTCTGAACGGCCTCCCGGAATCGCGTCATATCTCGCCATATCGCGCCATCCCCCCGCCTTCTGGTACCTGAATATTACACGATCATCGTGCAATATTCACTTTCGCTTAAGCGGGCATTGCCCGCTGGCGAAAGACGTGAAGTTTTGCAGATAACCCATCTGGTTATCTGCAAAACTAACGTGGTTTCCGCTGCCTGCGGATCCGCTTATGGCGGAAACCCCGTTTGGCCGCGTTTTACGCGGCCATCATCCCGTGACCACGTTGGCACGTGGAACGTGACTCACGTGGCGGCCCTTCGGGTGGATTTTGCACGCGGGCGTGTAAAATCCAGGTCATATAAAATAAGAACGTCGATCGACGTTCTTATTTTTACACAGACATTTTCCGGCGTCATGATAGAATCCAAGCCATGTCATCAGGAAAAGACATTCTGAACCCGGCGGCGGGTCCGGATCGTCAGAAAGTTTTCCGCGTCGCCGAGATCACCCGCCTGATCAAGACGCTGCTCGAGGACGAGGTCGGCGAGGTCTGGATCGAGGGGGAACTCTCCAACCTGCGCCGGCCCGGGTCCGGCCACCTGTATTTCACCCTGAAGGACGAGTCGGCCCAGATCGCCGCCGTCCTGTTCCGCGGCGACCAGCGGGCCCTGCGCTTCCAGCCGGCCGACGGCCAGAAGGTCCGCGTGTTCGGACAGGTCAGCGTCTACGAAAAAAGCGGCCAGTACCAGGTCATCGTCCGCCGGATGGAGCCGAGCGGGCAAGGGGCCCTGCAGGCGGCCTTCGAGGCGCTCAAACGGAAGCTGGCGGCCGAAGGGCTGTTCGACGCGGCCCGCAAGAAGCCGCTGCCGCTCCTGCCCCGGCACATCGGGATCGTCACCTCCCCCAGCGGCGCCGCCCTCCGGGACATGCTCAACATCTTCTCGCGCCGGTTCCACAACCTGCACATCGTGCTGGCCCCCGCGCGGGTCCAGGGCGAGGGCGCGGCCGCGGAGATCGCGGAGGCGCTGGACCTCCTGAACGCCCGGGGCGGGCTCGACCTGATCATCGTCGGCCGGGGCGGGGGCAGCCTGGAGGATCTCTGGTGCTTCAACGAGGAAAGCGTGGCCCGGGCAGTGGCGCGCTCCGCCGTCCCGGTCATCTCGGCGGTCGGCCACGAGATTGATTTCACCATCTGCGACTTTGTGGCCGACCTCCGGGCCCCCACCCCGTCGGCAGCCGCGGAGCTGGCGGTCCGGGAAAAGGCGGATCTCGAGGAGCAGCTCCGGGGCCAGGCGCGGCGCCTGGCGCGCGGCCTGCTCCAGCAGTTCACGGGCTTCCGGCACCGGCTGCTGGCCGCCAGCCGCAGCCACGTGTTCCGCGAGCCGGCCTACGCTCTCCAGCGGCACCGGGACCGGATCGACCGGCTGGTCCTGCTGATGCGCCACGGCCTGGTCGCCGCCGCGCGCCAGCGCCAGCAGCGGGCCGACGAGCTGAACCTGCGGCTTGTGCGCCAGGTGCGCGAGTGGCGGCGCGCGCGGGAGCAGGACGTGAAGCGCCTGGCCCTCCAGCTGAGGGCGATCAACCCCCTCGCCGTCCTGGACCGGGGCTACAGCATCACCGCCCGCCAAGACGGACGGATCCTCAGGGACGCCTCCGGCGTCCAGGCGGGCGAGCGGGTAGTCACCCGGCTGGCGAAGGGAAGCTTTCAGTCGGAAGTCATCTGAAACATGGCAAGGAATGGTTAATGGAAAATGGTTGATGGCAGGGCAACCAAGAAAGGTTAAATACTGAAAACGCGCCTTCACGCTTGGAAAAGCCAATCCATCCGCAACCGTTGAACCGCTGAACCGTGAACCGATCAAAACCTGACTCATACAGGAAATAACATTATGAAAACAGCGGACAAGCAGGCCGGATTCGAGAAATCGCTGGAGCGCCTGGAGGCGATCGTCCAGGAGATGGAAAGCGGCACGCTGGGCCTCGAGAAAATGATGAAGGACTTCGAGGAGGGCATGGCCCTGGTCAAGCTCTGCACGGCAAAACTCAACGAGGTGGAGCGCAAGATCGAAATCCTGGTCAACAAGGACGGCGCCACGACGGCCGAGCCCTTCGAGCCCCCGAACCCGGCCGCCGAGCCCGGCGAGGCGTCCGGCGGCTAGCGGTAACCCATGGCATACATCGAAACACTGCCTCCCGCCCTGGAGGCTTCCGTCCGCCTGCGGTCCCCGGGGCCCATCCGGGTCGCGGCGGCCACGGACCTGACCCTCCAGGGCATGTTCGGCACGGAGTGGCTGATCATCACCGACGACGCGCTGCGGGTCTACCCGGCGGCCGGCACGGAGCCGCGCCTGGAACTGGCCCTGGCCAGCCTGCGCGCGCCGGTCGCCGAGGCGCTCATCGGCGGCGGCGCCCTGCTGGCAACGGTCAACGGCCAGCTCCTGGAAATCCTGCGCTATTCCAACGTCCACCGGAGCAAATTCAGCCGGATCGCCGCCAGCCTCGAGGGCATGGTCTCCGGGCGGACGGTCCCCGGCGCCGGGCCGGCCGTCCCCGGCGAGGCCGAAGAGCGCCCGCGCTGTCCCCGTTGCCACCTGCTCCTTCCGGAAGGCACGCGGGTCTGCCCGGCCTGCCTGAACAAGGGCCAGGTTATCCTGCGGATGCTGCAATTCATTCGGCCCTACGGGAGGGCCATGATCCTGGTCTGGATCCTGATGCTGGCGGGGATGGCGCTCAGCCTGGTGCCCCCCTACCTGGTCCGGCCGCTGACGGACGACGTCCTGGTTCCATCCCTGGCGGGCGCGCCGGCTGCCGGACGCCTGGCGCTGCTCGGCTGGCTGGTGGCGGGCCTGCTGACGGCGCAGACCCTGGGGCAGTTGGCCGCCATCCTGCGCTCGCGCCTGCTGGTCGGGATCGGCACGCGGCTTTCCCACGATTTGCGGGTCCGGGTCTACCAGCACCTCCAATTTCTCTCCTTGCGGTTTTTCGATAAGCGCCCGACGGGGGCGCTGGTCTCCCGGGTCATCCAGGACACCCAGTCGCTTGAAACGGTGCTGGTGGACGGCACCCAATACTTCGCGGTCAACCTCCTGACCCTGGCCGGCATCGGGGCGGTGCTCCTGTTTCTCGACTGGCGGCTGACCCTGCTGGTATTGATCCCGGTGCCGGTGGTCATGCTGCTGTCCCGCCTGTTCTGGCGGCGCCTGCGCAGCCTGTGGCACCGCTACTGGCACTACCGGGCGCGCCTGACGGCCACGGTCAGCGACGCCCTGGCGGGCCAGCGTGTGATCAAGGCCTTCGCCAAGGAGCGCGAGGAAACCGGGAAGTTCCGCGGCCACAGCCTCGATCTCCTGGCCTCGGACCTGGCGGCCGAGCAAACCTGGGCGACCCTGTTCCCCCTGCTGTGGCTGCTTGCCAGCACGGGCTCCGTGCTGGTCTGGTACGTTGGCGGGCGCCAGGTCATCGGCGGGCAAATGACCCTGGGGACCCTGATGACCTTTGTCGCCTACCTGGGGATGTTCTACGGACCGCTGCAGTTTCTCAGCCGGATCGCCGACTACCTCGCGCGCGCCCTGACATCCGCCGAGCGCATTTTTGAGGTCCTGGATAGCGAGCCGGACGTCCGCGACGCCGACCCGGCCATCCCGCTGCCGCACCTACGGGGCCGGGTGGAGTTCCGGGACGTGACCTTCGGCTACGAGCCGCACCAGCCCGTGCTGAAGCGCATCCGGCTCGACGTCCAGCCTGGGGAAATGATCGGCCTGGTGGGGCACAGCGGCGCCGGCAAGAGCACCCTGATCAACCTGATCTGCCGGTTCTACAACACCAGCGAGGGCGAGGTGCGGGTGGATGGCGTGGATCTCCGTTCCCTCCGCCAGCAGGACCTGCGCGCGCAGATCGGCGTGGTCTTGCAGGACACCTTTCTTTTCAACGGCACGATCGCCGAGAACATCGCCTACGCGCGCCCGGAGGCGGGACCGGACGACATCCTGGCGGCGGCCAAGGCCGCCAACGCCCACGACTTTATCGTCGCCAAGAGCGAGGGCTACGACACGCGGGTGGGCGAGCGGGGCCAATCCCTCTCGGGCGGCGAGCGCCAGCGGATCGCCATCGCCCGCGCCATCCTGCACGACCCGCGGATCCTGATCCTGGACGAGGCGACCGCGTCGGTGGACACGGATACGGAACAGCAGATCCAGTCGGCCATCGCGCGCCTGGTGCAAGGCCGCACGACCTTTGCCATCGCCCACCGGCTCAGCACCCTGCGGAACGCCGACCGGCTGATCGTGCTCAAGGGAGGCGAAATCATCGAGCAAGGCACACACGCGGAACTGCTGCGCCGGAAAGGCGAATTCCACCGCCTGGTCCGGATGCAGCAGGCGACCGCCCGAGTCATGGAGGTGGGAATGTGAGCCAGCAGTCCTCAGAACCCGGGCCGGCGGCCGGCCGGCTCCGCTTCCTGGATCCGGCCCGGTTGCGTTTTTCCCAGGCTGGCGCCCTCCTGCGGCTGACGGTGGAGGGGGAGCGTTCCCACCTGCGGGTGGCGCTCCGGCGGGCCTTTCCGCTGACCCGGCCGGAGTCCTTCCTGAGCATCCTCGACGACGGCGGAGGGGAAATCGGCATGTTGCGCGACCCGGGCGAACTGGACCCCGAAAGCCGGCGCCTGGTGCAGGCGGATTTGGACCGGCGTTACCGGGGCACGCTCCTCCAGCGGATCGTCTCGGTCCGGGAGCGTTTTGGGGTCGTCGAATGGCAGGTGGAGACCCAGCGGGGGCCGACGTGCTTCACCACCCGGGACCTGCGCGATCATGTCCTGCAACCCCGGGCCCATGGGTACAGCTTCACGGACGTTGACGGCAACCGCTATGACGTGCCCGACATCCGGACGCTTGACCCCGCGAGCCGGGCGCGGCTGCTCCGGCACCTGTAACGCCGGGGGACGGTTGCCATCTTGATTTCGACCGGAATTCGGGTAGGGTAAGCCGCGCGGGGTCAAAGCCATGAACACCCATTTGGACCAGATCAACGGGCCGGCGGACGTCAAGGCCCTGGGAATGGATGATCTGGCCCAGCTAGCCGAGGAAGTGCGGGCCCTGATCATCCGCACGGTCAGCGTGACCGGCGGGCACCTGGCGGCCAACCTGGGCACGGTGGAGCTGGCCATCGCCCTGCTCCGGGTTTTCGACCCGCCGGCCGACAAGCTCCTCTGGGACGTCAGCCACCAGGCCTACGCCTACAAGATCCTGACCGGCCGCCGGAAGGCCTTCGCCACCCTGCGCCAGACCGACGGCCTTTCCGGGTTCCTCTCGCGGGCGGAAAGCCCCTTCGACGCCTTCGGCGCCGGCCACGCGGGCACGGCGCTGTCGGCGGCCCTGGGGATGGCCGCGGCGCGCGACCGGCGGCAGGGCGCCGAGCACGTCGTGGCCGTAATCGGCGACGGCGCCCTGGGCTGCGGCGCTTCCTTCGAGGCCCTGAACAATCTCGCCTCCGTCACCCGCCGGCTGATCGTGATCCTGAACGACAACGAGATGTCCATCTCCGCCAACGTGGGCGCCGTGGCGCGGAGCCTGGGCGAACTGCTGGCGCACCCCCGCTACAACCGCTGGAAAAGCTCGGTGGAGCGTTTTGCCAAGGATCGCCTGCGGCTGACCTGGCTGAGGCACATTTACTTCCGGATCGAGGAAGCCATCAAGAGCCTGTTCCTGCGCAACGTGATCTTCGAGGAATTCGGCCTGCGCTACATCGGCCCGATCGACGGCCACAACCTCCGGGTTCTGGAGTCGGCCCTGGATACCGCCCGGGGGTCGGACGAACCGGTCCTGCTCCACGTCTCCACCCAGAAGGGCAAGGGCTACCCCTTCGCCGAGGAGGAGCCGGAGGCCTGGCACGGCACCGGCGCGTTCGAGTGCGAGACCGGGCGACCCCTGGCCGCCACAACCGCCCTGAAATACTCGCAGGCCTTCGGGCAGACCCTGGAGCGCCTGGCCCGGCAGGACGACCGGATCGTGGCCATCACCGCGGCCATGGCCGCGGGGACCGGGCTCTCGAATTTCGCCAAGGCGTTTCCCAGCCGGTTTTTCGACGTCGGCATCTGCGAGGAGCACGCGGTCATTTTCGCCGCCGGCCTGGCCGCGGACGGCCTGCGGCCGGTGGTGGCGCTCTATTCCACCTTTTCCCAGCGCGTGGTGGATTACGTCATCCACGACGTCTGCCTGCAGCGGCTGCCGGTGGTTTTCTGCCTCGACCGCGCCGGGATCGTCGGCGACGACGGCCCCACCCACCACGGCGTGTTCGACATCGCCCTGTTCCGCAACGTGCCCAACCTGGTCCTGGCGCAGCCCAAGGACGAAGCCGAGCTGGCGCACATGCTGCATTCGGCTTTTCTCTGGAACCGGCCGGTGATGATCCGCTACCCGCGCGGCTGCGGGCCGGGCGCGCCCCTGCCCGAGGCCTGCGCGGAACTGCCGCTCGGCAAGGCCGAGGTTCTCAGCGAAGGGCGGGAGGTCCAGCTCTGGGCGCTCGGGGACATGCTGCCGCTCGCCCGGCGCGTCGCCGAGCGCCTGGCGGCGGGCGGAGTGCAGGCCGGCATCGTCAACCCGCGTTTCATTGTCCCGCTGGACCGGGAACTCCTCGACCGCCAGGCGGCCGGCGCCCGCGTGATGGCGACGCTTGAAAACAGCGTCGCCGGCGGCGGGTTCGGCTCGGCGGTCGGCGAGGCGCTTGCCGACCTGCGTTACGCCGGGACCTGCCTGCGCTTCGGCTGGCCCGACCGGTTCATTCCCCAGGGCGCCCCCGACATCCTCCGCGAGCGCTTCGGCCTGACGGAGGCCGCGATCTCCGAGAAGATCCTGAAGGCGCTGAAAGCCTGAAGGCGACGCTCGGGTTACCGGCTCATATTCACAGCAGCTCATCGGGGCTTTGCACGCCCACGCCGGCATGCTGGGCGGTATGCGGGTAACGCTGCGTGGTAAAGATATCCGCGTGTCCGAGAAGGTCCTGCACATCCCGAATCCCGACGACGCTACTATTGACGGTTGCCGACCGTAACGATAGCCTTCCCTCCAAGGCGTGGGTTATTCCTGCGCGAAGCAGGCTCAATAACACTATTCGCTGAAAGAAAGAGATCGAAAATGGATCCACTGACGATCGGGCTGGGAATAGTGGCGGCTGGCTACGGATGCTACACGGGGTACATTCGGAAGAAGGACCCGACCAAGTTCGGCAAAATCGAAGCCATGAAAAAGTTTTGGGGCGAGAAAGCAGGCTTGGCGATTCACTTCGTGGCATGCACGGTGGTGCCGATTGCCTTCGGGATTGCCTTGATCGTGGCCGGGATACGGGGACTCTCGATCATTGACGTCATGAGGAAATAAGCAGCGAACCACGCGGTTGTGGGCACGTCGCTCCGCGCCGCCCCACACCGCGAACGTTCGATTGGAGAGATGAAGATGCGATACCTGATCCTGATAGCCGCGCTTCTTGCGTCGCGTACGTTCGCGTTTGAGACGGCCTGCAAGTCCTACATGAGTGACTATGGGGACATCACCGTCTGGGCCAGCAACGTGCTCAAGACAGCCGAATGGAAACAGGACCAGCCTTTGCCGCTCTCACCACAAGACGCCTTGACGCGAGTGGAGAAGCGGCTTCCACGCGAGGGTGACGACTGGTGGTATGCCGAATCCGTTGCGCTCACATCGTTCGACTATGACCGGTGGTACTATGTGGTGACATTCACTCACGTCCTGTCAATCCTTCCGGGCAGACACCGGTCCTACACCGCAGTCGTCCTCATGGATGGAAGCGTGTTGCTGCCGAAACCCAAGGACGCCACGCCGGAGAACAGCGTTGCCCCTTGGGTACAGTACGCCAATGCAAGGCTGATTGACCGCGACGACTCAAACCGGCGGCCGACCCAGCCGGACTATACCAAGTGGTTGACTATCACGAACGGGATGAACAAGGACCACGTTCGGAGCGTACTCGGTGATCCCATACCGCTCGACGGTGCAGACCTGAAACTTGCCCACATTGCAAATCCTTGGTTCTACGGCTGGGTCGCGCAAGGATACAAGTTCGCGTTGTGGTTCAGAGATGACCGAGTGGACGGGAAAGAGGATCCGTTTCAAGGTCGATTCTCAACGAACGGCATTCCAACCACACCTGTCCTCATCTACCCCCATACGAATACTGTATTTACACACTATCCACGTGTTGTCGATTTCCGGTGGTATCCAGCTTCCGGCGAGTATCCTGTCGAGTACC
>CAZVVD010000044.1:0-26276 GCA_964630555.1 uncultured Verrucomicrobiota bacterium | reverse complement strand
TCGAGCGGCGGCACCGCCCATGGGGGGGGGCTCTGTCAACACGGCGGCGCGCTGAGAGCGGAGGGCTGCACCTTCGCGGGGGACCGGGCGCGCGGGGGGAATATCGCCAACACCTATGGCGGGGCGATTTACGCCCACGGCGCGGACCTGGTCATCACCGGCTGTGATTTCGAGGGATGCTATTCCGATAGCCGATCCTGGGGTGGGGGCTTGTATCTGGTCGGCGGCAGTTGCCGGTTGGAGGAGTGCGATTTCACCAACGTGTATAGCACGGGCGGCGGTTATGGTTACGGCGGGGCGATCTACGCCTCCGGCGTGAATCCCTTGATCCTGGAGGCGTGCGCGTGGGTCAACTGCGACGGGATCGGCAGCGGCGGGTCCATCCTGTATTTGACGGGGGTGACGGGCGCCCTGAACGGCTGCGAGTTGGATAGCGGCGGGATTGCCAGCACGGCGAAGGGATTGTGGCTGCTGGGGGCGTCGAGCCTGACCGCGAGCAATCTCGATCTGCGCGCCAGCCCCGGTCCCGGGATCTATCAGGCGAGCGGGATTATCGCCTTGACCAACTGTCTGCTGGTCGGCTCGCGAGCCGACGGCATCTATCAGGCCTCCGGCACGGCGACGGTCGTCAACTGCACGCTGGCCGACCATGCCGGCAGCGGGATCGTGGCCGGTGGCGTCTTGAGTTTGCGCAACGTCATCCTTTGGCGCAATGCGGTTGCCGGCGTCCTGAATGGCGCCGCCGCCGCGATCGCCTACACGGACTCTCAAGACGCCTGGGCGACGGAGATGGGCCCCGGCAACTTTTCCGCCGATCCGCTGTTCGTGGATCCCACCGCAGGCGACTACCACCTCCAGAGCCCGGCGGGCTCCTGGCACGGGGGCGCCTGGACCCCGGACGCTTCCTTGAGCCCCTGCATTGACGCCGGGGACCCGGCGTCGGACTGGCAGGCGGAGCCGAAGCCGAACCGGGGGCGGGTGAACCTGGGCGCCTACGGCAATACCGCCGAGGCCTCGCGCTCGGCCGGCGGCACGGTGATCAGTGTCAGATAATTTTTCCCGCCAAGCCGGGAGCGTGCCTCAAGCAGACCCGCCTCGGGCGGGAAAATATCGCCCCGCGACGGGGCGCAGCGCACAGGGATGATGGTGGCAGTTGATCTTCCCCCTGCGTCTCTGCGTCCCTGCGCGAGAAATCCGCCTCCTTTCTGATCC
Organism: uncultured Verrucomicrobiota bacterium; assembly: GCA_964630555.1. Taxonomy (GTDB): domain Bacteria; phylum Verrucomicrobiota; class Kiritimatiellia; order JAAZAB01; family JAAZAB01; genus JAHIJO01. The sequence continues at coordinate 25,064 of CAZVVD010000044.1, read as the reverse complement.
TTGGATCGAAGAACATTATCTCCCGCTAAAATACTGCGAAAGATGATGGCTCTCCTCAAATCTCAAGAGCGATCATGGCTGTGGCCGCCCAGAGCGCCGCCGCCAGGCCGTGAAAGTCGTCGGCGAGATGCTGGGTTGCCAGGTAGTCGGTTGCCGTGATGCCGATGGGGGCGAGGCCGCGGGCGGTTTCCAACACGCGTCCCGCCGGGTCAATGAAATTCAAGAGCGCCTGCCATCCCCGCCGGGCAGCTGTTTCATAGGGTTCGGAGGATATCCAGCGTTCCCGAACTCCGGTTGCCAGCGCGAAGACGAACATTCCGGTCGCCGACGACTCCGGCCAGGCCTTGGGATCGTCCACGATCTGACGCCACATGCCGTCGGCGGATTGGTGTTTCACCAGGGCGTCCACCAATTTCCGATAGGCCTTCAGCAGGGGGGCTCGCTTCGGGGTATAACGCGGAAGCGTCATCAGCACCTCCGTCAGGCCCGCGGCGGCCCAGCCGCAGCCGCGCCCCCAGATCACCGGCGTGTCCGGATAGTGTTGGATGAGTCCATCACGACGCTGGAGCCGCTCGAGGTAGGCCAGCAGGTGATTCGCGCCGCGCTCCGCGTAGATCGGCTCGCGCAGACAGCGGTGCGCCCGGGCCTGCAGGGCGCCGACCATGTACATGTCGTCGTTCCAGAATCGAGTGTAGCGGGTTAATCCGTCGGGGCGCGGATCCTGGAACTCCTCGTCGGCCAGGTGTTTCCCCGCGGCCAGGTATTCGGTCTTGCCGGTCTGCCGGAACAGCTCGAATGGCAGAATGCCGAACAGGTTGTTGTCCACATGATCGGTGAGCGGCTTGACCGCCCCGGACAGGCACGGGGCGTAGGCCGCCACGATGCGGTCGCGGATCTCCCGGTCGCCGGTCGCGGCTGCGAAGCGGAGTGCGCCAAAGTAGGCGCAGACCCGATCATACCAGACTTCCATTTGCCGTTCCTGTTTTTCCACCACGTTGAGGGCCGTGAGTCGGCCGACACGGGCCGCGTCCGATACCGTGGCCTGGATGTTCCGCGCGGGATCACTGACGATTGCCACGTTGTGTCCTCCCTGCAAAATGTCCCGATGGTCTCGATGATGGCGAAAAATGATGCCCATCAGCGTGACTCGCGCCATTCGCGGTCAACGTGGCGCGCGGGTCAATACAGCTTGCCCCCCCGTTCCTTCCATTCCTTGAACAGCTTGCGGCAGGCCACGGCCATGACGCCCCGGCGCATCCGGATCCGGCGCCGCCCCGCCGGCCGTGCCAGTTCCCTGTAGATCAGGGCGTCGTCGAACCCGGCCCGCGCCGCGACCCGCGCCGGCACGCCGACGCGCACCTCGTCGATCCGGGCCCAGTAGATGGCGGCCAGGCACATGGGGCAGGGCTCGGAGGTCGCGTAGAGCACGCAGCCGGACAGGTTGCGGGTCTTCAGCCTGCGGCAGGCCCGGCGGATCGCGTTGATCTCGGCGTGGGCGGTGGGGTCGCGGTCGCCCAGTACCGTGTTGTGGGCGACGGCGACAATCCTGCCCCGCCTGGCAATGCAGGCGCCGAAGGGGCCGCCGCGGTTCTGGCGGAGTCCTTCCCGGGCGGCAACGATGGCCGCGCGCATGGGGTGGTTCATGCAAAGCTCCTGGCGCTGGCTCGCTTTCTGGAATCGTGAACAGTTGAACCGTTGGAATGTGTCGACGGAAAACCGCGACATCAATCGGGACATTGCTCCGGCCCCCGCCGACTCAGGGCCCAATGATCCTCGGCCGCCGCCGACAGCGGGCGCAGGCGCACGCCGAACGACATCGGCTCAGGCATCAGCAAATGCCGCTTCAGCGGACGCGGCCCGCAGCTGTTGCTGCCCAGTCCGCCCTGGCGATAGTCGAGGTTGAGATAGACTTCGTCACGGCGCGGTAACTCGTGAGGGTGCAGCGCCCAGGTCAGATCCTCGGTCGAGTGCCGATGCGCACTCACGTTCAGGAGGGGCATGCCGGCCGCCAGGAGACCCGCGCCCCGGCGGTCCACCAGCGCGGCCCAGCGCACATCGGTCCGGTTGCCGAATTCCTGGGGGCGCAGGTAGGGGAGCGGCTCGTCGTCGATCACCAGGGCATAGGCGCCGACGAAGGCGCTCTCCTTGCGGTCGTCGTAGTTTTCGTGCGGGCCGCGCCCGTACCAGCGCAGGGCATGGATTTCCTGAGGCAGGACAAGCTGAAGCCCGAAGCGCGGCAGGTCCGGCAGGTCCTGGCGGAGCGGGCGCAGGTCGGTCCGGATGACGAGGTCGCCGGTGCCGTAGACCGTATACGTCCCGATGCAGCAGAAGACCGGCGCCAGCGACTGGACCGCCAGCACGGAGCGGGCCACCAGGCGAAACACCTGCGGTTCGGGTTGATCGGTTTCCAGCGAGACCAGGCGAGGGGTGAGCCGGTCGTAGCCGTGCTGGAGCCAGCGGTCGATGATGCGGCCCTGGCCGGTCCGGGCATATTCCAGGTTTTGCCCGCGCCGGCGCACATTGACCACCAGGCCGCCGTCGTTGTCGGTCGGGGCGCGCCAGAGGCTGACCCGCGGGCCCGCCTGGATGAGCGGCCGCCCGTCCGCCTCCCAGCGGGCCAGCGTGCCGAAATGCCGGTCGAAATCCATCCGCCAGTTTTCGCCGCTGACGGCCAGCGTGTCGGCCTGCTCCTCGACGCGCAGGGACGGCAGCGCGGAGCGCGGCGCGACCGTCAGGGCCGCGGCGGCCAGCGGCGCCTGGAATTGCGCGGCCGCGACTTCAAATCCCGCCGGAGCCCAGGGCTCGGCGCCGGCCAGCGTGAACGAGAGGTTGAGCCAGTATTCCGATCCGGGCCTTCCGGCCGGAAGCGTGTAGGGCAATGTGATTTTCGCGCGTTCCCCGGCCGGCAAGGCCAGGGGCGGCAGCTCGCCTTGCTGCAGGACCCGGTCATCCTCGACCAGCTGCCAGCGACAGCGCAGGTGATCCAGCGACAGGAAAGCGTAGCGGTTGATGACGGCGACGCGTCCGCACTTCAGATCGAGCGCCTCGACCCGCAGGGGCTCGTAAACTTTTTTGAGCTCCCGCAGGCCGGGGTGGGGCGCCCGGTCCGGGGACACCAGGCCGTCGGCGCAGAAGTTGCCGTCGTTCGGCTCATCGCCGAAATCGCCGCCGTAGGCGAACCACTCGCGGCCATCCGGCCCGCGCCGGCGGATGCCGTGGTCGGCCCATTCCCAGACGCAGCCCCCGAGAAGGCGGTCGTGGGCGTAAATGACATCCCAGTACTCCTTCAGGGTGCCGGGGCCGTTGCCCATGGCATGCGCGTATTCGCACATGAAGAACGGGCGCGGATCGTCCGAGCGCCCCGCCTCGTCCAGGGTTTTGAGAGCCGGGTACATGGTGCTGACGATATCCACGGCCGGCGCGCTGCCGGCGCCCTCGTAGTGGATCGGCCGGGTGGCATCGCGGGCGCGGATCCAGGCGGCCATGGCGTCGTGGTTGGGGCCGTAGCCGGACTCGTTGCCGAGCGACCAGGCGATGATCGAGGGGTGGTTTTTGTCGCGCTCGACCATGCGCGCGGCGCGATCGACGAAGGCCGCTTGCCACTCCGGCCTCCGCGCCGGGATGTCGGGGGCGTCGTAGCCGAACCCGTGCGTTTCCAGGTCGGCCTCGCCGATGACGTAGAGGCCGTACTGGTCGCACAGGTCCAGCCAGCGGGGGTCGTTGGTGTAATGCGAGGTGCGCACGGCGTTGATGTTGTGCTGTTTCATCAGGACGATGTCGCGGCGCATGGAGTCGGGCGAGACCGTGTGCCCGGTGTCGGGGTCGAACTCGTGGCGGTTCACGCCCTTGAGCTTGACCGGGATCCCGTTGACCAGCAGGCGGCGATCCCTGATCTCCACCTGGCGAAAGCCGACCGCGAGAGCCGCAACTTCGGCCGCCCCGCCATCGGCGCCGGACAGGCAGACGGCCAGGCTGTAGAGGGCCGGGGTTTCCGCGGTCCACCGGGCGGGGTCCGGCACGGTTTTCCGGAAGGCGAGCGTGGTTTCGGCGCCCGCGCCCAGCGCCAGGTTACCGGGGACGGCCTCCTCGAACACGGACTTGCCGGCCGGGTCCCGCAGGCGCAGGCCCAGGCTGCGGGCGGTCCGGGGTTCGAGCGCGTGATTCCTGAGGGTCAGCTCCACGTCGAGGACGGCGTCGCGCCCATGCCCGGCGAACGCCGTGCGGACGCGGATGTCATGCACGTGCAGGGCGGGAACGGAAACAAGGCGCACGTCCCGGAAAATCCCGCTCAGGCGCCACATGTCCTGGTCCTCCAGGTAGCTGGCGTCCGACCACTGGAAGACCTCCACCGCCAGCCGGTTGCCGCCGGCGCGGACATGCGGGGTGATATTGAATTCCGAGGGCAGATGGCTGCCCTTGCTGAATCCCGCCGGCCGGCCGTTGACCCACAGGTAAAATGCGGAATCCACGCCTTCGAAGGTCAGCAGGGTCTGGCGGTCCCGCCAGGCGGCCGGGAGCGCAAACTCGCACCGGTAGAGGCCGACCGGGTTCCGGTCGGGAACATGGGGCGGATCGAGGGGATAGGGATACGCCACGTTGGTATATTGCGGGCGGCCATAGCCGGCCATCTGCCAGTTGCCGGGGACCGCCAGCCCGGCCCAGGCGCTGTCGTCGAAGGCCTCCTCGAAAAAACCGGCCGGCGTTTCGCGCGGCGAGGCGGCGTAATAGAAACGCCAGCTCCCGTTCAGTGACCGGACAAACGGCGATGCACCGGGGTCGCCGGCGCGGGCAGAAGCCTCGTCGGCATAAGGCGCCAGCGCGGCGCGCGCCGGCTCCCGGTGGCGGTGCATGAGCGCCGGGTTTTCCCAGTCGTTTTCATGGGGCCGCAGGATGGACATGGTTCATTCGCCTCTTGGCTTCAATTTGCGCCACAAGGTGACCGGGCTGATGCCCAGGACCCGGGCGGCCCGGGCGCGGTTGTTGCCGGAGGCTTCCAGCACCCGGCGGACGTAATCCTGCTCCACCTGTTCCAGCGTACGGCCGGCGGCCGGCGCGGGAAATATGGCCGGGGGCCGGGCTTGGGTGATATGGACCGGGAGAAATTCCGGGAGGATCAGTCCGTCCTTCGAAAATACCGCGGCATGCTCGATGGCATTTTCCAGCTCGCGGACGTTCCCCGGCCAGCGATACTCCGCCAGGAGGTCCAGGCAGCGGGCGTCCAGCCTTAGGCGCGGCAGGTTCAGTTTGCGTCCGATTTTGCCGACAAGGTAGCGGGCGAGGGGGACGATATCCTCCCGGCGCGCCCGCAGCGGCGGGATGACAATCTCCACCACCCGCAGGCGGTAAAACAGGTCTTCGCGGAATTTGCCCTCCGCGATGGCTTTCGCCAAGTCGCGGTTCGTGGCCGCCATGACCCGGACGTCGATCGGGCGGGACTTGCTTTCGCCGACCCGCAGTATCTCCCGTTCCTGGAGCACCCGCAGGACTTTTAACTGCAGGGCCGGCGAGATATCCCCGATCTCATCCAGGAAAATCGTGCCGCCGTTGGCTTCCTCGAACAGGCCAACACGGTCGGCGATGGCGCCGGTGAAAGCGCCCGCCTTGTGGCCGAACAATTCGCTTTCCAGCAGGGTCTCCGGCAGGGCCCCGCAGTTGACGCCGACGAACGGGCGCCGGGCGCGCGCGGATTGGCGGTGGATGTGGCGCGCCAGCACTTCCTTGCCGGTGCCCGTTTCGCCGGTGATCAGGATCGAGGTATCGAAGGAAGCGACCCGGTGAGCCACGGTCAGCACCTTCCGGAAGGCCTCGCTGTGGGCCTCGATGAACAACGGCGGCGCGTTCGCCTCGACCAGGGCTTCAAGCTTGCGGTTCTGGCGGGCCAGTTCCGCGGTCTTTTTCTTCAACTCCCGCGTCAGGAACATCACCTTGTCGCGGATTTTCCCGGCCTGGAAAAAGTCCAGGTGGGGCTTGAGTTCGTCGCCCCAGCCCGCGCGGTCTTTCCCGACCGCCTGGCAGGCGCGGTGTCCGCTGGCCAGGCATTGGCGCTCGATGAAGAAGACCTCCGCGTCCAGGCAGAAGGAGGCGTAGCCGCTGGCATAGCCGGTCAACATCCAGCAGACCGGCGTTACGCTCCGGCCCAGTTCGAGGCGGTGTTCCTCGGCTTCCCCCGAGTCGTGCCAGACAACCTCCATGCGCAAACGCCGGGCGGCCGCGTCCACCTCCAGGCGTTTGACGACTGTCCGCGCCACCCCCTGGAGCGTGTGCAGGCGGGGGCCGGCCCGGATCCATTCCTCGAGGCTGTCCCAAGTGAAAATGCGCTTCATCGCCGCGGCGTCGGCTTGACCCCAGAAATAGCCGAAGCGCGTGAACAAACGGCGGGCGGCCTCCAGGCCGGCCATGTCCACCAGGTCCTTGCGGAACTGGGCAAAGGCGTGAATATCGTGAAGCACCAGGCGGCGCCCGTGCAGGCCCAGCCAGCCCTCGGAGAAATCCACCAGCTCGTTCAGTTTCAGGTCGTCGGCTTTCATGGCGCTGGCCGAAAAAAGATTGAATGCGATTCAAAATGAAAAGGGTGCATTCAAATATGAAATAGTATTGCAGAAAGCCGATTTTACGGCAATAAAAAAATAACCTTTTGAAGGACAAGTAGATAGGCGGAACAGGCCGGATGATTTCCAAGGTTGGCACGCGATTTGCTATCTGTCATAGGTGTTCGAAACCATAGGCCCCTTCGCAAGGAGAAAGTCATGTACAAAATTTTACAGGAGAAAATGCAGGGATTGCAGGGGGAAGCCGTGGCCTTCGCCCGCCGGCTGATTCAAACGCCCAGCCAGAGCCTGGAAGAGGACGGGGCGGCCGGCCTGGTCGAGGAGGCCATGAAGGCGCAGGGATACCACCAGGTGTTCCGCGACGATTTCGGCAACGTGGTGGGCCTGGTGGGCGGCGCGCGGCCGGCGCCGACGATCCTCCTGAACTGCCACCTGGATACGGTGGCGCCCAGCGCCGGCGACGGCGAGGCGCTGAGCGGGCGGATTGCTGACGGGCGCCTTTACGGGCTGGGAGCGGCCGACTGCAAGGGCGGGTTGGCCGCGCAGGTGTTCGCCGGCGCCCTCCTCAAGCGGAGCTTGCTCCCCCTGAAGGGCAATATGATTGTCGCCGCGACCACGGCGGAGGAAAACGGCCTGAGCGTGGGCTTGCGGGGGCTGATTGAAACCACCCTGCCCGACCTGGGCCTCAAGCCCGATTTTGCCATCCTGGGCGAGCCCAGCGGGCTGGGTCTGTATTACGGGCATGACGGCTGGATGGAGCTGGAGGTGCGGATCGAGGGCGTCAACCCCTTCGCCGTGGACGATGCCGTCAGCGCCATCGTCGGGGATCTCGGGAGGTCCGCCGCGCCGCGCGGCGGGGACCGGTCCGCCCGCGAACTGCTCAAGGTGTCGGAACCCGATTTCCGGGACGGGCAGGGAAGCCGGTCGGCGTCGCTCCGGCTGGCGCGCCGGATGGGGGCGGAGGAGGAGGTGGACGATGTCGTCGGCCAGGTTCAGGAAGGCCTGGCCAGGCTTGCCGGCGGCGGCGGCGGCCAGGTGGCCGTCGAGGTCATGGTCCGTCAGAATCGGCAGAAACTCTACACCGGCAAGCGGAGCGTGGTACGGCACGTGACACGCGCCTGGTGCATGGATCCTTTCCACCCGCTGCTGGACCGGGCGCGGCAGGCCCTGGAAGCCGCGGGCTGCCCGTCGAAACCCGGCAAATGGCAACTCGGACGGCTGGGGATGGGGACGGCCGGGAGCGTGCTGGTGAACGAATACAAGATACCGGCGATCGGCTACGGGCCGGGCCTCGAAACCCAGGCCCACGCACCCGGAGAATACGTGGAACTCGATAAACTGGCGATGGCTCTCTACGGCAGCGCGGTCATAGCGCACAGCCTGGTGGGAATCCCCGTCTGCGGCTGGACCTCGGATGAAATCTGACATCAATATCCTAGTGCTCAACTGCGGGAGCTCGTCGCTGAAATACCGATTGCTGGCTATGCCGGGAGAAAGGGAGCTGGCGGCCGGAGAAGCCCAGCGGATCGGTCCGCCCACCGCCGAGCCGGCGCGGATCGTCCACCGCGAGGGCGGGCGGGAAAGCCTGCGCGCGGTTCCCATGGGGAGCCATGCCGATGCGTTCGACCAGGTCATGCGCCTTTTGGCGGATGATCCGCGGCTGATCCCGGACGCCATCGGCCACCGGGTGGTTCACGGCGGCGCGCGCTTCAGCGGCCCCGCGTTGATTGATGGGGATGCGATCGGGGCTCTCCAGGCGATCCAGGGGTTGGCGCCTTTGCACAATCCGCCGGCCACGGCGCTCATCGAGGCCTGCCGGGCCCGCTATCCCAGCCTGCCCCAGGTGGCGGTATTCGACACCGCCTACCACGCCACGATTCCAGAGCGCGCCCGGACCTACGCCCTGCCGCGGTCCTTGCGGGACGATCTCGGCATCCGCAAATACGGATTCCACGGCACCAGTCATCAGTACGTCGTCGAGGAGGCCGCGCGCTGGCTGGGCCGGCCGCTGGCGTCGTTCAACGCCGTGAGCTGCCACCTGGGCAGCGGCGGGGCCAGCCTGTGCGCCGTGGTGGGGGGGCGATCAATGGATAACACCATGGGATATTCCCCTCTCCAGGGGCTGGTCATGAGCACCCGCTGCGGCGACTTGGATCCAGCCCTGACCCTGCGCCTGCTGGCGGATGCGGGGGGCAACGCCGCGTCCGTGGAAGCCGTGCTCAACAAAGCCAGCGGCGTGCTGGGCCTGTCGGGGATCTCGGGCGACATCCGCGACGTGCTGACGGCGGCCTCCAAGACGGGCGGGGATGCCCGGCGCATGAACCGGACCGCGCAAGTCTATCTCTGGCGCCTGCGCAAGTACCTCGGCTCCTATTTGGCGGCGGTCGGGCGGACCGATGCGATCATTTTCACGGACACCATCGGCGAATCCGTGCCGCTGGTTCGCTGGGGCGTTTGTGTGGACATGGAGTTTTTCGGGGTGAAAATCGACGCACAGCGCAACGCGCAAGTGGCCGGCCTGCCCGCCGATGTGGCGGCCGACTCCAGCCGGGTGCGGATCCTGGTGGTGCAAACCAACGAGGAGCTGGCCATCGCCCGAGGGACCTATCTCGCAGTGCGGAAGGCGGTGGGGAAACGGCCGCGGACGGCCGAATGCCGTCCCTCCCGTAACAATGATGTTGGCGGTTGAATCAGCGCATGGGTCAGGGCGCATCGGGGATTGCAGCGGAGGACTGTCGTGAATGTTCTGGTGTTAAATCCGGGCGCAAGGCTGTTGGACTTTGCCTTGGTTGTCGGCGCCGGCAGCCGGCCTGCGCTCAGCGGGCGGGTGGCGGATTACCGGGGCGCCGCCGCGTCCCGGCGGGCGTTGAAAAGCATCCTGAAGTCCTGCCGCCAGGGCGCGCCGGCGGCGGCGCAACCCCGGGCCTGGGCGGTCCGCATTCCGTTCGGCGGCGAACTCTTTACCCGCCCGGTGCGGTTGAGCCGGGACGTCATGCGGTCCCTCGAAAGCCTGGCGCCCTTGGCGCCCCTGCATCTGCCGGCGATCCTGGAACTGCTCGCGGCGCTCCGGGCCGAGCGCGCCGGCCGGCCGGTGATCCTTGTGTTCGAGACCGCCTTCTTTGCCAAGTTGCCCCGCCGCGAGGCCAGTTATGCGCTGGAGGCCGGGCTGATGGACGCCGGCGCTCTGCGCCGGTTCGGCTACCACGGCTTGTTCCATGCCGCCGCCTGCGCGCACGCCGCCCGTCTGTGCAAGGCCCGCGGCATGACGGCGCCGCCGCGGATCGTTTCCATCTGCCTCGAACCCCGGCCGGAAGTGGCGGCGGTGCTGCGGGATCGTCCGGTCATGGTGACCGGCGGATTGACCCCCCTGGAGGGACTTCCCGGCCAGACTACCTGCGGGGAACTGGACCCCGGCATCATCATCGCCTTGCGCCAGCAGACACAATGGGGGCCGGAGCGCATCAATGCCATCCTCACCCGCGAAAGCGGGCTGCTCGGACTGGCCAATAAGCGGGTGACCTTGGACCAGGTCCTGGGCCCCGGCCCGTACGAGGGTTCGCTCGCGCAGGAGCTGATGAACTATCGCCTGCTCCTGGCCTGCGGGGCCGGGATTGCCGCCCTGGGCGGACTCAACCAGATCGTGTTTTCCGGCCGATATGCCGGGCTGGGCGAGAGGCTTGGCCCCGAGCTCGTCGCCCGTCTATCGGGGGCGCGCGGGGCGGTGTCCGATGCCATCGCCTGCGATATCTTCGCCACCCCGCTGGAACGCGTCATCGCTGACCAGGCGGGCGCTCTGCTGCTGGCGGTGCGAGCCGGGCGCTAGCCGCTGGAGGACCTGGCGGAGCCAGAGTCCGACCCGCAGCCAGGCCGCTTCCCGATCTTTTCGCTTCCCGATCTTTTCATGGACAGCGCGTTGCCCCTGGCCTAGGATGATGACGTTGCGGGGGTGCCGGGGCGCTTGGCAGCCGCTTCCGGCCGTGGGCAGAGGCGCACATGAAAATCGCCATCGTCTCGGACCTGCATGCGAATCTCCAGGCCTGGAAGGCCGTGCTGCGCGACATCCGGGGCGTGAAGGCCGATATGATCATTTGCCTGGGGGACGTGGTGGGCTACGGCCCCAACCCGGCGGAGGTCGTCGAATCGGTCTGGGCGAACGCCAACCATTGCCTGCTTGGCAATCACGATGCCGCCCTCTGCGGTAAAATCGGGGTCAGCACCTTTTCCGAGACCGCCGCCCGCTCCCTGGAGTGGACCCGGACGCGCGTGGGCGCCAAGGCCCTGCATTACCTGTCCCTGCTGCCCCTGACGGTGGCCGCCGGCGGGTTTCGCTGCGCCCACGGCGAATTCGCCGCCCCCGGGCATTTCAATTACGTGTTCGAGCCCAAGGACGCGGCGCCGTCCTGGCAGGCGGTGGGCGAGGGGCTTTTGTTCGTGGGGCATACCCACCAGGCGGGCATTTTCGTGATCGGCCGCAGCCGCATTCCGCACCGCCTCGAGCCGCAGGATTTCGCCCTGGAGCCGGGCAAGCGTTTCCTGGTCAACGTCGGTTCCGTGGGCCAGCCCAGGGACGGCGATACCCGTTCCGGCTATTGCCTCTATGACCTCAAGGCCGGGGCGGTCTATTGGCGGCGGGTGCCGTTCGATCTCGACGCATTCCGCGAGGCCTTGGGCCGCGCCGGTATCCCGGAGTCCGATCATATCTTCCTGCGCCATGATCCCCTGGCCGGGTCGCGGCCGGCGCGGGAGTTGGCCGGGTTCCGGCCGTCGGACAGGCGCGAGGACGCCGTGCGGGATGCGGTCGCGGTCCAGAATATCGACCTGCTGCGTCGGCGCGTGCGCCGCTGGCGCTGGACGGCGTGGGGGCTGCTCGCGCTCTGCCTGCTGGCCGGCCTGGTCCTGGCCTGGGGCTGGTTCTGGAAAATCAGTCATCCGGCCGAAATCCGGGGCGTCCGGACGGCGTCGGTCGAGGCGGCGGCCGCGGTCAAGGGCGCCAATCTCCTGCGCGTGCCAAGAGAACCCGCCGTCGCCGGGACGCCGCTGGAAGGCTGGACCATCCGCCTGGCCGACAGCCGGCGCCAGGCGGTCGCCGTGACCTGCGATGTGCCCGGCGATCCGGTGTTCGAGCTGCAGTCGGACCCCGCGGCCGGCGAGGTCGCCGTCGTCTCCGACCCGGTGGCGGTGGCGCCCGGGATGAAACTCGTCCTTCAGGGCGAGTTCCGCAAGGCCCAGAATTTTTCAGGCTTTGCCGTCTTGACCGTCAGGTTGTCCCGCGCCGGCGGCGAGGGCGCGGATTCGCCCAGCCTGATCGTCCGGGAGCCGAATCTTCCGCGTCGGGGCGGCTGGCGCGCGGTCAAACACACCTTCCAGGTTCCCGCCCAGGCCGGGCAGGTCGCTGTTCAGATCGGCGGCCAGTTCGCGGGGCGGGTGGACGTGCGGGGGGTGAGCCTGGAGCGCAAGGAGTAGTCGCCGCGGGATGGACAACGCGCGCCATTTAAGCGTCTTGGAAAGCGACGCCGGGCTGCGCCTGGATACCTGGCTCTTCCGGCAAGTGCGCGCGCTGTCCCGGGTGCAGATCCGGCAGCTGATCCACGGGGGGCAGGTGCGGGTGGCCGGCCGCCCCGCCTTTGCGCGGCAACCGGTCCGCGGAGGCGACCGGGTCGCGGTCGTTCTGCCGCCGCCGCGGCCCTCGGCCCTCCGGCCGCAGTTCATTCCCTTGGTCGTTCTGCACGAGGATGCTGACATCGTGGTCATTGACAAGCCGCCCGGCCTGGTCATGCATCCGGCGGCCGGGCATGCCGACGGCACCCTGGCCAATGCCCTGATCCAGCGCTGTCACGATATGATCATCGGCAACGTGGTGCGGCCGGGGCTGGTCCACCGGCTTGACCGGGATACCAGCGGGGTGCTGGTGGTCGCCAAAAACGCGCGGGCCCTGACGATCCTGGCGCGGCAGTTCAAACGCCGCGCCGTGCGCAAGGAGTACCTGGCTCTGGTTCGGGGGGCGCCGAAGCCGGAGGAGGGCTTGATCGAAGCGCCGATCGGACGCGACCCGGACGATCCCCGCCGCATGGCGGTCGGAGGCCCCGGCGGCCGGCCGGCCGCCACCCGCTACCGGACCTTGCAGGCCTTCGCCCGCGGGGCGCTCCTGGGCATCATCCTTGAAACCGGGCGCACCCACCAGGTCCGGGTGCACCTGGCGCACATCGGCTGCCCGGTGATCGGCGACCGGCAATACGGCCCCGGCTCCTCGGCGGTTGCCCGGCACATGCTCCACGCCCACCGGATTCGGATCCGCCACCCGGCCACCAACGACTACCGGGAGTTTACCGCGCCCGTGCCGGAGGACATGATCCGGGAAATATCCTGCTTGAAATCGGGAGGGCCGGGTCTATAGTAAGCCTTGCTTTCCCCGACATAGAGGGCACGGGTGGCGGAATGGCAGACGCGTTAGTTTGAGGGGCTAATGTCGCAAGACGTGCGGGTTCAATTCCCGCCCCGTGCACCCTCCCCGATCCGCGCCTGCGCGCAGAGCGCGAATGGTTAAGGGAATGGTTAAAGGAATGGTTGATGGTTGATGGTAGATGGTAGATCTCACTGACCCCTGACCCCTGAACCCTGTCCCCTGTCCCCCGAGCCCTGTGATACTCCTGGTTGCCAGCCGCAATCCCCACAAGATCGAGGAAATCCGCGCCATCTTCAGCCTGCCGGCTGTGGAACTGGCCGGGCTGGATGACCGGCCCGATCTGCCCGCGATTGTTGAAGACGGCCAGAGCTTCCAGGCCAATGCGGTCAAAAAAGCCGTGCTGACCGCCCTGGCCTCGCGGAGCTGGACCCTGGCGGACGATTCCGGGCTGGAAGTGGACGCCCTGGCCGGCGAGCCCGGGGTGCGGTCCGCGCGGTACGCGGGCGAACCCGCCGACTACGCGGCCAACAACGCCAAGCTGCTGCAAGCCCTGGCCGGGTGCGAGCAGCGCGCGGCGCGTTTCCGTTGCGTGGTGGCCCTGGCCGGGCCCGACGGCCGGGCTCAGATTGTCGAGGGGGTTTGCGAGGGGCGGATCATCCACGAGTGCCGGGGGCGGCAGGGGTTCGGCTACGACCCGCTGTTCGTTCCCGACGGCTACGCTCAGACGTTTGCGGAGATGGACGCGACCTTGAAAAATCGACTCTCGCACCGCGCCCGCGCCCTGGGCCGCGCCCGGGAATTATGGGGGGAAATGCTGGCGCAACCTGCGCCGGCCTGGCCCATGCGGCGCGTTCCGGGCGCCGTGTGCCCGCCATGATAATGCCTGATTCCCCCGTGTTGGCTATTGTTGTCCTTCCCCGATTTCCAGGTGCAGCCCGGGGGCGGGCGTGTTGGCATCCATCCAGAGCGCGCCGGTTTTCAGCGGCCGCGCATGTTCCAGCCAGGTTTTCAGGGCTTTGATGGCCCGATTTGGGTCCGCCGGCGCATCCTCCGGTTGGCCGCGCCGGCTGATGGCCAGGACGGTCAGCGGCAGCTGCAAAACCCGGCCGCAGACGTCCAGGTCCGCCCACAGCAGGGCGGACGGTTTGCCGGCTTCCAGCTTGGCCTGCCAGCGTGCCGGCAGAGCATTGGATCGGGCCCCCGCCTCGGGCCGGCGTCCCAGCAACTGCCGCAGGCTTCCGGCGTGGCTGGAGAAAATGAGCCACCCGTCGGCGACGGCATAGGCCGGCCGGTCTTCGGCCGCCACCCCGGCGAAAAGCCCGGACCGGGTTGTTTCCAGCATGGCGATGGGAGGCTGCCCGGCCGGCGGGGCAGGGTCAATAATGAGGCCCAGGCGATAATGGGCGTTTACGACGTCGACGATTTCATTGGCGACGCGCTTGAGGTTGGCGCCGGGGCTGATTTGCACGCCGACCAGGAGGGTGGGAACCCGGACCCGGAACGGCTCCTTGCCCATGGCGCCGCTGTAGTCTCCCGAGAGCAGCGCCAGGAAAACGTGGTTGCCGCGGGCGGGCAGGGCGCTGTGCTTCAGCACGGTCCGGATGAAGCGGGCGTGAGTGGAATCGGACGCCGCGTCCGCTTGGTCCCGGACAAGGTCCAGGGGCAGGATTAGCAGCAGCGCCGGAGTGTCGCCCAGCAGGTTGGCCAGCGCGGGCAGGGCCGGCGAGTCCACCAGCGGGGCCCGCGCCTCCAGGCCGGGGTGGATCCCGATGTCGGCCGAAAGCCGCTCGGCGTCCAGCCGGGTCAGCGCGTAGGAGATCAGCAGGGGGTCATCGGGTGGACTGCCCGGCCGGAGCCAACGGACCCAGCCGCGATCCGCGGCCGCGGGAGCGGCGGGGCCGGCGAGCGGATCGAGCGGCGGTCTGCCCGGATGCAGGGCCGGCGCCGAGGCCGCCGACGGGGCCAGGCCGTCGTAGGCCAGGATCGCCCGGCGGAGAGCGCCGGGGTCGCGGGAAAGGCAGGCCAGGATGATGCCCTCGCCGAAGGCCAGCGACAGCCGCTCGCCATGGGCCGTCAGTGGCTGACGCCACCGCCAGGTCGGTCGTCCGTTGCAGTGGCCGGGCAGCCGTTCCAGGCCGCGGGCCGGCAGGAGGCAGAGCGCCCAGCGGCGCCAGCAGCTGGAACTGCCGATCCAGCTGGCGCAGATCCACGCCTCACCCCGTCCCGGCCCCTGCGCCGGGATGTAGGCGATGACCGTTTCCTTTTTTGCCAGGCGAAGCCAGTTGGCCGCGAGCCGGTTTCCGGACCGCCGTCTCCCGGCGTGTTCCGTCCGGGCGGGCTCCGGCCCGAGCAGATTGCGGACCGCCGGATGGCGGGCGAGATCCTGCCAGCGGCCGGCCAGGTTCCGGTGGGCACTCACGAACACGGCGTCGGCGGGGATCGCCCGGTAAAGCGCTTCCTCCCGGTAAGGCGTCCACGCCAGGAAGGCCGCGGTCGAGCCGATGAACAGGCAGAGAATGATCCAGAAAAGAACCCGACGCAGGACACTCATAGTGATAGCGGTTTCCGGAGGATAAGGCCGTAAGGCGGGCTTGCGCCCTCAATCCAATGAAAGCAAAAAGTCTAATGAGTTTCCAGGCTCCCGATCAATTGGCGCACGTCGGGAATGCCGTGGCGCACCAGGTAGGCCTCGAGGCCGGCGATGACGTTCAGCAGGGTGCGCGGGTCCGTGAACGTGGCGGTGCCCACGGCGACGGCGCTGGCGCCGGCGATGAGGAAGGCCAAGGCCTCCCTGGCCGAGGTGATGCCGCCCATCCCGATGACGGGGATGCGCACGGCGCGGGCCGCCTCCCAGACCTGCTTCAGCGCGATGGGATGGATCGCCGGACCGGTCAGTCCGCCGGTGATGTTGGCCAGCACAGGGCGCCGGGTTTCAATATCGATCGCCATGGCGGGAATGGAGTTGATCAGCGAGATCGCGTCGGCGCCGCAGTCCTCGGCGAGACGCGCGAAACGTCCGATATCGGAAACGTTGGGCGAAAGCTTCGGGATCAGCGGCAGGCGCGTGGCGGCCCGGACCGCCTTGATGACCTTTTGCGCCGTTGGCGGGTGGGCACCGAAGGCGAGTCCGCCCTGCTTGATGTTGGGGCAGGAGATGTTCAGCTCCAGGCCGTGGATCCCGGGCACGCGGTTGAAGCGGGCGGCGACATCCCGGTACTCTTCGATCGTGCGCCCCCAGATGTTGACGATCACGGTCGCCCGGTGGCGGCGCAGGAAGGGCAGGTGTTCGCGGATGAACCCGTCCACGCCGGGGTTCTGTAATCCGATCGCGTTCAGCAGTCCGCCAGGCACTTCCACCATTCGCGGGGTGGGATTGCCGCTGGCGGGCTGGAGGCTGATCCCCTTGACCACGATCGCGCCCAGGCGCTTGAGGTCCACCAGGGGGGCGTATTCGCGGCCGTATCCGAACGTGCCCGAAGCCGCCAGGACCGGGTTGCGCAGGGCGATGCCGCCCACGGTCACCGCCAGCTTCGGTTTGATCGTTTTTCCAGATAGCATGCTTGGTCCCTTGTAATGGTGACCTTATCCGTGACCCAATCAGGAACCCAGAAAAGGAATGATCTCCGGCTGCATTATCCTCTTAAGTAACCCTCGCTACTCACCCGGTGAGTAGCTCTGTTCCCAAATAATGTCGCGGGATTCGAAGACCGGGCCTTCGGTGCAGATCCTGGCCCAGCGCCAATCCTCTTTTCCGGCCGCCGTCCCCGGCGTCCTGATTTTCTGAACGCAGGCCAGGCAGGCGCCCATGCCGCAGCCCATGTGCCGGTCCAGCGACAGCCAGGCCTTCCAGCCGCCGGCCCGGGCGCGGTCGGCCAGGGCCTTGAGCAGTCCCATCGGACCGCAGGCGAAGAATTCCAGGCGGCCGGGAGGCCGCCGTTGCAGCCAGGCGTCCAGGCCGGCGGTGACCAGTCCCCGGCTGCCGCGCGATCCGTCTTCGGTGAGCACGTGCACATGCCAGCCAAGGTTGCGGAAATCGGCCACGCACAGGATGTCGTCGGCGCGGGCGCCGCCCACGAAGACGTCCCCCTTGATCGGCGCCCGTTGGGCCAGCAGGTAGAGCGCGGCCATGCCGTACCCCCCGGCCACCAGCACCGGCCGGCAGTCCCGTCGCACCGGCGGAAAGCCGTTGCCCAGGGGACCCAGCAGGCTGACGGCATCGCCGGACCGCAGCCGGGCCATGGCGTGCGTGCCCAGGCCTACGCGCTTGTAGAGCAGCGCCAGCACGGCGGGCCCGGCCTTGAAGACGCTGAACGGCCGCCGCAGCACGGCCTCGTTCAGGCCAGGTACGCGCAGGTGGACGAACTGTCCCGGCCGGACCCGGCGCGCGATCGCGGGAGCGCGCAGGGCCAGCACCCGGACCGCGGGCGCCAGCCGGCGGTTGGATATCACGCGCGCATTGACCATCACCATAGCGGGCTCCATGAATCGGCTGACTATGGCACGATCCGCCCGGATTGACAAGGCTATCCCACGCGGTTTCTTCATTGAAGCGCTGACCCATGGCCAGCCGGCGGTAGGCTAGCCATTCCTTTCCGTGGAATGCCAAGGTGGGTGCAGGCTTTGGGAGGGTTCTCCCGACCTCTCGGAGCGTCGGGACCGCGGACCGTCGCCGCACGATGGTTTCACCGTTTTCATTGATGGGCGGCGTGGTCTCTGCGTGGCGGTGGCTTGGGCGGTTCCCGGCGACTCAATCCAAAAACACGCTTTACTCGGAAGCGTCCCGGCCAGTACCTTGTGCCGGAAACAGGCGGGCGGAAGGGTGGCGTCGCCCACAGGGTCCGCCAACAATGGAAGGGGGCAGCGATGATCCAGCTGGAGTGCGGATGGGCCGTGGGACTGTTGGCGGTTTGCCTGGCAGGCTGTCTTGCCGTTACGGTCCGGGCGGCGGAGGTCCAGCCGGAGTGGCGGGTGATCTACGAGCGGGATTTCACCCGGGGCGGGCTGTTGGAAGACTGGTCCCTCTGGCAGGGCGCCTGGCGTGAAACGGCCGCCGGCCTGGAGAAAATCACGACGGATGAGGACGGCATTCTGTTGCTGCGGACCCCGGTGGTCAGGGGCGCGGTGAAGATCGAGTTCACGGCCCAGGGCGGCGCGAAGGCCGGGGATTTGAGCCTTTTCCTGGGGGTCAGCGAGACGGATATCCGGGACGCGGCGTTCATCGGGTTCGGATCGGCCGACAACACCCTGAACACCATTCGGGTGCCCGGCGGGGAGCCGGCGCTCCATGCATCCCCCCTCATTGCCGGGGATCGTCCGCAGCGGGTCACGATCCTTCGCGAAGCCGGCCGGTTGACGCTGGAGGTGGACGGCGCCAAGGTCCTGTCGGCGCCGGATTCGAAAACCGGCTATCCCGGGCCCTACATTGCCCTCTATGCCTGGCATCAGGCCCTCTTCCGGGAGATCCGGGTATCCACCCGTCCGGACCCGGTCCTGGAGGAGCAGCTGGAGCCCCGGGTCTTGAGCCGCGAACAAGGTTATCCGGCCGCCAAGCTCATGCCGCTGGCGGCCGAGCGCAACCGCGAGCGCATCCGGCGGACGGCGGCCGCGGCCGCCGCAGACCATCTCGGCCGGGCCGCGATGCTCCTGCCGGCGACCCACGTCATCGCGGCCAAGCAGCCGGGGCGCTACCTCGGCTGGCCCTCGGTGGCCCGCACCGCGCAGGGCGAGTTGCTGGCCGTGTTTTCCGGCGACCGCGACGAGCACATCTGCCCCTACGGCAAAACCCAGCTGATTCGCAGCCGGGACGGGGGCTTGACCTGGAGCGCCCCGGAAACGATCACCGATTCGCCGATTGACGACCGGGACGCGGGGATCCTGGCGCTGGCGGATGGGACCCTGCTGGTGAACTGGTTCACCTCCCTGGCGTTCAGCGAGGGCGCCTCCGGCTACCCGGAGGCGTTTCAGAAAAAATGGACCGCCTACGGCAAGACCGTGCCGCAAGCCGAGCAGGAAAAACTCTTTGGCTACTGGCTCCGGCGCTCGACGGACGGGGGAAAAACCTGGGGGGACTGGATCCGCACCCCGGTCAGCTCCCCCCACGGTCCGATCGAGCTGCGCGACGGGTGTTTGCTGTACGTCGGCTGGCAATGGAATCGCGCGACCGGGCGGAGCGGAATCAAGCAGGCCTTTCTTGCCGCCGCGGAATCCCGGGACCGGGGCCTGACGTGGACAACAATCTGGCAGACCAACGCTTCGCCGGACCTGCTCCAGGCGGAAGAGCGGGCCGCCCTGGCCGTCGCCCTCGGTACCAATGCCGTTCGCGGCACGCTCTTCGCCGAGCCGCACGCCGCGCAGCTTCCCAACGGAAAAATCGTGGCCCTGATCCGGAACGACACCGGCGCCTACCTGCTGCAGACCGACAGCCTGGACGGCGGCAAGAGCTGGACGCCGGTCCGCACGACCCCCATGAAAGGCTATCCGCCGCACCTGCTGGTCTTGAAGGACGGGCGCCTGCTGGCCACCTACGGCTACCGCTTTCCGCCTTACGGACAGCGGGCCTGTTTCAGTCACGACGGGGGCGAGACCTGGGATATGGATCACGAGATCATCCTGCGGGCCGATGCGCCGGACGGCGACCTGGGCTACCCGGCCTCGGCGGAAATCGGGGGCGGGCGCATTGTCACCGTCTACTACCAGGTGGACAAGGCCGGGGAGAAGACCTGCCTGATGGCCACGCGCTGGACGCCGCCGCCGCCAATTCGTCCGGCAAAGCCGTAATGTACCCAGAGGTGTTTAACCGTTTCGTTGCAGGGCGGGCAGGTCCGGCGTAGCTCCTTGAGCGAAGCCGGATTGCCCGGCGGTCCAATGCAAGGTTCGGCGGGATTTGCGGAAAGACGGCGGGAAGGTCAAGGACCGTTCCCGCCCTTCCATCAGGAATATCTCAAGGGAGAGGATCCAAATTTCTTCCCCTCCCTGGAGGGGTGAAGGGGTGGGTGCCTTCAGGATGAGTTCACGGAGGTATTATGATCAGCCGGTGTCCGCGTAATTCCAAAACCGGATTTACGTTGGTTGAATTGCTGGTGGTGATCACGATTCTTGCCATTATTGCTGGCATGATTCCGTGTACCTTGGCAAATGTAAAAGAACGCGCCTGGAGAGTCGATTGTTTATCAAATATGAATCAAATCTGGAAAAGCATGGCATCTTGGGGGCTTGACCCAACTTATCAAGATCGCCCCAATTTTCCGACGTCAAACATTGTCGGTCCTGACGGGGTGTTGACGCCGATCGGCGGCATTAGCCCGATTTGCTTTGTCTGTCCCACCGCAGCTAAAGATTACGGAACTAAACCAGCTTCGAACTTATGCCAAATGACGGCGAGCCACAGTAGTTATTGCTACTTCAACGGCCGGACCGATAGGGACGGCGAGAAAGTCATCCTGTGCGATCAAGATGGCCCAATGCGGGTAGCTACAACCAACCAATGGGGGTCAAATCACCGTCTAAAAGGTAATGTTTTCACCAGGCGTGTGCCTGCACAAGGCGGTAATATCATCAAGGTCAGTGGGGCGGGGATGTGGGTCAGCACAACGAACGATCCGGGCCTTTCTGCCGTTTGCATCACCAATCCCGCGATCGCGGCGGCATTCGAGACGAACACGAACACCGTTGTTTATTTCTATTAAAAAATGAATTTATCGCCTGGCGATAAATTCGTTTTCGCTCGGATCCGGCTGAGCAGCACGCCCTGGACGGCCAGGGCCGCCAGGGCAATCCCGATGCACAGCCCGTAGGCGTGGCTGATGGAGGCGGCTTCGCACACGGCCCCGCCCAGCATGGCGCCGGCCACAATGGAGAGATTGGCGAGCGCTTCGTGAACGGCCATGCGCGCCCCGCGCCGTGTGCTGCCGCTCATCCCGTGAAAAACGCTGCCGGCATAGGCGGAGGCGGTGGCCAGACCGATGACCGCGAACAAGAGTCCGATGAGCACGGGGGCGCGGGCGAAAATCAGTCCGGCCATTGCCAGGGCGCTTAGGGCGACGCCGCCCAGCATTGGCCAGCCCCGGAAATGCCAGAAGCGGGTGCGTCCCGCCAGGAAGAATCCCCCGGTTTGAAACAAGGCCCGGAAGAAAATGAGCAGCCCGATCAGGCTTTCCGGAAAACGCAGTTGGTTGCGGGCCACCGGCGGGAAGATGTATCCCGCCACGCCGACGCAAAAGTAGACGGCCACCAGGCCGGTCCATCCCGGAAAACGATAGGGGGTGCTGTGTTCCACCGCCGGTTCAACCGGCTCCGGCGCGGCCGGCGCCGGGACGACAGGGCGCTCCCGCCGGCGGTGCGCGGCGAGCAGGCCCACGCTTAGCAGCATCAGGCCGGCGGCCAGGGGCAAGGGCAGCCAAACGGCCCGTTCGCTCAAGGCGCCGCAGATCAGCGGGCTGACAATGGCGCCGAGGGACCAGGCTAGGTTGAAGGATGCCAGCCGGCGGTTGAGCCCGGCGCTTTCCAGGCCCTGGAAGAGCCATGAAGACAGCGGCGCCCAGAAACAGGACAGCGCCAGGCCGGTCAGGGCCATCAGCCAATACACCTGGGCCAACGTCCTGGCCTGGAGGGTGACGGCAAAAATGGCGGCGGTCAGCAGGCTGGCGGCAATGACGAGTCCGTCCGGCGGGATACGATGCATCTGGAATTGGAGGGCCATGCACGCCGCGGCATAGGTCAGGGAGAACAGCCCGGCAAAAATGCCGACCTGGTGGGCGCCGGCCTGGAACATGTCCTGGGAATAGAAAATCAAGCCCAGCATGTACTGCCCGGTGGCCAGGGCCGTCAGGAATGCCGCGGCGAGCAGAGGGAGGTGGGGGGGCAGGGCGCGCGCTTTTTCTCCGGCTGGCGCGCGCTCTGGGCCCGATCCGGGATTCATGGCAAACACAGCCTTTCCTGGTCTTGACGGACGGGCGCGGATCATAGGTCCCGGCCGGGTTGCTGTCCAATTCATAATCGGAGTCCCAGTCCTGCCTGGCTGCCTTTTGGATAATGTCTTTTGGCTTGTATCCCGCCACGGGGTCGGCCATGCTGAAGGCCGTGTCATGAATCTGTCCAACCGGAGATGAACATGCGATCATGGCGGGCGATTCTGGTCGCAGCGGGATGGCTGGGGCTGGCCCTGGGAAGGGGCTTGGCGGGGGGGGAAGACCCCGCCTCCGGAACCTGGACGCTGATTTACGAGCGGGACCTGACTGACCGCCGCACCTTTTTTGAGTGGATTCCGGTCATGGGCGCCTGGGAGTGGACCGCCGACGGGCTGGAGAAAAAGGGGAACGACAGCGACGGCCTGGTCATGCTGCGCCTGCCGCTGGCGGCGGGCGCCGTGAAAATCGAATACACGGCCCGCGCGCCCCGGCCCGGGGATCTGAGCCTGTTTTTCGGGCTGCGCGCCGGCGATCTTTATACGTTTAATGTGTTTGATCCCCGCGACGTTTTTTTCCGCGAACTGGGCGATCCGGACCTCCTGCGGAAGCTGCCGTCGCGGTATGAGACCAAGCCCGGGGCGCTGGGCTGGATTGGTAAGTAGCCAGTGGCGGCGGATGCCGCCTCGGCCTGGGCAGACCATGGCGTTGCTTGACGATCATAGCCGCCTTTTCCGGCACAGCCTCCTGCTGCTGGCGGCCACCCAGGTGGGCAACCTGTCCGCGCTGCTCTACCAGGTGTTCCTGATGCGCAGCCTGCCGCCGGTGGAGTTCGGGGTTGCGGCGGCGATGTTCGGCGCAATCGTCATCGGGGTGATCCCGCTCGACGCCCTGCGGACCGCGGTGGCGCACTACGCGGCCCGCTATTGCCAGGCCGGCAGCCCCGGCCGAGTCCGGGGCCTGGTGGCCGGCTGGGGGGCGGTCATGGCCGTCGCGGCCCTGGGCGTGCTGGGAGCGGCGGCGGTTGGACGCAGCGGGTTGGCCGCTTTCTTTCAGCTGGAGTCGTCGGAGGTGATTGTCGTCGCCGCCGCCGTCCTGGCCGGCAGCTTGTTCATGCCGCTCTTTGCCGGCGCCCTCCAGGGAACCCAAGCCTTCGGCTGGCTGGCGATCTCGGGGCAAAGCTGGGGGGTGTTCAGGTTGCTGGCGGGCATGGCCCTGGTGTGGGGCGTCCAGGCCACGGCCGGCATGGCGTTGCTGGGACAGGGCGCCGGGGTTCTGGGCTGCCTGGCGCTGGGAGCGCTGGGGCTAAGCCTGGTCCTCCGCGGCAAGCCCCAGCCGCCGACCGCGTCCCTGGTCGGCGGGGCAAGCTATTTTGCCAAGTCCCTCCTGGTGCTGGCGGGGTACGCGGTCCTGGCCAACGCCGACATCTGCATGGTGAAGCATTACTTCAGCCCGGAGGACAGCGGGGCCTTCGCGCGGGCCGCGACCATTGGCCGGGGAATCGTGTTCCTGGCCATGCCGGTTGCCATGGTACTCTTTCCCAAGGTGGTCTCGGCCGGGGCGGTGTCAGCAGCCGATCGCCGCTTGTTGCTGCGGGCGCTGGGGTTCGCCGCCGGCCTGGTCGCGGCGGCGTCGGTCGCCGCCGTCGTACTGGCCGGATGGATCTGGCACGCGTTTGTCGGCCGGACGCCGACGGCGGAGGAACTGGGGCTGCTGCGGTCGGTGCTGGGGGCGATGTGCCCCCTGGGGCTGGTCTACATGATGTTGAACTTTGAACTCGCCCAGCGCCGCTTCCGGTGGGCTTGGGCGGCGGTGGTCTGCGCCTTGGCCTACGTAGGCGGCGTGGCCCTCTGGCACCAGAGCCTGGGGCAGGTCGTGGCGGTGATGGCGGGTGTCAACTCGGTCGCGCTGCTGACCTTGGCCCTGGGCATGCCTTGGAAGCCACTCCGGGCGTAATCGCTGCCGCCGGCTGCCGCGCAGGGCGGTTATTTCTTGTCGCCGGTGTCGGGCTTTTTGTCGGTCTTTTCCGGCGCGGTCGCCGGCGTCAGCGCGCCGCTGGCCGGTTTCTTCATGCCGATGGGCATAGCCGGGGATACCGACTGGAATTTTTCCTTGAGCTTTTTCAGCGTTTCATCCTCCGCGAGGATGGCGTCGATCTTGGCCTGGATGTCACGCATTTTTGCCTGCAGATCCTTGATCGTCGCGTTGTCCGCGTAGAGTTGGGTTTGGCGCGCGATGATTTTGCGGTTCAGATCCTCGTATTCCGAGCGCGCCTGCATGCTCTTCTTGACCAGCTCCGGATCAATCGTGACCGGCTGGAACGGCGGTTGTCCCGGCGTGACGACCTCGACCGGAGCGCTCTTGACAACCGGGGCCTTGTCCGGCGCCTCGGCCCTGACGCCTGCTGCGCCCGCCAGGCCCACACCGATGGCCGTGAGAAGCATGAGGGATGTTTTTGTCATTGTGCTGCACTCCTCCTGATGGTGTTTTCGGGTTCTTGAGGTTCGGGTGTATTGCTTACCGCTTGTGGCTCTGGGAATCAAGGGAAAAGAGGCTCACTCGGCCGGAAGGGGATCGGCGGCCGGCCCTGAGGTAGGAACCGTTGACGGGGCGGCAGCGCCCGAAGACGCCGGCACAGCCGCTGGCTCGCTGACCGTCAAGGGTTCGGTTGCCGGTGCGCCGGCCGGCTCCGGCGCCAAGGGCAGGACGGGCTCGGGAGTGGAAGGGGGCGCCGGGGACAAGGACGATTGCGCTCCGCCAGACGGCCAGACCGAAGGCCCCTCCCCGTAATAGTGGAATTCAAAAACCTGGAGTGCAAGAACGGCGAGAACGGCGCAAAGCACCGCTCCCAGAACGATGACCAGTAATATCCGCGGCATGTGTCCGCCCTTTCCGACCAAAGAAAACCAGGCCACTCTAACCCAATCTGGCCGGCGGGTCAATTCCCCGGGCACATTTTTTTAGCCTGACCTATTCATCAACTTTTCAAGTTGTTGAATAGGTCACTCTGGCGCAACCTATTGCGCCAGAGACGTGATGGGCATCGCTGCTGCGATGCCCAAACGTGGCAAACTCCGATTTGTGGCCGTAAAACCGCCACAATCATCACGTGACCAGGTTGGCACGTGGAACGTGACTCACGTGGCAGCCGCGGAGCGGTGAATAATGCGCTTCGTGCGAATTATTCAGGTTAGGCGCTCCGAAGTCCAA
>CAZVVD010000043.1:0-26530 GCA_964630555.1 uncultured Verrucomicrobiota bacterium | reverse complement strand
CGGCGGGGGAGGCTTCCTTACCCGCGGCCTGGTCCTGGCCGCGGGAACCAGTGGTATCACCGTCGGCCGCGGCGGCTTGGGCGTGGTCGGGAAGTGCGGTGGCAGCGGAACAGATTCCTCTTTCGGATCCCTGGTGGCCGCCGGCGGCGGCGGGGGCGGGAAAGCCTTGCCCGATTATCCGGGCCAGCCGGGCGGGTCCGGCGGCGGCGGCGTCTGGAACTGGGGGTTCATGCCGCCGGGGCGGGGGACAGCGGGACAGGGATATGACGGCGGCTCGGGCGTGGTGTCCAATAACGCGGGCGGTGGTGGAGGCGGGGCGGGAGGCCCCGGGGGTCAGCCGTCGGGGGATCCGTGCGATCCGCTCTATTATCCCCCGTGCGGCGCTTCCATTCCCGGCGCCGGCGGCGACGGGCGCGCCAGCGCGGTATCCGGAGTCGAGGCGTATTACGCCGGCGGCGGGGGCGGGGCCGGGGGCAACCCCAACTATGTCGTGGCTCCCGCGCCGGGCGGCCGGGGGGGTGGCGGCCGGGGCGGGACGGATCAAAGGGCGGGCTCCTACCTGCCCCCGGCAGCCGGAAAGCCCAACACGGGCGGTGGGGGCGGCGGGGCCAGGAATGACGGCTGCCCCGGGGCTGACGGCGGTTCTGGAATCGTCATCGTGCGGTATCGGCAATAAACGAAAGGGGGCGGGGATGAACAAGATCCGATACATGGTCCTGCTGATGTCCGTGCTGGCCTGGGGAATGCCTGCCCGGGCGGAACCCGCGGCGGACGAGCTGCCGCTCAGCCTGGCCGTTGATCTCGCGGACGGCTCCCGGTTGGTCGGGGTTCCCGGGATTACGTCCCTGTCGGTCCAGACCGCTTACGCCCGGCTGGAGGTGGAGCTCAAGCACGTGCGGACCCTGACGATGGAACCGGACCGCGAGCTGGCGGTGTTGGAAATGAGGAACGGCGACCGGCTCAAGGGGGGCCTGCTCATCAGGGAGCTGGAGCTGAAAACCGCTTTCGGGAACGTGAAGCTTGGCGCCGACCAGCTTGTCCGCCTCAGGGTGAGTTCCCGCGAGCAGACCGCCGGTCTGGTTTTCTGGAACAAGCTGGGCTCGCTGCGGGAAATAGAAAACAGCGAGGCGGGACCCGGCGGGACGATCTTCGGGCAGGGGGTTTCCTTTGTTCCCGGGAAATTCGGGAACGGGTTCACCTCCGGCCCGGGGAAATCCGGGCCGAACTTCGGCCCGTGGGAGAAGATCAACCCGAACTTTGCCCAGGCCGGGGCGGTGGAGTTCTGGTGGAAGCCGGCCCGGCCGTTCGACGCCGGGAACACTCCGCCGGACGAGATTTTCGTATCAGGCAAATGGGAGGCGCCGGTGGTCATCCCGTTCCACCTGATGTACCGGTGGCGGGAGAGCGAAAGGGGCATCGGCGGGTTCAACTTCCAGGTGGTGTCCGAGGGGGATCTGACCCAGCGCTATCTCTATACGGGCAAGAAAGCGCCCTTCCGGGCGGGGGAATGGGTGCACGTGGCCTTTGTCTGGGACATGAACGGCCTGCCGCACAATCCGGCCGCGCGCTACACCGTCTTTGTCAACGGCCGGGAATATCCCCTCGTCGACTCGAAGAATCCGGAAGCCAAGATCGATTGCAGGATAGCGAAGCGTCCCAGCGCTTACTTTGCCATGGGGTATTACGATGCGGACTGGAACAATCAAATGCAGGGCGTCCTGGACAATGTGAAAATATGGAACTATCCCAAGACCGATTATGACGACCGGGAGGAGGAGGGGGCGCCCGTGGCCAGGTAAGCCGGGCGTCGCCGGCCATGCCGCGCATGGAAGTGCCCGCGCTCCGCGGCGCGGGCGGCCTTGCTGGGGAGGATACGATGACAACTGCCGGACAGATGGTCGTTCGTCTGAACCTGATGGTCTGCCTATTGCTGATTGGCGCGTCCTGCGCGCACCGCCAGGCGGGCGCGCCGCTGGAGCCTGTGTCCAGCCGGGAGTCAGCCGCGGCCGAAGCCCGACCCCTGCGTCTGATGGTCGAACTGGCGGACGGCTCGCGCCTGCTGGGGATGCCGGTCGTCAAGTCCCTGGCCGTCCGGACGCCCTATGCCAAGCTGGAGATCGCGTTCGACCAGGTGCGACGGGTAACAATCGCCCCGGACCGCGAGACGGTGGTTATCGAGATGGACAATGGCGACCGGATCCACGGCGCGCTGATTCTGAAAATTCTGGAAATCGAAACCGCTTTCGGCAAGGTGTCAATTGGAGCGGAGCAGATCAAGGAGGTTCGCGTGGCAGGGTTTTGGGATTGGCGCCCCGAGCTGCGCGCGGGCTTGATCCTGCATTATACGTTTGACGGGGAGGACAACGGGCGGGCCGCCGACGCGAGCGGCCATGGCAACCATGGAAAGATTTGCGGCACGGCCTGGACGCCGGCGGGCAAGGTCGGCGGGGCGCGCGTTTTCAACGGGACAGGCGACTGCATTGTCGTGGACCACGATGAGAAGACGGGGCTGTTTCCGACCGGGGCGCCTCTCTCGGTGGCCGCCTGGTTCAAGACCTCGGCGGAAGCCCCGAAGCACCAGCCGGTATTGTCAACCCATTACAACGGCGCTGGCCGGGACGGATACCATCTTCGCGTTGATAGCCGGGATCATGGCGGAAGGGTGTACTGGGTGGCCAGTGTTGAGGGTGGGGCGTATGCGGTGTCGCAGCGGGCCGTCAACGACGGAGAGTGGCATCACGTGGCGGGAGTGTGGGACGGGAAGCAGAACTCGCTCTACCTCGACGGCGTGCTGCAGGCCGCGGCTCCGGCGTCCGGGTCCCTGGTGTACTCGCACCGGGCGCCCTTCCAGGTCGGGCATGCCGCGAACAACAACGCGCCGCATGCGCGAGATGAGTTTTACTATTTCAAGGGAACCTTGGACGAGATCATGGTCTTTGCCCGCGCGCTGTCGGCGGAGGACGCGCAGGCCTTGTATCGTGCCGGCCAATGAAGGGTGAGAGCATGCAGCCTGTCCTGCGCGGGTGGATCCTGCCGCTGGCGCCGGCGCTGGTCCTGCTGGGCTGCGCGTCGTGCACGCTGGCCCCGTCAGCGCCGCCGGGCCTTTCCGGCGGCGGGGAGGCGCCGGGGGAGGGCGGGGCCGGGCCCGTCCTGACCGTCGAGCTGGCGGACGGCTCGCGCCTGCTGGGCGAGGCCGGGCGGGAGAGCCTGCCCGTGGAGGCGACCTATGCCCGGCTGGAGATCCCGCTCCGGGATCTGCGGGGGATTGTCCTGGCGGGGGAGCGTGAGCCGGCGGAAATCGAGATGCGCAACGGTGACCGGATCAAGGGGGCGCTGCTGGTCAACAGGCTGGAGCTGAAGACGGCCTTCGGAGAGGTGTCGGTGCCCATGGGCCGGGTCGTCCGCATCCGGGGCCGGGGCGAGGGGGCCGGCGGGACGGTGACGACGCGCGGCGGCTGGGTCATCCATGCCTTCACCAACGTCGGCGCGTCGGCATTCGCGGTCTCGGGCGGCGCGCTGCGGTGCGACGTGCTGGTCGTGGCCGGGGGCGGGGCCGGGGGCGCGGGGTATGGCGGCGGGGGCGGCGGGGGAGGAGGCGGTTTCATCCGCACGAACATGGTTGTCCGCTCCGGCACGACGGCGGTGATGGTCGGCAGGGGCGGCCTGGGAAAGGGCGGTTCGGCTGGCGATTGCGGGGCTGCGTCCCTGTTCGGCGGGGTGACGGCCCTCGGCGGCGGAGGCGGTGGATACAAGTCCGACGGCAGGGGCGGCAAGGGGGCTTGCGGTTCAGGAGGCGGCGCCGGCCCTGGCGCCACAGGGGATCATCATGTCGCCGGATGTGGGACGGCTGGCCAAGGACATCACGGGGGTGAGACAACCACCTGGCATGGCGGGGGCGGGGGCGGAGCGGGCGCCAGGGGAGAGCCGGCGACCGTCGCGGGCGGCGGGAATGGCGGCGATGGATTGCCTTGCGCCGTTTCCGGAACAACCACTTGCTATGCCGGCGGAGGAGGCGGCGGGCAATCTTCGTCCTATGGCGGCCTTCCCGGAATCGCCGGCGCCGGCGGCCAGGGCGGCGGAGGCAGCGCCTCGGCCAAGTGGTCCACCCCGGGGCATCCCGGCATGCCCGCTACGGGCGGGGGCGGCGGAGGCGGATCCGATCAGCACGTTGCCGGCGGCAGCGGCGGCTCCGGGATCGTCATCGTGCGGTATCGGCAATAAACGAAGAGGGCGGGGATGAACAAGATCCGATACATGGTCCTGCTGATGTCCGTGCTGGCCTGGGGAATGCATGCCCGGGCAGAACCAGAACCCGCGGCGGACGAACTGCCGCTCAGCCTGGCCGTTGATCTCGTGGACGGCTCCCGGGTGGTCGGGGTTCCCGGGATTACGTCCCTGTCGGTCCAGACCTCCTACGCCCGGCTGGAGGTGGAGCTCAAGCACGTGCGGACCATCGCCATGGAACCGGACCGCGAGCTGGCCGTGTTCGAGATGCGCAACGGCGACCGCCTCAAGGGCGCCCTGCTCATCAGGGAGCTGGAGCTGAAAACCGCTTTCGGGGACGTGAAGCTCGGCGCCGACCAGGTCGCCAGAATCACGGTGACCGGCAGACCGGTCAGCCGGGCGGGATTGCTTCTCTGGAACACGCTGGGGTCGGAAGCCGAAATCCTTCACAGCCGGGCGGGTCCGCCGGGGGTCTTCCGCGGCGGACGTTTTGCACAGGGCGTGGCCGGCAATGCCTTTGTGGCCGAGCATGACCAGAACGGCCGGGTGGCCTTTCCCGGGGAAGTCATCCCGCCGGCCGCCGGTTGCATCGAGATCTGGGCCCGGCTGGACGGTGTGCCCGCCGAGCTCAGGTGGAGCGAAACCCCCAGGCTGTTTTCATTGGATGCCCCCGAGGGCGGGGTGTCCCTGATGCTGAACGGCAATGACGGCGGCGGCCGGGGCGGGGTCGTGGGAGGCGTTGCCCAGCTGGGTGTCTGCGCCACCGGCAGCTATGGGTCGTGGACCTATGCCCAGGCGCTCGGCGGCGGGGACGGCAACGCCTGGCACCACTATGCCCTGGTCTGGGACCAGGACGGGATCAAGGGGCTGGACGACGGGCAGCACACGGTGGCCGTTTTCGTGGATGGCAAGCTCAATTCCAAGGTCTGGGCCGGCGAGCTCAAGCCGGGCAGCGTGACCCGGGGGCCCCTGACGCAAGGGGAATTGGCGCTCATGCTGGACCAGCATTTGGACCAGGGCCGGGTGCTGTTCGACGAGCTGAAAATCTGGTCCTTTGCCAAGACGGAGTTTGCCGATTCCCTCGACCGGCGGCCAGTCCGCTAGGATCGCGCGTCGCTGATGGCCGCGGATGAACAATCTGACGGGGCGCTTCCCAGTTATTATTAGCGGTATTTCCGTATGCGTGCCCCTCGACGGTGATTTGCGGCGCCTGACGTTCTCCCCTCGTATCCGTGATCCGGGGTAAGGCCTGACGGGGCGGCCGGCAATTCGCATTAGGGCTTGTCCCGCCGCGACCGCCCCGCCAGCGCGGTTCCGCCAGAAGCCGATTTGCGGATGGCGGACCCCCTGGCGCCAGCCACGCGAACCGCGTGCCCTCCGGCGCCTGCCGCGCCAGGCGGCGGGCGGCAACAAAATCTTGCGCCGGGGGCCGGGTTCGGGTAATAATGCCGCGTTTTGGCATCACGGGGCCGGATGTTTCCGCCGGGCGACAGGAGGGTATATTGTGAAAGATGTGGCCATTGCCGATGTGCGCAACTTCGTGCTGCTGGGGCATACCGGCAGCGGCAAGACGACCCTGTGCGACGCCCTCTTGTTCAAGCTGGGCCTCAACGACCGCCTCGGCCTGGTCAGCGCGGGCACGAGCCTGGCCGACTACACCGATGAGGAAATCAACCGCAAGATCAGCATTTATGCCAAGACCTTCTCCGGTCTGTTCAAGTCCGCCGCCGGCCGAAAAATCGCGATGGTGTTCGTAGACACCCCGGGCTACGACGATTTCTTCGGCCAGGTGCTGGCCGCCACCCGGGTGGCGGATGCCGCCCTGGTCGCGGTGGACGCAGCGGGCGGCATCCAGGTGGGCACCAGCCGGGCCTGGAAGCGTTGCGAGACGCTGGGGCTGCCCCGCGGCATCGTCGTCACCGGTCTGGACCGGGACAACGCGGACTTCGCCAAGACCCTGGCCGCCATCCAGGCGGTCTGGGGCGCCAAATGCGTCCCGGCCGTCCTGTCCGTCGGCGGCCGGTTCGTGGATGTCCTGGGCTGCGACGCGCCGGAGGCCCAGGCCGCCAAGAACAGCCTGATCGAGCGCGCCGCGGAAGCCGACGACGCCACCCTTGAAAAATTTTTGGGCGGCGAGGCGCTTTCGTCCGACGAGCTCAACCGGGGGGTGCGCGCGGCCGTGCTTTCCGGCAACCTCATCCCGGTCTTCCCGGCCATGGCCCTCAAGGACCAGGGGGTCGGCGAATTGCTGGAGGGCGTCAGCCGCTATTTTCCCGGCCCGGCGGATCGTCCCCGGCAGGACCAGGATGGCGCCGCCATCAACCCGGCGCCGGACGCCCCCTTCACCGGCTTCGTCTGGAAGATCGTCACCGATCCCTTTGCCGGCAAGCTGGCCTACGTCCGGGCCTACGGCGGCACGCTCAAGGAGGGGGTCGAACTGGTCAACATCACCCAGGGCCAGAAGGAGCGGGTGGGCGCGTTTTTCTGCGGCGGCGGCAAGAAGCCGGCGCCGGCCTCCGAGGCCCAGGCCGGCGACCTGGTGGCCCTGGCGAAACTGAAGTCCGTCAAGCTGAACGATGTCCTCTGCTCCGCCGGGCACAAGGCCGCCTTCGAACCGATAGTCTTCCCGTCGCCGGTGGTGTCCTTCGCCGTTTTCGCCAAGGAGCGGAGCGACGAGGACAAGATCGGCATCGCCCTGCAGCGCGTGGCCGAGGACGATCCGACCCTCAAGGTCGAGCGGCATGCCTACACCAACGAGCTGGTGATCTCGGGGATGGGCGACACCCACCTGGACGTGGCCAGCGAGCTGATGAAGAAGCGCAGCAACATCAGCGTCGAGTATCGGCCCCCCAAGATCCTTTACAAGGAGACCGTCACGGCGCTCGGCGAGGGCCACTACCGCCACAAGAAGCAGTCCGGCGGGCGCGGCCAGTACGGCGAGGTCTACGCCAAGGTCTCGCCCAAGAAGCCCGACGAGGAGTGGTTCGAGGACGCCGTGGTCGGGGGCGTGATCCCGCGCAACTTCATCCCGGCCTGCCAGAAGGGGTTCGTCGAGGCCATGGCCCGCGGCGCCCTGGCCGGCTTCCCGGTGGTGGACGTCAAGGTCACGCTCTACGACGGCTCGTACCACGACGTGGATTCCTCGGAAATCGCCTTCAAGATCGCGGGGGCGCGCGCCTTCCGGGACGCCATGACCAAGGCCCGCCCGGTGCTGCTGGAGCCGATCATGGAGGTCAAGGTGACGGTGCCGGACACCTTCATGGGCGACATCAACGGCGATCTCAACCACAAGCGCGGACGCATCATGGGGGTGGGGGTCGAGGACGGCATGCAGGTGATCACGGCCGAGGCGCCGCAGGCCGAGCTGGCCCGCTATTCCTCCGAGTTGCGGAGCATCACCGGCGGGCGCGGGTCCTTCGAGATGAAGTTTTTGCGTTACGACATCGTGCCCAGCAACATCGCCCAGAAAATCATCGCCGCCGCCGAGAAAACCAAGGACGAGGAGGAATGAGCGGGCCGCCCGACGGCGGGTGGGAGCGGATGCTGGAGCATTGCGAGCTGTGTCCGCGGCGGTGCGGGGTGGACCGGTCGCGGGGGGCCGTCGGGTATTGTGGCGCCGGGGCCCGGGCCCAGGTGTTCGGATGGGAGGCGCATCCCGGGGAGGAGCCGCCGCTGTCCGGGAGCCGGGGGTCGGGCGCGGTGTTTTTCAGCCGCTGCACGCTGCGCTGCCTGTATTGCCAGAATTATCCCTGGAGCCAGGCAGGCGGCGGCGAAACCTATTCGGCGAACGAGCTGGCGGACGTATTCCGGCGGCTCCGGGACGAGGGCTGCCACAACTGGAACCTGGTCAGCCCCACGCCCTGGCTGCCGATGATCGTGCCGGCCCTGGAGTCGGCGGCGCGCGGCTGCCGGCGGCTGCCGGTGGTGTATAACACCAGCGGGTTTGAACGGGTGGAAATCCTCCGCGCGCTTCGGGGAACGGCGGATGTCTACCTGACCGACCTGCGCTACGCGCGGGCGGACACCGCGCGGGAGGCGTCCGGGGCGGAGGACTATGTGGCCCTGGCGCGGGAGGCGCTGCTGGAAATGTGGCGCCAGGCGGGACCGTTGCGCTGCGATCAGGACGGCCTGGCGGTGTCCGGCGTCATCTGCCGTCTGCTGGTTTTGCCGGGACGCGCGGACGAGGCCTGCGCGAGCCTGGAGTGGCTGGCCCGGGAGGTTGGCGCGGGGATTGACGTCAGCGTGATGGCGCAGTACACTCCGACGTACCAGGCTGCCGGGCGCGGACCCTGGGGACGGCGGATTTCCCGGGATGAATACGAGCGGGTTTGCCGGCGGAGCGCCGAGCTGGGGTTTTCCCGGGGCTGGATTCAGGAGTACGCGACCTTGGACAACACGCGCCTGGCCGGATTCCGTTTCCAGCCGCGGCGCAAGCACAGCAACCACGAAAAAGCGGGGTGAGCCATGAGCGGGCACAGCAAGTGGAAGACGATCGCGCACAAGAAGGGGGCAGCCGACGCCAAGCGCGGCAAGATTTTCAGCAAGCTGAGCAAGGAAATCACCATCGCCGCGCGCGCCGGCGGGGGCAATCCGGACATGAACCCCTCCCTGCGCGTGCTCATGATCAAGGCCAAGGCCTCCAACATGCCGGCGGACAACGTCGACCGCGCGATCAAAAAGGGCACCGGCGAGCTCGATGGCGGCCGGCTGGAGGAGATCATCTACGAGGGCTACGCCGGCGGCGGGGTGGCCCTGGTGGTCAAGGTGCTCACGGACAACCGCAACCGCGCGGCCTCGGACGTCCGCCACATCTTCACCAAGTTCGGCAGCAGCCTGGCAGCCCAGGGCGCGGTCATGCGCAGTTTCAAGCGCAAGGGGCAGATCCTGGTGGACGCCGCGGCCGTGGACGAGGACAAGCTGATGGGCATTGTGCTGGATGCCGGCGGCGAGGACATCCAGCAGGACGACGGCGTGTTCGAGGTGCTCACCGAACCGGCCGCCTTCGAGGCCGTGGGCGCCGCGCTCGACCGGGCCGGCATCAAGCCGTCCAGCTCGGAAATCACGCTCATCCCGGACACCTACGTCGCGATCGCTGACAAGGCCGTCGCCGGCAACATCATGAAGTTCATCGAGGCGCTCGAGGACAACGACGACGTCCAGAACGTCTATTCCAACCTCGACGTGGACGAAGCGGTGCTCAAGGCCCTGGAGCAGGCCAAGTGATGGGGGATTGCTGATGGGGGATTGAAACAGCGCGGCGTTGCGGGGGCAGGGGATGCTGCCGGGCGGGCAGAGGCCCGGCCCGGGCAATCGGTTTGACGGGGATGAGAAGCCGCATGGTGGATTCGAAATCAGCAATCGGCAATCAGCCATCAGCAAACCTTGAGTCCCGCGTCCTGGGGGTGGACACCTCGCTGCGTTCCACGGGCGTGGCGCTGGTCGCGGCCCGCGGCTCGCGGTACGCGGCCCTGGAATACGAGCTGGTGAAAAACCCGCCGGGCCGGCCCCTGTCCGCCTGCCTGGAGCACTTGTCCCGGTCCCTGGCGGGCATCCTGGCGCGCGGGCGGCCCCAGGCGGCCGCCGTGGAGGGCGTTTTTTTCTGCAAGAACGTGAAAACCGCCGTGATCCTGGGCGAGGCGCGGGGGGTGGTCATCGCCGCCTGCGCCGCCGCCGGCGTGCCGGTTTTCGAGTATTCCCCGCGGCGGGTCAAGCAGGCCGTGGCGGGGTACGGCCAGGCCGACAAGGAGCAGGTCCGGAAAATGGTCATGGCCATCCTGGGTCTGGCCGAGGAGCCCCACGAGGACGCCGCCGACGCCCTGGCGATCGCCATCTGCCATTTGCACCGGTCGGGGCGCGGCGCCGGCCCCAGGGAGAAAGCGATTTGAGATGATCACCTTTCTCGAAGGCCTGCTGGTCGAAAAATCGCCGACCCGGGTGGCGCTCAACGTCGGCGGGGTGGGCTACGAGGTCTTCATTCCCTTGCGCAACCATGACCGCCTGCCCGCGCCAAACCAGCCCTGCCGCCTCCTGATCTTCGATTATATCCGGGAGGACCAGCACGTCCTGTTCGGGTTCACGAGCGAGGAAGAACGGTCCATGTTCGTCCTGCTGATGGGGGTCAGCGGGATCGGGCCCAAGCTGGCCATGAGCGCCCTCAGCAGCTTGTCCGCCCGCGAGATCATCGCCGCCGTCTCCGGCGGCGACGTGGCGCGGCTGGGCACGGTGTCGGGGATTGGGAAGAAAACGGCCGAGCGCATGATCCTGGAGCTCAAGGACAAGTTTTCGGACGGCCAGGTGCTCGAGGCGACGGCCGGCCTGCCGGCCAACGTGGCGGCCGACCAGCGGGCGCGGGATGCGGTGATGGCCTTGATGGCCCTGGGCTACAAGCAGGCAGAGGCCCAGAAAATGATTGTGGCCGCCATGCCCCGGCTGCCCAAGGGGGCTTCGGTCGAGGACGTCGTTCGCCAGGCCCTGCTGCGCTGAGCCGCGGGCCGGGAGGATGGGCCATGGAAACGCCGGACAGGACGGGAGCGCGGCGGCGGGCCGGCCGCCGCCGTTTCGCGGTCGTGGGCCTGGGCGAGATTCTCTGGGATCTCCTGCCCGCCGGCCGGAAGCTGGGCGGGGCCCCGGCCAACTTTGCCTACCATGCGGCCGCCCTGGGCGCCGCCGGGTCGGTGGTCAGTTGCGTGGGCGCGGACCGGGCGGGGCGGGATATCAAGACGCGCCTCGCGCGCCTGGACGTCGCCAGCCGCCTGGCGGTGGATCCTGTCCATCCCACCGGCACGGTGGCCGTCCGGCTCGACCCGCGCGGCAAGCCGAGCTACGTGATCCGCGAGGGGGTGGCCTGGGATTTCATCCCCTGGTCGGAGTCCCTGCGGAAGCTGGCGGCCAGGAGCGAGGCCGTCTGCTACGGCACGCTGGCCCAGCGCGCGCCGGTGTCCCGGGCGACGATCCGCGCTTTCCTGCGCGCCACTCCGCCGGACTGCCTCCGCGTTTTTGACATCAACCTGCGCCAGTCGTTTTTCAGCGCCGACCTCATCACCTCCAGCCTCCGGCTGGCGAGCGCGGTCAAAATCAGCGACGAGGAGCTGCCGGAGGTGGCGCGCCTGCTCGGGCTGCGCGGCGGGCACGAGGCGGTCCTGCGGGCCCTGCGGTCGCGCTACCGCCTGCGCCTGGCGGCCCTCACGCGGGGAGGGCAGGGCAGCCTGCTGGTGTCGTCCGGGGGCGCCTGCGCGCACCCGGGCATCCCCGTCCGCGTGGCCGACACGGTCGGGGCCGGGGATGCCTTCACCGCCGGGCTGGTGGTGGGGGTCCTCAGGGGCTGGCCCCTGGACAGGGTCAGCGAGCTGGCCAACCGGCTGGCGGCCTACGTCTGCTCGCGGGCCGGGGCCACCCCGCCGCTTCCGCCGGAGCTGGCGGGGTCCTGACCCGGGCCCGGTTTCTGGGCCAGCTTGAGGTCGAACGAGAAGGTCGAGCCCCGCCCCGGGGCGCTTTCCACCTCCACGGTGGTCTCGTGCACCTCGGCGATCTGCTTGACGATCGCCAGGCCCAGGCCCGTGCCGCGCTCATTGAGCTCCACCGCCCGGTTGGCCCGAAAATACTCCTCGAAAATCCGGGTTTGGAACTTTTCCTCGATCCCGATCCCGCGGTCGCCGACCGAGATGCGGACGGACGCGTTGGGCTCCTCCCGCGCCGCGAGGGCGACGGGGGCGCCGGCCGGGGAATAATGGATCGCGTTTTCCACCAGGTTGGACAGCAGGATCAGGATCTGGTTCTTGTTGCAGAGAACCTCCAGGCCGGTCGGCGGCGGCGGCGCCAGCGGAACGCTGCGGGCCGCGGCGAGCTCGGCCACGTGCTTGAGCACCGAGGCGAACAGGCCGTCCAGGGCGCAGGGCGCCATGCGGATGTTTTCCCTGACCAGCGACCTCAGGTTGGCCAGCTCCAGCATGTCCTGGATGGCGTCGGTCAGCATCAGGCAGCGCTCCTTGATTTTCCGGATGATCTCCAGGGTGGTCCGCGGGGTCTTGCCGAGGTAGCCGTCCAGGATCAGGTCGGCGTAGCTCTGGATGGCCGCGAAGGGCGCCTTGAGCTGGTGGGTGGCGTGCATGAGATACTTGGTCTTTTCGTTGTTGATCTGCAGCAGCTTCTCGTTCAGCTTTTCGTACTCGATGATCTTCTTCTCCAGTTCCGTGTTGGCCTTCTCGAGTTCGAGGGTCCGCTCCAGCACGCGGCGCTCGAGGATCAGGTTGCTGTCCTCCAGGCGGTCGGAGACCTCCTGCTGCAGGTCGAGCAGGTGGAAGATGATGCGCGCGTCCTCGGAGCCGATCACCCGGGTGCGCTCCGGCTTGCCCGCCAGGACCTGGGCGAAGATTTCCTTGCGCCCGGTGACCTCGAAGATCAGGTCCACCTCGCCGTCCCCGCAGATGTCGGCCATCTGGGTGTGGCAGCGGATGCCGTGCTCGCGGGCCAGGGCGATGCCCGGGGCCTCCGGGTTGATGTCGCAGACGTGCTTGACCGCCACGCTCGGCATCTTGAGCAGGGTCTTGAGGATCTCGGTGCCGCCCTTGCCGGCCCCGATGATGGCGATGCTCTCGGTCTTCATCCCGGCGCCCTCCTTCCCCGGGCGGAACCGCCCGCGAAAAAAGACTACCAAGGCGGGCGGCAAAACGCTATGTTTTTTGCGGGTCGGGCGGCAGCGGCGCGGGGCGGGGGAGGCACCATGAAAAAAATCTACATCATCGACGACGACCGGAACATTGTCGAGGCCATGAGCATCGTGCTGAAGGCCCACGGGTACGACGTCGGCTGCCAGTACAACGAGGAGGGGGTCATCGAGAACCTCGCCGCCTACAAGCCGGACCTGGTGATCCTGGACGTCATCTTCCCCCAGAACGCCACCGCCGGCTTCGAGATCGCCCGGCAGATCCGGCATCACCCGGAGACCGCCGCGATCCCCATCATCATGCTCTCGGCGATCAACGAGAAGGGGGTCTACGCCGGCACGTTCTCCAACAACGACCGCGACGAGGCCTGGCTGCCGATCGATCAGTTCGTGGAAAAGCCGATTCAGAACGAGCAGCTGCTCCAGAAAGTCCGGACGATCCTCGAAAAGGATCGGGCCGAGCCATCCGGCTGATCCTGTTCAGGCTCCGGCGGCGGACACGGGCGCTGACCGGCCCATTTCCCTCTGCGGTCAGCGGATGGGATGAGGCGCCCTGAGCGAAAGACGAGGCGGGCCCGGTGAGGCACGGATGAGGACCAGGCTCAGGCATGTGCTGGAATATGTCGGCGTGCGGGTCCTGGCCGGCCTGCTCAACGTTTTACCCTACCGCGCCGCCCTGGCGGTCGGCTGGGCCGTGGCCTGGGTGGGGTTTCATGTCGCGCGCTACCGCGTGGACGAGGCGATCCGCCGCCTCCGCGAGATTTTTCCGGAACGCTACGACGCCCGCGCCGCGCGGCGGGCGGCCTGGCGCTCGTGGCGCAATTTCATCTTCACCGTCGTGGAGATGATCCGGATCCCCGTCTCCCGTCCCGGCTGGGTCAAGACCGTCGTGGAAAACGGCGATGCGGCCATGCCGATCCGGGAGCACTCGCGGGGCGGCGGGGGCGCGATTATCGCCACGATCCACATGGGCTCCTGGGAAATGGCCAGCCTGAGCTGCCTGGCTTACGGCATCCCCCTCTTCTCCCTGGCGGCGCCGCAAAAAAACAAGCTGGTGGACGCTTACCTCAACCGGGCTCGGGCCGGATCGGGCTTTGAAACCCTGCTGCGGACCGGCTCGGTCCTGAAAAGCATCCTCCGCCAGATCAAGGCCGGCAAGGTGCTGGCCATCCTGCCCGACGTCCGCTCCAAGACCCCGGCCCTGCCCATCCGCTTCCTGGGCAGGACCATGAACGTGGCCGGGGGCATGGGTCTCGTGGCCCGGCTCACCGGGGTGCCGATTTTCCCCTGCGTCATCACCCGGCTCGGCTGGACGCGCCACCGCTACCGCTCGTTCCCGCCGATTTACGCCGACCCGGCCCTGGACAAGAAGGCGGACATCCTGCGCATCACCCAGGCCGTCTTCGACATCTTCGACCGCTGCATCCGCGCGGAGCCGGAGCAGTGGTTCTGGTTCAACAAGCGCTGGGTCTTCGATCCCTTCCAGGCGACGCCGCCCCCGTCCCCCGGCGGCGGGGACGCCGAGCAGATCTAAAATCCTGTTTTTCAAGGTGACGCGGCCGACCGTGACGGGATCGAAGAGAAGGCTGGGCATGGGCGTTCCCCCCCCTTGTGAAACGCGCCCGCCCCTCGCTCATGGCGAGCCGCTGCCCATGGCGCGCGTCGCCGGGCTGGCCAGCAGCTCGCCGACGCACCAGTCCAGCTCGACGATCGCTTCGCCGCGCGCGCCGAGGGAGGTGGCGCCCCGGAAGCGCGGACCCGGCAGGCGTGGCACGTCCGGCTGACGCCGTTGACGATGGCGCCGTCGTGGCCGTGGCTGTATGTAGACAAGATCCGTCCGCCCGGCGGTTGCCGGTCGAACGATTATTGCTTTGACGGTTTTCCGGCGCTGTGCTAAAGCGAACGCCATCGCGGTCTTTAATGAAAAGGAGAAACAGCACCATGAGCCTTCCCGTCGGTATCCAGCTTTACACGGTCCGGGACGACTGCCAGAAGGATTTTAAAGGCACCCTCAAGGCCCTGGCCGCCATGGGTTACCAGGGAGTGGAGCTCGCCTGGTCCTACGGTGGGCTGCGCCCGCGCGAGCTGGCGGATTTCCTGCACGGCCTGGGCTTGCACGCCGCCGGCTTCCACACCTCGCTGGAGGAAATCCTCAATCCCCGCAGCGAGACCTATGCTTATGCCCGCGCCTTGAACGGCACCTTCCTGACCACCAGCCTGCCGGGCGAGGTGGCCAAGAACTGGTCGGCCACGATTGACGCCATGGTCCGGGCGGCGGCCATGGCCTATTCCCAGGGTTTTATATTCACCTACCACAACCACGACGCCGAGATGGCGCTGCTGAACGGCGTGGTCGCCGAGGACCTGATCCTGGCCCGCCCTTCCCTGGTCCAGTTCGAGCTGGACACGTTTTGGGTTCGCAAGGGCGGACAGGACCCGGTGGCGACGATCCGCCGCTATGCGGGGCGCGCGCCCCAAATCCACCTCAAGGACATGGCCGCCGGCGACCAGTCGTTCACGGAGGTCGGGCGGGGGATCATCGATATGCCCGGCGTCCTGGAAGCGGCGGAGGCGGGCGGCGCCCGCTGGCTGATCGTGGAACAGGACGTCTGCAAGCGCCCGGCCCTCGAGAGCGCCCGGATCAGTTTGGAGTCCCTCCGCAAGCTGGGCCACGGTCAGTGAGCCATGAAGCCCGCGCGCGCACAGATTCGCCGCTGTCACCGGGCCCTGATCGAAGACGTCTGGCGGGGGAATCTGCGCCTGCATGCCGCCGGCCTGGCGCCCTGCACCTGGGGCAACGTCAGCGCGATTGACCGGCGGAGCGGCCTGGTCGCGATCAAGCCCAGCGGGATCGCCTACGAGGTGCTCAAGCCGGCTGACATCGTCCTGACCGACTTGCGCGGCCAGCCGGTGGCCTCCGCCCTGCGCCCGTCCTCGGACCTGCCCACCCACCTGGCCCTTTACCGCGCCTTTCCCTCCCTCGGCGCGGTGGTGCACAGCCATTCCACCTACGCCACGGCCTTCGCCCAGGCCCGGCGTCCGTTGCCCTGCCTGGGTACCACCCACGCCGACTACTTTTACGGCGAAATCCCGGTGACCGACCCCATGACGCGGCAGGAAATCGCTTCCGACTACGAGGCCAACACAGGGGCCGTGATGGTCAGGAAGCTCCGCCAGCTGCGGCTTGATCCGGCGGCCTGTCCGGCCATCCTGGTGGCCAACCATGGCCCCTTCTGCTGGGGACCCGACGCCGCCCGGGCCGTGGAAAACGCCATCGTGTTGGAGGAGGTCTGCCGGATGGCCTGGCTGACCTACGCCCTGGACGGGAAAACGAAGCCGATCGCCGCCTGCCTGCGGGACAAGCACTACCGGCGCAAGCACGGGGCCGGCGCCTATTATGGTCAGAAATAAGCCGAATAGGCAGCCATTGTCATTTCGATCCGCCTGTTAACAATCCTGAGATTCTTCGCTCCGCTCAGGATGACAACCTGTGACGAATATTAATTCTCCCTTCGTGGTTGTCCCGAATTCGTGGGGGGAATAGTCTGAATTCCTTGTCCAACTGTTTGTTTTTTTGGAAGTTCCGCGTGTAAGGCGCTATCGATGGAGGAGAGGGAAATTGCATGAAAAAAACCGGCACAACAAAATCATCGTTGAAGCAATCATCCGCCGCGGCCCGCTACGTCATCGGCCTCGATTACGGCACCAACTCGGTCCGGGCCCTGGTGGTCAACGTGGCGGACGGCGCTGAGGCCGGCAGCGCCGTCCACAACTACCCCAGCGGCGCTGAGGGCATCCTCCTGGACCGGCGCGACCATAACCTGGCGCGGCAGTCGCCGCTGGACTACCTCGCGGGCCTGGAGGAAGTCGTCGGCGCCGCCCTGCGCCAGGCCCGCCGCGCCGCCGGCGTC
Organism: uncultured Verrucomicrobiota bacterium; assembly: GCA_964630555.1. Classification (GTDB taxonomy): domain Bacteria; phylum Verrucomicrobiota; class Kiritimatiellia; order JAAZAB01; family JAAZAB01; genus JAHIJO01. The sequence goes on along the minus strand of CAZVVD010000043.1, from coordinate 9,733 downwards.
CGCCCGGAGCAGGTGGTCGGCCTGGGGGTGGACACGACCGGCTCCACGCCCATCCCGGTGGACGCCCGGAACCGGCCCATGTGCCTGCGGCCGGAGTTCAGGAAGAACCTGAATGCCTACGCCTGGCTGTGGAAGGACCACACCTCCTTCCGCGAGGCCGCCGCCATCACCGGGGCCGCGCAGAAGATGCGCCCGCAGTATCTCGCCAAGTGCGGCGGCACCTACTCCTCGGAATGGTTCTGGGCGAAGGTCCTGCACTGCCTGAACACCGACCCAAAACTGTTCGAGGCCACCCACGCCTGGATCGAAATGGAAGATTTCATCCCCGCCGTGCTTTGCGGTGTGACGCGGCCGGAAGAGATCGTGCGCGGCGTGTGCGCCGCCGGCCACAAGGCGATGTATAACGCCGCGTGGGGCGGCCTGCCGGATGCCGAGTTCCTGGCTTCCCTCGATCCGCGGCTGGTCCGGGTGCGCGAGCGGCTCTCCTCCCCGGCCGTGGCGATCGACCGGCCGGCCGGCCGCCTGACGCCCGAATGGGCCGTCAAGCTCGGCCTGCAGCCCAACCTCCCCGTGGCCGTTGGCGCCTTCGACGCCCACCTGGGCGCGGTGGGCGCCGGCATTCGCACGGGCACCCTGGTAAAAATCGTCGGCACCTCCACCTGCGACATCCTGGTTTCCAAGGGCGCGGTGCCGGATATTCCCGGGGTCTGCGGAATCGTCGAAGGCTCGGTCCTGCCCGGCTATTTCGGCATCGAGGCCGGCCAGTCCGCGGTCGGCGACATCTTCCGCTGGTTCGTCAAGTCGGTCTGCGCGGGCGACGACCGCCTGCAGGTGAAGCTCACGGAGGAAGCCCGCCGGCTCAAGCCCGGGGCCAGCGGGCTCATGGCGCTCGACTGGAACAACGGCAACCGCACGATCCTGGTGGACCCCCAGCTGACCGGCCTGCTGGTGGGCACGACCCTCCATACGACCCGCGCCGAAATCTACCGGGCCCTGCTGGAGGCCACCGCCTTCGGCGCCCTGACGATCATCCGGCGGATCGAGGAGCACGGCGTGCCCATCGAGCGGGTGGTCTGCTGCGGCGGCATTTCCGAGAAGAATTCTTTATTCATGCAGATCTATGCCGACGTGCTCAACCGGCCGATGCTGATCTCGCGTTCGGCGCAGACCTGCGCCCTGGGCGCGGCCATCGCCGGGGCCTTGGCTGCCGGGGTTCATCCCTCGGCGGAAGCGGCGATCGAGGCCATGACCGGGGTCAAGGAGTCCATCTTCCGCCCGATCCCGGAGCGCGTCGCGGTCTACCGGGAGCTTTACGCGGTCTACCAGACCCTCCACGACGCCTTCGGCCTGCCGGGCCAGGCTGCGCTGGGCGGTGTGATGAAGGACCTGCTGAAGATCAAGGCCCGGGCTCTCGGCGCTTGAGGAAGCGGGCCATCTCGCGCAGCAGCTCGTCCTTGTTCACCGGCTTGCGCAGGTAGCCGTCGCAGCCGGCGGCCCGGGCCTTGGCCTCCTCCTCCGGCAGGGCCGAGGCGCTGACCACGATGATGGGGATTCTGGCCAGGGCCGGGTCCGCCTTGAGCCGCCTCATCAGCTCGGCGCCGTCCATGACCGGCATGACCATGTCCAGCAGGATGAGGTCCGGCCGCTGCCGCCCGACGGCCTCCAGGGCCTCCTGGCCGTGGACCGCCTCCTCCAGGCGGAAGGCCGGATCGGAAAGAAAATGCCGGAGCAGCAGGCGGTTGAGCTTGACGTCGTCCACCACCAGGATCCGGGCGGGGGCAAAACGCGGCGCCGCACCCGCCAGGGCCGGCGGTCCGGGCGGCGGCGCGGCCGAGACGCGCACGTTGTCCAGGACGACCTCGAAGGTGCTGCCCTGCCCGGGCTCGCTGGCGACCGTGATCCGTCCGCCCATGGCTTCCGCCAGGCGCTTGCTGATGGTCAGGCCCAGGCCACTGCCGCCATATTGCGCGTGGCTCTGGTCCTTCCGTTGCTGGAACGCCTCGAAAATGCTCTGGTGCTGGTCCGAAGGGATGCCGATGCCCGTGTCGCGCACGCTGAAGGCGAACTCGATCGTGTCGCGGCCGGCGCCGCCGCGGCGCTGGCCGGCGGCGATGACGATCGAACCGGCGTGGGTGAACTTGACGGCGTTGCCGACGAGGTTGAACAGGATCTGGCGGAGGCGGATCTCGTCCAGCACCAGGCCGGCGGGCAGCTCCGGGTCGATCTCCAGGCGGAGCTCGAGCCCCTTGCGCTGCGTTTCGGGCAGGAAGAGTTGGCGGATACCGGCGAAGAGCTCGCGGGGATCCACGGCCTTCGGCTCCAGCTTGAGTTTCCCGGACTCGATCTTGGACAGGTCCAGGATGTCGTTGATCAGCCCCAACAGCTGCCGCCCGCTGGCGGCGATGGCGGCCAGGTGCTGGCGGTGGACCGGATTCTCGATCTGGCTGGCGAGGATGTCGGCGAAGCCCAGGATGGTGTTCATGGGGGTGCGGATTTCATGGCTCATGTTGGCCAGGAAGGCGCTCTTAGCCGCGTTGGCCTGCTCGGCCGTTTCCTTGGCCTGCCGCAGGTCGGCCTCCATACGCTTGCGGCGGGAAACGTCCCTGGCAACGGCGTAAATCGTGCTGCCCATGGGCTTGGAGCGCCACTCGATCCAGCGGTAGGATCCATCCTGGCAATGGTAGCGGTTTTCAAAGGTCAGCACTTCCTCCTGCGCGTCCAGCCGTTGGAGGGCGTTCAGGGTGGCCGGGAGGTCGTCGGGGTGCACGAAGTCCAGGAAGCGCCGCCCCTCGAGCTCGGCCACCGGATAGCCCAGGACCTTTTCCCATTCCGGGTTCAGGCGGATGAACCGGCCATCGGTCGTGGCGATGCAAAGCAGGTCGAGGCTGGAGGTGAAGTAGCGGTCGAGCTCTTCGGTCTTGGCGACCAGGGCCTCCTCCGCCCGCTTGCGCTCGGTGATGTCGTCCAGGGCGACGTTCAAGTGCCGGCGTCCGCTGACGTCGAGGGGCTGGATACCCACCTTAAACCACACTGTTCGCGGCGCGCTGTCCCGGACCAGTTCCATCATGATTTCCTGGTTCCGGGGCAGGGCGTTGCCGGCCAGGGCCGCGGTCACGGCGTTGCGCAGGGGGCACAGCGCGCAGGTCGGCGAATGGCCGCAGCCGCGCGGATCCTCCGCGCTGTGCGCGCAGCGCAGCGCCCCGCCGGGCGGGCGCTGGAGGATGTCCGCGGCTTGTCCCCCAGCCAGCAGGATGGCGGCGGCGTTGGCGCGGGCCACATTGAGGCGGTCGTCGAGCACCAGCATGGCCACCGGCGAGGATTCGAAGACCGCGTCGAGCTTGGCCATTTCCGCCTGCAGGGCCGCCTCCGAGCGCCGGCCGGCGGCCAGGGCGGCCGCCAGCCGACGGTTGACGCGGTGGAACTGGAACAGCACTCCGCCGGCGGCCAGGAGCGCTAGGAGGGCCAGGGCCGCGGCGCGATAGAGCCAGCGGAAATCCATCCGCGGCGGGAGGGGATCGTAGAGGAAGCCTTCCAGGGAGAAGTCCCGCGGCAGCATGCCGATCCCGGCATAGGTGTCGGCGATGTGCCGCCAGCGCCCGGGATGCATGTAACCGATCTCGACCAGGTCGGGGCTCAGGAGCGGCATCATGGCGTGAGCCTGGGCGAGAAGGTAATCGCGGCCGTGGCGCTGGGAATACTTGGCGAGAATCAGGTCCGCGATCTCTTCCGGGTGCTCCACGGCGTACTCCCAGCCGCGCAGGCTGGCGGCGCGGAAGGCCTTGGCCCGGCCGGGATGCTCGCGCAGTTCGCGCTCGGTGGTGAAGAGGTTGTCGCCGTAGAAGTCAATCCCCGCCGAGCGCGGGGTGTAGACCTGGTAGGCGAACCCGGCGCGGTCGAGATAGTAGGGCTGGTTGATCACGTAGCCGGCGATGGCGTCCGTTTTGCCGTCAATCAGGTCTTGGGGGTCGTAGCTGTGCTCGAGGCGGACAATGCGCTCCCGGGGAATGCCCTCGGCCTGGAGATAGGCCAGCAGCTCGTCGGACTGCGGCTCAAGCATGACGCGCTTGCCGGCCAGGTTGTGGATGCCCTGGGTGCCCGTGTCGCCCCGGGCGATCAGAACGTAGGGCGAGTGCTGAAAAATGACGGCCAGGACCACCACCGGCATCCCGGCCTTGCGCGCCAGCAGCAGGCTGCTGGTGCCCACCCCGTATTGGGCCCGGCCCTGGAGCACGACTTGGACCGGGTCGATCCCCGGGGCGGCCTCTTGAATGGCGACCTCGAGCCCGGCCTCGCGGTAATAGCCTTTTTCCAGGGCGGCGTAGTAGCCGGCGAACTGGAAGGTGTGCGTCCATTTGAGCTGCAGAGTCACCCGGTCCGGCGGGGCGGCGTCCTGTCCGGGGGCGGGGGGGGCGGCGAGCGCGGTCAGCGCCACGAGCAGCGCCGTCCAGGCCGCCCGCCGGCGGCGGGCGCCGTTGCCATGAAGTTCGATCCCGGTGTGCATGGGGCCTCGGGTCATCCGCCGGCGGTTCCGCCCGCCTCAGACGTAGATCATTTTCCGGGTCATGCCGCCGTCAGCGACGACGTTGGCGGCGGTGATGAAGCCGGCTTGGTCCGACGCCAGGACGGCGGCCAGTTCGGCGATATCCGCCGGCGTGCCCACCCGGCCGGCCGGGTGCTGAAGGTGGTCGGCCTCCGAAAGGCGGGGCATCCGCCGGACGCTCCTCTTCCTCGAGGACTCGGTTTCTATCCAGCCCGGGCTGATGCAGTTGACCCGCACCGCCGGGCCGAGGCTCACGGCCAGGGCGTGGGTCAGGGCCGCCAGCCCGCCCTTGGAGGCCGAGTAGGCTTCCGTGCCGGGCTCCGACATGAAGGCGCGGGTGGAGGCGATGTTCACGATGGCGCCCCGGTGTTTGGCCAGGTGCGGCGCCGCGTGCTTGGCACACAGGAAGGCGCCCGTCAGGTTGACCGCCAACACGCGGTTCCAGTCCGCCAGCTTGAGCCGCGCCAGGGGGGCGTTGGCCATGACGGCGGCATTGTTGACCAGGACGTCGATCCGGCCGAAGGCTTCCAGGGCCGCGGCGACCAGCCGGCGGACCTGGGGTTCCTTGGAGACGTCGGCGGGGACATAGCGGACCGGACCCAGGGCCTTCAGTTCGGATTCGGTTTCCCTGCCGGCCTCCCGGTCGCAGTCCGCGATGACCACCGCCAGGCCGTTCCGGAGGAATTTTTGGGCAATGGCCCTGCCGATCCCCTGGGCGCCGCCGGTGACGATGGCCGCGCGACGTTTCATCCGTATGCCCTCCCGCTCGACCGGCGTCCCGGCCATGGCTTCCGGAGCGCGCCGGTTCCCATGGCCCCATCCTAGCCGCATCCCGGCGGCAAGCAAGCCCTCTTTCGGGGCCGGCCCGCGGGGCCGGCCGCGGTTGTGCCGCGGGGACGCGCATGCTAGCATCGCCGGCGCGCGCCGAATGCGCCGGGGTCCGCGCCGGGGGGAACGAGAGGGGGGTATGAACATCAGGATAGGCGTCAGCCGCTGCCTGCTGGGCGAACCGGTCCGTTACGACGGCCAGCACAAGCAGGATCATTTCCTTACCGACACCCTCGGGCGCTTGGTCGAGTTTGTCGGGGTCTGCCCCGAGGTCGAGTGCGGGCTGGGGGTGCCCCGCGAACCCGTCCGCCTGGTCGGCGATCCCGCCCACCCGCGGCTGGTGGGGACGCGCAGCGGCGCTGATCACACCGAGCGCATGCGGTCCTGGGCCGCGCGGCGCGTGCGGGCGCTGGAGGGGGAGGTCCTGTGCGGCTTCATCTTCAAGTCCCGCTCGCCCAGCAGCGGCATGAAGAACGTCAAGGTCTACAACGAAAAGGGGGCCGTCATCGGCAAGGCCCCCGGCCTGTTCGCGCAGGCGTTCCAGGAGCATTTCCCGAACCTGCCGTGCGAGGACGAGGGCCGGCTGAACGATCCCGAGCTGCGCGAGAATTTTATCGAAAGGGTCTTCACCCTCTGGCGCTTCCGCCGGGATGTCGGTCCCCGGGGGACCCTCGGGGCGCTGATGGATTTTCACGCCCGCAACAAGCTGCTGATCCAGGCCCACCACGAGGTCCTAACACGGGAGCTGGGGCGCGAGCTGGCCGGCCTGGCGCCCCGGGACGCCAGGGTGCATATCCCGCGCTACGAGGCCAAGCTGATGCGGGCGCTTAAGGCGCCGGCCACGGTTCGCAAGCACACGAACATCCTCCAGCACATGCTCGGCCACCTGCGCGGGCGCGCGGACGACGCCGACCGCCGGGCGCTGGCGGGGCTGGTCGAGGACTACCGCCGCGGGTTCCTCCCGCTGATCGTGCCCGTGACCCTCCTGCGGCATTACGCGGACAAGCTCGGGATCGCCTACCTCCAGGGCCAGTATTACCTCGACCCGCATCCGCTCGAGCTGAAGCTGCGGAACCACGCCTGATCCCGGGGGCCAGGACGTCGGGGTCAAAGAAACCCGGAAAAGCAGGACCTGTCATTTCGATCCGTCGGCTGACGGAGAGAAATCTCGCCCGTCTGCAAACAAGCATGAGATCCTTCGCTCCGCTCCCGCCGTCGCCAGGCTATGGCGGGCAGGCAGGATGACAACCTGAAGAATGTCCAGGTAAAATAAGATTGACGGTCGGCATTCTTATTTGATGAACCGCGGACCTCGCTTCCGGGTCCGGCGATCTGGTCTTGACTTCCCTTCCGCTTTCGGGATAGTGACCCGGGCACTGCACGAAAGGAGATCCCATGACCGAGCCGCCCAGGACCGCGATCACCCCGACCCGCGCCGAGGATTATCCCGAGTGGTACCAGCAGGTCGTCCGCGCCGCCGACCTGGCCGAGCTCTCGCCGGTGCGCGGCTGCATGGTGATCAAGCCCTGGGGCTACAGCCTCTGGGAGAACATCCAGCGGGTCCTCGATGGCAGGTTCAAGGCCACCGGCCACCGTAATGCCTATTTCCCCCTCTTCATCCCCCTGAGCTTCCTCGAGAAGGAGGCCGAACACGTCGAGGGGTTCGCCAAGGAATGCGCCGTGGTCACCCACCACCGGCTGGAGCTCAACGCGGACAGGAAGCTCGTCCCGGCCGGCGAGCTCGAGGAGCCCCTGGTGGTTCGGCCGACCTCGGAGACGATCATCGGGGCCCTGTTCGCCAAGTGGGTGCAGTCCTACCGCGATCTCCCCCTGCTGATCAACCAGTGGGCCAACATCGTGCGCTGGGAGATGCGCACGCGTATGTTCCTGCGCACGACCGAGTTCCTCTGGCAGGAGGGCCACACCGCCCACGCCACCGAGTCCGAGGCCCGCGAAGAAACCGAACGGATGCTGAAAGTCTACGCGGACTTCGCGGAGCAGACCATGGCCCTGCCGGTGATCCTGGGCGAGAAGACGGCGGCCGAGCGCTTCCCCGGCGCCGTTGCCACCTACAGCATCGAGGCCATGATGCAGGACCGGAAGGCGCTCCAGGCAGGCACGTCCCACTTCCTCGGGCAGAACTTTTCGCGGGCATCGGGGATCAAGTTCCTCGACGCTGCCGGGCAGGAACAGTTTGCCTGGACGACGTCCTGGGGCGTCTCCACCCGCCTGATCGGGGGGATGGTCATGGCCCACAGCGACGACGACGGGCTGGTCCTGCCGCCCCGCCTGGCCTCCGCCCATGTGGTGATTCTGCCCATCCTGCGCAAGGATGCCGACCAGGCCGCGGTCCTGGGCTACTGCGACCGCCTGGCCGCGGAGCTGCGCGCGCTGCGTTACGCCGGTCAGCCGGTGACGGTCGAGCTGGACGCCCGGGAAGGGAAGGGCGGAGACAAGGTCTGGGGCTGGATCAAGAAGGGGGTGCCGCTCCGGCTCGAAGTCGGCCCGCGGGACATCGCCGCCGACTCCGTCAGCCTCTGCCGCCGGGACCGTCCGCACAAGGAGCGCGCCAACGTGCCGCGGGCGGAGCTGGTCCAGACGCTGGCCAAGCGGCTGGACGAGATCCAGGGGAGCCTGCTGGACCGGGCCCGGGCCTTCCGTGCCGCGCACACCCGGCGCATTGATTCCAAGGAAGAATTATACCGCTTCTTCACCCCGCGGAACCCGGACAAGCCCGAGATCCACGGCGGGTTCGCCCTCTGCCACTGGAGCGGCGACGCCGCCGCCGAGGCCCAGGTGACCGCCGATCTCGGCGTCACCATCCGCTGCATTCCCCTCGGCGGCGAGGCCGAGCCCGGCCGCTGCCTTTTCACGGGCCAGCCCAGCCCCCGCCGCGTGGTCTTCGCCAAGGCGTACTGAGGCGGGGTTCAAGGTTCAACGGTTCACGGTTGAATCCAATCGGAGCCGTTGAACGCATGGGCGCTGTCGTCAGCCTCCATGTTGATTGACTTTGCCTGGGGGGAGCATCAGGTGGAGCGCGTCGTCCCTGACGCGCTGCTGGAGGAAAGCGTCTTATGGATAAGCCGCTCCACCGCGGGGCCCCGAACGGTTCGTGCGCACGCAGCTTGATCGGACAGCTTTTTCCAGGATGAATGGTCCTGGGTCCGCGGCCTGGCCGTGGCATTAGTGTCCGGGAAGCCGGTGTCCTGGAACGCTGCATTCCGGATCCCGGCCGATCGGGTGGTAGGTGTAGGCGCCTCCGGCCGGGCAGGCCGGCGCCCGGTTTCCCTTGAGGTAGTTATGCACGGCCAGCAGGTCAACCGGGTCTCCATTCCGTTTTAAGGTTTCCATGGCCCACTGTTCCTTGGCGCTGTCAATCGCGCGCAGGTTATTGATGCAGGCCGCGGCGGGATCCGGCGGTTCCGGGGGCTGGAGGTCGAACTGGCCCGTGATCTCGAACCCCTTGGAACCAACATCCAGGCGGACCGCGCCCCGGCCCAGGAAGTCCAGTCCCCGGAAGCCGCGCCGCCGCGTCCCGGTCGCTTCCGGGGGGAGGTAAGCTTTGGGCAGGCTGACCGAACCGTGGCGGGGACAGGTCGCCTTGCCGGTCGCCGGGTCCAGGGCCAGGCGGGCTTGGGTATCGCTGACGCAGTGGGTTCGCAGACCGGGGCACTTGATTCCCGCCGCCTCCAGCGCCCGGAGCATTCCCGGAAGGTCGGCGGGCTCCTGGCCGAACTTCTCCTGGTAGCGCTTCGCCAGGCGCTCGGCTTCCTGCAGGGCGCCGAGGCAGCTTTGCTGCTGATACCTGGCGGCCCGGTCGCGCCCCGCCGCCTCCAGCGCGTCGAAGATCCCGGGAAAATCGGCGAACACCAGCAGGCCAGCTTGTTTTTCGGGGCCCAGGAGGCCGGAGATCTCCCGGATATCCTCGGCGGACTTTCCGGCGCCCCGGGTCGAGCGGGCCACCGCCTGCCGCAGGGCGTCAGCGTCGGTGGCAAAGAACACGCGTTTGCCCGTCCGCGCCGCCAGCCTGGCGGCGTCATGCCGGCCCTTGAAGATCCTGAGTTCAGCCTGATCCTCACGGGTCACGCTGAACGGCTGGCGCTGGGTGGCCGCGCAGATCGAGCTCAAGGCTTCAAAACCTGCCTCGGCGGCTTCCGGGTCATGGCAGTCGGCGACCGAGAGGAGCGGGGGGAAATCCGTTCCGCTGCTGCCCTTCGTGAAGGCCAGGGCCGTTTGACGGCCGGCCAGCAGCCGGGCGAGCTGGGAAAATGCCGCGATCATCTGGGCGGGCCGATCCATGAAGCTTCCCATGAACCCGGCCCAGAGGGGGAGCAGTTCCGGTGTGAGCGAGGTCGCCGCGACCAG
>CAZVVD010000042.1:0-26766 GCA_964630555.1 uncultured Verrucomicrobiota bacterium | reverse complement strand
ACACGGGCCGATGCGGCAGGAGTATCGCGGCCGTGGATGCGGCAAGCCATCCCGATCTCGCGGCGAATCGGGATCGCTTGCCTTAGGATGCCGCCTCCGCCTTGCGTGCCGGGGCGTAGCCCTGCGAAGCCCGGCCTCAGAGCACCGCGTCCGTCAACTGACGGAATCCGGCTTCCGTCATAACATTTTCTATTCGCATCGAGGACTCGGGGCTTCGCCCACCTTGCCCGACGCGGCCAAGGTCGAATAAAAAAGTGTTATCACCCCGCCGGGAAGAACATCAGGGGCGCGGTCCTGCGTGCGGCCGGATCATGCGCGCCGGCCGCGAAGCCAGGATACCCCCTGCGTCCACAGCACGACACCGCCCCAGGCGAAGGCCAGGAGCATGAGCGTCACGCCGAGATTGAAGCTGAGCCGGGCGATGAGCTGATCGTAATTCAGCCAGCCCAGGGCGCCGAGAATCTTGGTCCAGTCGTGGTAGCCGGGCGCCTCTTGCCCGGTCACGCCACCCAGCAGCAGCATCTGTCCGGCCCGGGCGTCGTTGATATACGGGGCGATATCCAGGAAATTCTGGCCCAGCCACCAGAGCATGATCGAGGCGCCGAACAGGTCCTGGTTTTTCACCAGCAAGGCGACCATGAGAACCAACGGCACCAGCACCTGCATCAGGCTGCCGCCCAGGGTCATCAGGAAATCGCCGTCAAACCCGAGGAGGATGTGCCCGGCCTCGTGGAAAACGATGTTCACGTGGTGCATGACGGATTGGCCCGCATCGGCCAGCGGGGCGCGAAGGAGCGCGATCCCCCAGATGAGGAACAGCAGGTAGACCGCGGCCCGCCCCGCCAGGCCCCAGCCAGAAGCGGAGTGATCCGGGGAAACAGAGCTTTCCGTAAATTCTTTCCGGATACCGGACATTACCACCCCCCCACGCTCCGTCGGCTGACGGAGAGGACACCCGCGAATGAAGCCCTACCCGCTCATGCCGGACGCAACCAGGGGCACCCGTAGACCGTCGTAGGCCACCTCGATGCCGTGAGGGCGATAGAAGGCCTCGGCATCCGCGTGAAGCCAAGCGCCGTTATGCGAGAAATGCGTGGCGATGAAACGACAGCCCGGCGCCAGGGCGCCTTCTTCAGCCAGCCGTTCCTTGGCTTGCACGACCCATCGACCGCCCAAGTGCCCGCCCTTGACGTCATGGACGCCGCACGTGCTGTCCAGCAGGACCACATCGAGGCGTTGTCCGGCCAGGAATTTCCAGGACGGCTCCGGCCACCATCCCGTATCGTTGCCCTGAAGCACCCGGCACCCCTGGACATTTAGAAGAAAATTCAGGCAGGCTTCGCCGCCGTCGTGCGCGGCGGGAAGAGCCGTCACTGTGACGCCATCCCCCAGCGCCAGGGTGACAAAGGCTTCGAGCAGGTGAAACGCCAGGCGGAACCGGGCAGGCGCGTTATCGATCAGGCGGGCCAGGGACTCGCCGACCTTTTCATTCCCGTAGATGTGCAGGACGGCCGTTTCCGGCACGACAGAAAAGCCCGGCTCCCGCCAACTCAAATCATCCACGGCCCAATGATCCGCGTGGGAGTGAGTCACGAGCAGGTGTTCCAGGCGCTCCAGGGGCAGCGCGTAGCGCTGGGCATGGAAGAACGTATCGGGGCCGAAATCAATGCGGATGGTCTCCCCGATCATATAGGCAGCGCGAGAACGGAGATCGCGCCCGCCGCGCACCCGCGCTTCCCGGCACAGGGAGCAGTGGCAGAACATGGCCGGGATTCCCTCGGCCGCGGCCGTGCCGCACACAAGCAATTCCATGGTTCTCCTTCTGCTCCTACCGAGTTTTCACCTGACAATGAAGATCGATCCGCGCGACGGACCGCGAACCCCAGGCCAAGAACACCAGGCAGACCGCGGCCCGCGCCGACAGGCGCCAAGCGGGGACGAGAGGAATGGTTGATGTTTCATGGTTCATGGTTCGTGGAGGAGGGTTCACGGTTCAGCGCTTCAACGGTTGGCAGGTGAAAACCATAATCATCATTCGTGGTTGTCCCGAATTCGTGGGGAGGGAATATCCGTCCGCGTTACAATCTTCTTACGGCGCCGTCTCCAGGAGAACGGAGTGGGCGTACTGGCCGGAGGAGAGCCAAACGTGCCAGGCGCGGTTGGAAACCACCAGCCCGGGGTCGGCCAGCCCGTCGCCGTCGTAATCGGCCGCCGCCGGCGTCCCCCCGCCGGCCACGCTGAAGCTGAAGGGACCGGCGGACGCATAGTCGGCGCCAGAGAGCCACGCGCGCCAGGCGCCGGCGGCGGCATAGCGCGCGGGATCCGCCCGGCCGTCGCCGTCGAAATCCGCTCCCAGCGGTTCATCCCCGCCGACGCCGAAGCCGCCGGCCAGCGAGCGGGCATAGCCGGCGCCGGAGAGCCACAGCAGCCAGCGGCCGGACACGGGGCCGTACAGCGCCGGATCCGCCCGGCCGTCGCCGTCGTAATCGGCCGGCACGATTTTCACCTCGGCTTCTTCGGTCGCCAACGACAGCTCCGCCTGGCGGTAGCCGGCGGACGACAACCGCGCCATCAGGAAAGCCAAAGCCGGCCGGTAGACGGCCGGATCGGTCAAGCCGTCGCCGTCGTAATCGGCCGCGGCGGGAATATCCCCGGCCTGGCCGAGGAAGTTGGTCGCCACGGTGGCGGCGTAGCCGGCGCCGGACATCCAGACGGTCCACGTGCCGGGATGGGCCTCGAAGCGGGCCGGGTCGGCCAGGCCGTCGCCGTCGTAATCCCCCGCCACCCGGCCCGGCCCGGTGGCGGTCGGCACGGCGTGGGTGCGCGGGAACAGCAGGAACACCGGGCCGTCGGGATCGCTCACCTGGCAGACCAACTGGGTGCCGGAGGAGGCCAGCGGCAGGGCATCGCCCAGCAGGGTGAAGGCGCTGGTGCCCGGCGCCACCCGGACCGCGTTGGCCCCCTCGCCGGCCCAGAGCGCCACCACCGCGTCGTCGGGTCCATCCAGGCGCATGGCATAAAGGTTGGTGGCGCCGAGTTGAATCAGGCCGGCGTACTCCCGGCCGCCGGCGGCGGCCGCGAGGGTGCGCACCGCCCGCATCGCCGGCTTGTCGCCGTAATCCTGGGCCAGCAACCCGAAGTTGTGTTCGGGCTCGGCGCCGTCGGAACCGTCGTCGCGCAGGTCGTAGTAGATCAGCAGGGGCGCGCCAAGCATCCAGGAGGTCAGCAGCTCGCGGGAAACCATGACCGCCTGCCGCATCCGCGCCCGATCCAAATGCCCGTCGCCATACCAGGCCGAGGAGTAGCCCCACTCGGTGATCCAGGTGGGCGGGTCTTGGGCCAGGATCTGCGTTGCCAGCGCCCGCCAGAAAATGATGTCTTCGATCGCGGTTTCAGGACCGGAGTCCCGGTAGGGATGGCAACCCACGGCGTCGGCCTCGCCGCCTCCGCCGGCCAGCAAGTAGCGGAATAAAAACATCTCGTCCATGCCCGCCAGGCCGGCGGTGGACACCTCGGCGGCGGGATCGCCGGCATGGACCCGCTCGCAGGCGTCGGCCGCCAGGGCGGCGTATTCTTCGGGATCGGGGTCCGGCGGCCAGAAAATGTCGTGGTTGGGCTCGTTCCAGATCTCGTAGCGCGCGCCGCGGCCGGCGAAATGGCGCGCCGCGGCTTCGGCGAAATCGCCGAAGGCCCGGATGGCGGCGGACGTCACCGGCGGCAGGCCGGCGCCGCCGGTGTAAAGGGGGTGGCCGTAGTCCAGGATCAGCAGGGCGCGCATCCCCCGCGCGGCGAGGTCGTCCAGCAGGCCGTCGTAGGCCGAGAAGTCATAGACCCCCGGCTCGGTTTCCACCTGCGCCCAGAGCAGGTCCATCCGCACCCAGGTGAACCCGGCCTCCCGGGCGGCATCCAGCCCGCGGTCATCCCGGGTGAAGTGGATGTTCACGCCCAGCAGGGGCGCCAGGTCCGCACTGCCGGGAGGGGCGGGGTCCACCGGCAGGGTGAAGGGATCGAGGACCAGCGACTCCGCCGATACGGCGCCGGCAGGAGAACCCGCCCCGGGTCCTTCCACGCGCGCCGCGCGGCAAGCCGAGGAGGGGATCACGCCGGCCGGTTCCGGAACCGCCCGGATGTCCTCGAGGCCCCGGGCCGGCAGGCCGCGCGGCGCGGACGTGGCGCGGAATGGCAGCGCGATCGCAAGCAGGGCAACGACCGCCAAGCCGCAGGCAGCGGCGCGGCCTGTGCGTGTCCGATCGGAATCCATCGGGAGCCTCATTGGGTGCAAGCGCAACAAGCGCGCCCCGAGCGGGCGCCGCACATTATGGGGCGCCGGTCCTCATGTCCGCCGACGCCCGAACCTGGCCGCGATGTCACGGATGCGAGCAGTCGCGCGTCAGCGCCGGCCACCGAGCAGGCCGGAACGCACGAGAAAATACAGGAGCGTCAGCAGCGCCGATACGGCGGCGGCGATGTAAGTCAGGAACGCGGCGTTTAGGACCTGCCCCGCCCGCTGCTGCTCGCCCGCCGAGACGATCCCCGAGGCCACCATCAGGCGCTTGGCGCGGGCGCTGGCATCCCACTCGACCGGCAGGGTGACCAGCGAAAAGAGGACGACCACCGCGAAGAGGGCGATGCCGAGCTTGACCAGGGCCAGGGACCCGATCAGGAACCCGATGGGCAGAATGATGTAGGGGGCAATGCTGCTAATCTGGGTCACCGGCACCAGCGCCGAGCGCAACCCCAGGGGCGCGTAGCGCCCGGCGTGCTGAAGCGCGTGGCCGGCCTCGTGGCAGGCCACCCCGATGGCCGAGAGCGAGTCGGAGTCATAGACTTCCGGCGACAGCCGCAGGGCGCGCGCCTGGGGATCGTAGTGGTCGCTCAAGAAGCCTCCGGCGCGCTCAATGCGGACGCCACCGACCCCGCCGCGGGCCAGCAGGCGTTCGGCGGCCTCCGCCCCGGTCACCCCGGACGAGGCCGGAACGCGCGCGTAGCGGGCGAAGGTGGAGCGGGTGATCAGCGAGGCGATCCCGGCCAGCAGGAGGGCCGGCAGGAGCATGAGCATATAGAGCGGATCGAAGAACATGGCTGGATTTCCCGTCCACCGCGGCCGGACCTGCCGCCGCCCGGCTTCAATGGCTTTTGGATCAGCGGCATTGTATTCCGCGCCCGGCGAATGTCAATCTCGCCCGCCCGCTCGGGTCCGCATGCCCGGCGCCCCTGCGCAAGACGGCGCGTGACCGGCAAAGGACGCTACGACGAATTTTGGAGCCGGTCCCGCATGCGGGACCGGTCGGACGTGAACCGCGATAAGAAGCAAGAAATGGATTAACCACGGAGACACGGAGAAGAAGAGATTGCTTGAAATCGTGCTTTTGCAAGGCAAAAGGCCGATTTCAAGCAACTTTATTTTGGAGCAGGATAGGAGTCTGCCAATCTCCCCTCCGTCTCCAAAGTGAACCCATTTTGTCAACTCCTGGAGTGGCGTTCCGCCCATCCAGGATTTGACAAAGGCACCTCTTGATTTCTCCGTGCCGCCGTGGTTGTATTCTTTCAAGTGTTGGACTGAGCCAGCCCAAGATTCAACCACGGTCCTGATGGAGGCAAGCGATGAACAAATCCCTGGCGGCGGGCGTCATCATCCTGGCGGTGGCGGTGGTTTTGCTCAGCGGCGCAGTCCTCTATCTGAGCCGGTGCCAGTTCCAGAACCGGCTCCTCCCGGCTCCGCAGGCCGGGATCCCGGGCGACGCGCGGCTGCCGTTCGCGGCGGGGCAGCCGCCGGGGATGTCCGGCGGTCTGCCGCCCCCCCACGCTGGTCCAGACCGCCAGGGCAAGCCTCAACTTCCGCCCTCCAGCCAGCCAGGCGCGGGCAGCATGGGCAGGCCCGCGGACAACGCGCCGCCCTTCGCCGGTTTGCCGGCCGCCGCTGCGGACGTGACGGACGTCGAATGGCAGGCGCGCCGCCTCATGATGCAATCCCGCTGGGAGGCGCAGCAGTTTTTCAGGAGCCAGGACCGCAGGCCGGACTTCGAGGAAATGGACGCCAAGGTCAGGGAGCTGGCGGAAGAAAAAATGAAGGCCGGCGGCATTCCTGAAGAAATTCAAAACAAGGTGCTCAACGGACCGAAGCCGCCCCGCCCCGGCGGCGCGCCCGTTGCGCCCGGAAAATAGCCTGGCCCCCTGCCCCGCCTCGTCCACCGGCGCCGCAGCCGACCAGGGCCCGCCGCGCCCCGTGAGCGTTCGATCTGCCTGCGCGGCCAGGCCGGCAGCCTCAACTCACACCCGGACCTCGCGTCCGAGCCCGGCGGACTTATAGATGGCGTCCAGCATGCGCTGGACGGCCAGGCCATCCTCGCCGGGAGCTTCGCAGGTCTTGCCGTCGCGCACGCATTCGACGAAGTGGCGCATTTTGTAGTCGAAGCCGTCGCCCCGGCCGGTGAAGGCCGGCGCCAGGTTGACCATGATGCCCTGGTCATCGGTGAAGATCTGCAGGGGATCGAAGGTGGCCCCGCCTTTGCTGCCCATGATCTGGAGGGTAAAAATGTCCTTCTCGATATGGGCGGCGAAACTGGACTCGATCGCCAGCGTCCCGCCGCCGGCGAAGCGGACGAACCCGACGGCCAGGTCCTCGACCGTGTAGGTCTTGTAATCCCAGGGTCCCCAGTCGCAGAGGGCCGCCGGCTTTTTGTTGCCAAGGTAGGTGTAGCAGGCGGCGCTGGCGCTCACCGGCCGGGGCTTGCCGATGATGGCGTGGGCCATTTCCAGGATATGCACGCCGATATCGATCATCGGCCCGCCGCCCTGCAACTCCTTGCGACCGAAGACGCCCCAGCTGGGAATGCCGCGCCGGCGCAGGGCCTGGCAGCGGACGAAGAGGATGTCGCCGAAACCGCCGCTGGCCACCCGCTGACGCAGGTGCCGGGCGGCCGGGGTGAAGCGCCACTGGAACCCGATCTGGAGCAGGCGCTTCGCCTTGCGGGCGGCGTCCACCATGGCCTGGGCCTCGCGGGCGTTCATGGCCATCGGCTTTTCGACCAGCACGGGTTTGCCGGCCTTGAGCGCCGCCACCGTCGGCTCGCAATGGAGCTTGTTCGGGGTGCAGACGCTGACGGCGTCGAGCCCGGGCAAGGCCAGCATCTGGCGCCAATCCAGGAAGGTGTGTTCCGGGTTGTAGAGTTTCTTGAAGTCGGCCACCGCGGCGGGATTGATGTCGGCCACGGCAAACACCCGGGCGCCGGGGACCTTTTTCAGGTACTCGGACTGGCCGCGGGCAATGCCCCCGGCGCCGACGAATCCGATGCGAACCGTTGCGCTCATGCGTGCTTCCTCCTGTTTCCAAGTGGGCGGGCGGCGCCCCTGGCCGTCCTTGAGCCGGGGGAGTGTAGGGACCCGCCGCCGCCTGTCAAGCGGCAAGCCCGCCCGGCACCCCCTGCGGTAAAGCCTCAGAAGCGGTGACAAAATCGGACGGCCACGATAAAACGTGGCCCTCCACTCGATCGTTCTTCGGAAAATGGAGGGGCGCGCTCCGTCGCGACCGTCTTCAGATAATTTTTTCACACCTGAATATTGCACGATCAGCGTGCAATATTCACTTTCGCTTAAGCGGGCATTGCCCGCTGGCGAAAGACGTGAAGTTTTGCAGATAACCCATCTGGTTATCTGCAAAGCTAACGTGGTTAACCCCGTTTGCGCCCATTTTTATGGGCGCATCACGGCCTTTCGGGTGGATTTTGCACGTTGGCGTGCAAAATCCAGGTCACACCTTCTCAGTCACGCAGGGGCGGAAGTGTAGCCGGTCCCGCATGCGGGACCGATCTTTTCTGAGGCCGGAGTGCCAGGCTTCGCCGCAGCGGCTTCCAGGCGAGAGAACACCCCGGCTCCATCCCCCCAAATCACTGAAGCCATACCCCCTCCGTCCTTTTTTCGATTGACTGTCTGCCGGGGTGGGATACCCTGTGGTCTTCGCTGAAAACCGTATGCCAGCCATGAAGCCTGAAGATTTTTTGAATCCGCCCAGCGCCCTGCGCCCGGCCCCCTTCTGGGCGATCAACGAGCGGCTCTCCAACAAGAAAAAGGCGGCCCGCCAGTTCCGGGAGCTGCTCAAGACCGGGTTCTCCGGCGCTTTCTTCCACTCCCGGGAGGGGTTGATCAGCGAGTACCTGAGCAAGGAATGGATGGACGCCGTCGAGGCGGCCCTCGAGGTCGCCCGCGAGGGCAACGGCCGGCTCTGGCTTTACGACGAAGACAAGTGGCCCAGCGGCAACGCCGGCGGCCAGGTGGCGGCCCTGGATCCCGAGTACCGCCAGGCCTGGCTTCAGCCGCTGCTCCTCCCCCCGGACGCCCCGAGCCCGCCGGCCAAGCCGGCCGGTCCGGACGCCCCGATCCCCCTGGCCCGCTACCACATCCTCGAGCGGGACGGTGTCGTGCTGAAAGCCTTCCGGCATCTGCCGGCGGACGAACCCGACGATCCCCGGACCGAGCGGCTGATCTTCCGGCGGCAGGTCGCCGACAAGACCGCGTGGTGGGCCGGGGAAGCGTTGGCCAATAAGTTAAACCCGGACGCGACCCGGGCTTTCATCGAGCTGACCCACGAGAAATACCGCCAGCAGTTCGCGGCCGAGTTCGGCAAGCATATTCCCGGTGTGTTCACGGACGAACCGGCGCTCTACGCCGGCGCGGCCGGCGTGCCCTGGTGGTCCGGCCTGCCGGAAGTCCACCGGCGCTGGACCGAGCGCGACTGGTGGCAGGATCTGCCCTTCCTGTTCTTCGACGGCCCCGACGCCCGGCGCGTCCGCCTGCTGATGCACCGGACCCTTCACCGGCAATTCACGGAGGCCTATACCCGGCCGCTCTACGAGTGGTGCTCGCGGAACCGCTTGATGCTGACCGGGCATTTCATGGAGGAGGACTCCCTGGCCGGCCAGATCGCCTGGAACGCCGGCGGGGTGATGGGGCATTATCCCTACCAGCACCAGCCGGGGGTGGATGCGCTCATGCGGTCGGTGGGCGACAAGCTCCTCACCTATGCCCAGGTCGGTTCGGCCGCCCGCCAGCTCGGCCGGCCGGCGCTGAATGAGATTTTCGGGGTCACCCATCATGCCTGCGCGTTCGAGGATTTCCGCTGGATGGCCGACGCCAGCCTGGCGGCGGGCGTGCTGTTCCTGGCGCCGCACCTGAGCTGGTATTCCATGAAGGGCAAGCGCAAGCGCGACTTCCCGCCCAACTGGAACACCCAGCAGTCCTACTGGGACGAGCTCAAGCCGCTGAACGATTATTTCGCGCGCACGGCCGCGGTGTTGTCCGCCGGCGAACGGGACTGCGGCCTCCTGGTCCTGCACCCGGTCGAGGCGGCCACCGCCGAAACCCGGCGCGAGTTCAGCCCGGCCGTCCCGGGCATTCCCGCCCCCTCCCGGCGGGCCGTGGCCCGGCTCGACCGCTTCTTCCGGCTTTGCCTGCAGGCAATCTACGAGGACGGCCGGGACGCCGACCTCGGCGACGAAGGCTTCCTGGCGGAGATGGGGAGTGTCCGCGACGGCCAGTTCGTCGTGGGCGCCGCGGCCTACCACACCGTCATCGTCCCGGCGGCGCGCACCTGGCGGCCGACGACCTTCGCGCTGCTGAAAACCTTCGCCGCGGCCGGGGGGCGCCTTGTGTTCTACGGCCGGCCGCCGGAGGAAACCGACGGCCGGCCCGAGCCGGGCTGGCGCGCGCTGTTCGAGTGCCCCTCCGCGGCCGTCGTGCCGGCGGATCCCGCCGCCCTCCGCTCCGCGCTGAGCCCGGTGCCTGCGTCCTTCCGGATCACAGCCCCTGACGGCGGACCGGTTCCCGGCCTGCGGGTTCAGCACCGGGTGGACGGCGAGCAGGACATTTTCTTTATCGTCAACACCGACCGCGCGGCCGGGCGCGACCTCGCCCTGCGCGTGCGCCGCAACAACGGGCAGGTTGTCCTGCTGGATGCGGCCGAGGGGACGCTGGGCAGCCTGCCATGCCGCCGGGTGGGCGCCGCGCCCGGCGAGTTGGCGGCCGACCTGCGACTCGAGCCGGGGGGATCGCTCCTGCTGGCCGTTCAGCCGCGGCTGGAGGCCAAGCCGCTCCCCCGCCTGCCGCACCCGGAGCTGGCGCGGGTTCATCCCCTGCCCGGGCACTGGCGTTTCACGCGCAAACAGCCCAACGTGCTGGTGCTGGACGCCCTCTCGTATTCCCTGGACGAAGGCAAAACCTTTGCCGGCCCGATGCCGGACTACGCCGCCCGGGCCGCCCTGGCCGAACACTTCGGCGCCCGCGAGGCCCTGGCCTGGCAGCCCTGGGCGGCCATGAAACAGAAGCGTTTCGAGCAGCTCGGCGGACTGGTCACCCTCCGCTACGCCTTTCGATCCGCCCTGGCCGAATCCCGCCCCGTGGCCGTGGTCATCGAAAACCTCATGCTCGGAAAGCTGGCGGTCAACGGGCAGGTCGTCCGGCTGGACAAGGCCGGCTGGCACTGGGACACCGGCTTCGGCAAGGTGGACATTTCCGAGCGGGTCAAGCCGGGCGACAACCTCGTCGATTTCGAACTGACCTATGGAATCCTGAGCGAGGTGGAGCCCGCCTACCTGGTGGGCGACTTCGGCGTGCGCCTCCCGACCCCGATGACCGCGGAGCTGTGCGCGGAGCCCGCAAACCTGGCCACGGGCTCGTGGACGCGCCAGGGCTACCCGTTCTACGCCGGCGCCATGGTGTACCAGACCCAGTTCCACCTGGACTTCAACCCGGCGGCGCGCGGGGCCGTGGCCCTGCGCCTGCTCCGCCCGGCGGGGATCCTGTTCCACGTCCGCCTCAACGGAGCCCCCGCCGGCGCCCTGCGCTGGCGGCCCTGGCGCCTGGACCTGACCCGGCAGGCGCGGGTGGGAATCAACGACCTGGAGATCGAGGTCGTGTCGTCCCTCCAGAATTCCCACGGCCCGCTGCACCTGGCGGAGGGCGAGGCCTGCGACTGGCAGGGGCCGGAAGCCTACGAAGACCCCGCCCTGCTGATGGACGCCTACGCCCTGACCGACACCGGCCTGCTGGGCGGCGCGGAGATCCTGACCTGGGAGCGCGGGAGGGGATGAAGCATTGCTGATTGTTGATTGCTGATTGCGGATTGAAGTTCGGCAACAGCGCCTTATCCTTCGGAAACCGCCATAAATAACGAGATGTTTTTCAAGCTAACGCGGCGGGCGACCCCATTGTTCGCGGGTATCTGCCGGCGCAAGTTGACAAATTGGGTTGCCACGTCTGAAACAAAGTGGCCACGTCAGCCCCGCATGCGGGGCTGACGTGGCGGGCAAGGCGCCGCGTTAGAAAGGAAGGACAAACATGAAGAGTATTGTTGCAGTCATGGGCGCGGCGTTGATCATCGGGACAAACGCGATGGGAGGCGAACAGATGCAGAACATATTCACCAACATTCCCTATACCGACGGCCAGATGGGCCGGCGGCAGCTCGTCGACCGCAAAGACATCCTGATCATGCAGGTGGCGCTCAAGCCCGGCCAGCAGGTGCCGCCGCACAACGCGAACTCGAACGTGCACCTGCTGATCGTCGAGGGCCAGGTCATCGTGACCATGGACGGCAAGGAGACCGTGGCGTCCAAGGGCGACCTGGTGCCCGTGGCCTTCAAGACGCCGATGAGCGTCAAGAACGCGTCCAAGGAGAACGCGGCGTTCCTGATCCTGAAGACCCCCAATCCCAGCGAAATACAGGAGAAGTAACATCATTACCCCCCACGAATTCAGGACAACCACGAATAGGACAACGGAACAAGACTTCAAACATTTGAATTACGTCCGTCAGTTGTCGGGTCACTATTTTTGGAGCCGGGGTGCCCTCACCCCGGTTAGCATCTTATCCACCAGAAACCGCTATAAAAAAAGGGGTTTACCACGGATGTCACGGATAGCACTGATACAACGGGGTTTATTCAAATTTGAAACATCCGTGAAATCAGTGTAATCCGTGGTAAAATTTGGGTTGCGGGCTCGGCCCGCTTTGGGAGAACAAAAATGACTGACTTCCCCCGGACCACGGTCGGCGGCGTTTCCCTTTCCCGGATGATCATCGGGACCAACTGGTTCCTCGGCTATTCGCACACCAGCCTCGCCAAAGACAACTTCATCAAGAGCTACCAGACCCGGGACAACATCGCCAAGATCATCACCGTCTTTCTCCAGCACGGGGTCGATGTCATCATGGGCATGCCGGTGCCCATGCTGCGCGACGCCATCCGCGACGCCCAGGACCGGACCGGCCGAAAGGTCATATTGGTCCTGACCCCCATTTTCAACACCCTGCCCGGCGGCCCGCCCGAAAGCGAGCCCGCGCGCGTGTTCGACACCTGTAAGGAACTCGGAGCCACGTTCTGCATGCCGCACCAGTGCGTCACCGACAGCCTGCTCGACCGCCTGCACCGGAAGATCCGCGACCTCGAGAAATATACGAAGATGATCCGGGAACGGGGCATGATCCCCGGCCTCTCCACCCACATGCCCGAGGCCGTCGTCATCGCCGACGCCACCGGGGCCGACGTCGAGACCTACATCCAGCTCTACAACGCCGCCGGCTTCCTGATGCAGGTCGAGGCCGATTGGGTCATGCGGATCATCGCCAACGCCAAGAAGCCGGTGATGACGATCAAGCCCATGGCCGCCGGCCGGCTCCTGCCGCCGGTGGGCCTGGCCTTCGTCTGGAACACCATCCGCAGCCAGGATATGGTCACCGTGGGCACCACCACGCCGGACGAGGCCAAGGAGGTCATTGACCTTTCGCTCGACTTCCTCAACCGCCGCCTGCCGGACAACGAGCTGCAGACCACGCGCAGCAAGCGCACCCTGACGGCCGGGAAGACCGCGCGGAAATAACACGAGCAATCCGGCATCACACCCCTGGAGTCCGCCTTGAGTTTAAGCCCTATCGTGACCTGACGGAGACTATTCTATGCTCACCTTCAGAAGCGCCCAGCCGATCCTTGCGTCCGACCAGCCCTGGGAGCAAGGGGCGGAACTCGTGGCCGTGGCGGTCATTCCGGACGAGGCAACCGGCGACCTCCTGCTCTACTACCTGGCCCGGTTCAACGGCGCCCCGCTGAAGAACGTGCTGTGCCTGGCCCGGTCGGCGGACGGCCGGGCCTGGTCAAAGCCCGTGGTAGCCGGGGGCACGAATATCGTCATGCGCGCCGCGGGGAACACCTGCGGCTGGGGCGAGTTCATGCCCACGACTGTGCTGAAGGACGAGCGCGAGACCGATCCGGAGCAACGCTGGAAAATGGTGTACTGGGACCGCCCCGACCCGTCCCTGCCGGCCGGCATCTGCCTGGCCGCCAGCGCCGACGGGCTGGACTGGACGCCGCTGCACCGGCGTCCGATCATCACCAACGCCAACGACGCCATGTCGCTGATCGACGCCCGGCCAGGATTGAAGACGCCGTTCGGACCCGCGCCCTGCTTCATCTACCAGCAAACGTGGAAATACAACCCGCGCCTGCCCGTGGACCGCGACAACCTGAAAGGCATGCACCGGCGGATTTCCATCTGGACCTGCGATGCCTTCGCCGGCGGCTGGATCGGGCCTGTGACGGTCCTGGAGCCCGACGCGGACGACGCGCCCGACGTCCAGTTCTACCACCTGGTCCCATTCAAAACCGGCGCCGGTTACGGCGGACTGCTGAACTGCCACCACACCGGGGACCAGACCATGGATTTCCAGCTCGCCGGCAGCTCGGACGGCTGGTCCTGGACGCGCGAGAACGGGCGCAAGGTTTTGCTCGGGTTGGGCGAGAAGGGCCGGTTCGACTGCGGCATGGTGCACGCGAACGCTCCGCCGGTCGTGCGCGGGGACAAGACCCTGCTCTATTATAACGGCCGCGCGACCGTGCACGACGGCCGGCCGCGCTACCCGGGCGATCCCCTGCCCGATCCGGCCGGCGGTATTGGCCTGGCCGAGTTCAGCAACTTGTGAACCATCTGCCGGCCCATTCGGCCTGTCAGGGCTGCTGTGGGTGGACCTCACGTAGCCCGGCGCCTGCTGTTCAAAGTACCTGCCGCGCTATGAGCGGCAGGATCCGGCTTTTCCGATCCCGCATGCGCCGTTCGTAGTCCGGCGCCTGCTTTCGGAGCATCTGCCAGGCTACCCGGCGCACCGCAGGCGCAGGGTGGCGAGGCCGCTGGCCCCGAGGGCGAAGGCGACGCGCCCGCCGCTCACGGGCAGGGGCTCGAGCTCCTCGTCGAGCAGGTTGACCCGCGCGGCGGACAGGATCTTTCTGTCCGCGGAGAGCGTGGCGTTGTCATGCGGCCGGCCCTCCGTTTCCGCCACGCGCACGAAGAGATCCTCCCCCTGGCGCCGGAGGCTGCTGATCCACAGGCCGGGGCTGGCTTCCAGCGCCGGCGAGAGCGCAGCGCGCGGCATGGGCACGGGCTCGTACTGGTAGTCGAGGAAAGCGTCGAAGGGATGGGCCCCGGGATTGAGCAGTTCGAAGGCGTAGGCAAAGGTGTCGGTGTACTCGTTGCTGCACCACAGCAGGTTGGCGACGCGCGAACCGCCCACCTCGTAAATCTGCGCTCCGTCGTTGTGGAAGACGACCGCCCCCGCCGCCCCCTCCATCACGATGCCCATGAACGAGTTGATTTTAGCCGGCGGCGGCGTTTCCAGGAACTCGCGCTCGCAATCGCGCGCCCCGAAGAACAGGCCGGGACAGTAGGTCTTGCCCCGCTCGTCGAGGGGCTCGTGCACGCGGTGCAGCCAGCAGTCGCGCAGGGTCCCGAACCCGGGGGCGAGGTTGAACACGGCGCCGATGGAATTCCGGCGCTCGGCGTAGTAGTAGAGGTAATCGCGCCGGGCGATGCCGTGCGGTTCCACTTTGGTTACAAAATACACGCGGCTTTCATTCGCCGGCAGGGTGGCCGTCGTTTCCGCCCAGCCCGCGAACCGGCCGTCGGCGAAATACATCTCTATCCGGGCGCAGAGCTGCTCGACGCCGCCGCGGGCCAGCTTCTCGCAGCGGAGGGCGCGGGTGGCGCCGTCCATGCCGGGCGCCACCTGGTTGCCGGCGCCCGCCAGCAGTTCCCGCGCATTCCGGATGTCGAAGATGGACGCCAGGGCCCCCGTGGCCGGGTCCATGGCCACGCGCAGTAGGCCATTGTCCATGCGCAGCTCTCCGCCGGCGATGGCCCGACCCGACGCCGCGGGCTTGTCGGCCAGGCCAAAGGCGCTGAATGTCACCTTGGCCAGGCCGTCCACCCGGTCGAGGTGCGGGGCGTTTTTCAGGGTGCCGACCGCGCCGGCGGCGCAATAGACGTCCAGCGCGCGCGCCTTGTCCAGCGCATTGAAGAGCGCGGCGGGCGCGCCCAGCTCCCGCTGGCACGCCTCCAGGGCGCGGACGACGTCCTCCCGCATCGCGTCCAGCATGTGGGGTCCGCTCCGCCCGGCGGGCGGCACGCGCACGCAGGCGGTGTTGTCGTGGTTCTGGTGGGCCGCGAGGAGGCCCCAGGCCTCGCAGAGGATGCCGTTGACCCGCGTGTTGCCGGAGAGCGCCGCGAACATCTCGCAGGCCTCCAGGCGGCGGCCGAGGGCGTTCATGTCCGAGGCCGTCCAGGAGATGGGGGTGAAAAGCTGGGGCCGGTAATCGTTCCGGCCGTAGGCGGCGTCGCGCCGCGGTTCGAGTTGCCGGGCCAGGTCGCGGTAGGTCACGAACTGCCCCAGGACCGGCGCGTAATGCGCGGCGCGGATCGCCTCCTCGCGGAACGAGGTGATCCAGGTCAGGTCCAGCAGGTTGGTGAAAATTCCGGCGGGGTAATGCTTCGCCGCCGCGGTGATCAGCTCCGGCCAGTAAATGAAACCGGTGGAGATGGACTGCTGGGAATCCCCGTGATGGGTCGGGATCGCCTTGATCCCCGCGCCGTCCGGCCCCCGCCAGGTCACGCACAGGTCGTCGTCGTAAACGGTCTCGCCCGAGTTCTGGACGCGGTGCAGGGCGAGCTTGAAGCCCGACTGGGCCAGGATCGCCGGGTAGACCGGCACGAGCTGCATTTCCTGGGCCAGGAAGGTTTCAGCCCGGCGCCCGAACAGCTTCTCCATGGCGGCCTGGGCGGTGGTGAACTGGCGGATGTTGCTTTCCAGGCCGAAGTAGTGGGGAAAGGGCTGGCCCATCGAGCCGTTGGCCGCCTCGAACCAGCCTTCCTCCATGGCCTGCTTCATCTCGCGGATCAGGCCAGGATGGCGTCGCGCCATGTTGATCCAGGAGGCGATGGAGACATCCATGCTGAACCGGTAGCCCCGCCGCCGGGCCAGGGTGAAGAACATGCGCAGGAGGTCCCGCACGAACTCCGGCGAGGCGAACTCGATGTAGCCGAAGCGCGAAGTCAGAAGCCCGCCGTGCATGGCGTCGGCGTAATAGACGGGGATATCCACCACCGTCCGGCGCCGCGCCAGGAGGGCCTCGAACGCCGGCTTGAGCAGCGCCTCGACCCGAACGTCGGGCTCGCCCCGCGCGAAGGCCGCGGCGGCGCGCGCCAGGCAGGCATCGGCCTCGCCGAGGTCCAAGGTCTTGCCGTGGAGGACGGCCAGGTCGCCCACCATCAGGCGCGCGAACCCGTAGGCGTGGAAATCGCGCCGCAGGAAGTAACGCTCGCGCGCGGCCGCCGCTGGCGCGGACTTGCCCAGCAGCCCGGCCACCTCGGAAACTACCGCCGCGTAAAACGCGTTGCCGAAGCCCGCCTCCCCGAGAACGTCGCCCGGCGTGTTCCAGGTTTCCGAGCAGGCGCTGAACCAGGAGGCGGCGCAGAACACGTGCCCGCCGCAGCGGCACAGGGACGGCCAGTCTCCGACCGGGTAGGCCTGGTCCACGCCGGCGTCGGCCGCGTAGAGGTCATAGGTGCAGCGCAGGGGGTAAGGAAAGCTCCGCCCGCCCAGGTCCCAGCGCTCGCGGTGGGAATGCAGTGTGCCCTCCAGGCGGATCCGGCCGCCGGCCGCCCGGCGCAGGGCTTCCGCCGACGGGCGCACCCAGAACACTTTTTTCCCGGCGGCCGCCAGCGCCAGGACCAAGGCTTCCCTCTCCGGCTCCAGGGCTTCGGGCACGATCACCAGGTCGGCGTCCCGGGCGACGCCCTCGTCCATTCCCTTGCGCAACTCGACGACGTCCGGCGCCTCCCCCAACAGCGCGACCAGCAGGGGGTCATACGCCAGGCTCGCGGCGCACACGGACAGGATCCGGGGCGCCCGCATGAAAATGGGATTGTATTTTTCGCTGTGGCCGTCGAACTTGTCCCGCTCGCTGCTGATCACGCATAGTTTCATGGCATTCTCCCATAGGTCCACGCCTCGTCGTACATGGCGATAATGTTCTCCACCGGGGTGATGGCCTGGAGATTGTGGCAGGGCGCCAGGATGTAGCCGGTCCGGTCGGCGCCCAGGGCGTCGATGCAGTGCCGGACCTCGGCCCGCACGTCGTCCGGCGTGCCGAACGGCAAAATCTTCTGGTTCTCGATCCCGCCGTGGAAGCAGATCTTTTTCCCGAACTCGGCCTTCAGTTCCGTTATATCCATCCCGGGGCAGGTCCACTGCACGGGGTTGAGGATGTCGATGCCCATATCGACCAGCAGCGGCAGGAACATCCGGCAGGCGCCGTCGTCGTGGTGGAACACCTTGATGCCGAACTCGTGGCACAGGTCAATGAAGCGCTTGTGCTGGGGCGCGTAGAACTCCCGGTACAGATCGAGGCTGATCAGCGGGCCGGTCTGGCTGCCGAGGTCGTCGGTGACCTGGGCGACGTCAATCAGCCCGCCGGCGGCCTCGAACATCCGGCGGTGGTGCTCGTAGAAGAAAGCGCTGATCCGCCGGATGATCTCGCGCGTCAACTCCGGGTCCAGGAGGGGATCGAGGAGCGACTGCTCCAGGCCGCGCAGGAGGTTGTGGTAGTAGAACGGGGCCATGTAGCCGCACTGAACCGCCTGCTTCGCCCGGGCCGCCCGCGCCTGCTCCTTGAGGGTCGAGTAGTCGAACCAGTCCGCCCGCGGCCAGCGGTAGGCGTCGAGGTCGTCGAGGGTCCGCGCGAAGGCCAGGGGATGGTGGGACTGCTCGTCGTAGAAGCCGCCGGGATAGGCCGTGCGCCGGCGGCGGATGCCCCAGAAATCCACGGATTCGCCTTCCGGCGCCGGCGGCGGCGGACCGATGTAGGCCGGCCCGATCCCGGCCATGCCGTCGATGTGCAGGGCGGCGCCGATGTCCACGCCCTCCCCGAAATGGCGGCGCAGCTTCTCCCAGACCTCGGCGGTGGCCCAGATGTCCGTGGGAATGCGGTCCACCGGCTGGCGGTGGATGGCCGCGAGCACGCGTTCGCGCGAGTTCATTAAATGTCTCTCTGACAGCGGGGCGCGTATTGGTTCTGAAGGTATCTGCCGCGCTGCGAGCGGCACACTGTTCCCCCGCGCCACCCCTGAGCGCCACTCGAAGCGTGGCGCATACTGTTCCGGATGTATGTGCCGCGCTACGACTCGTGCTTCGCAGCGAAGGCCACTTCGCAGAATCGCAGCGTCAGTTTCGACCGGCGGGAGAGTCTATGCGTTTCGCGCGCATTGTCAAAGCCCGGTTTGACGGGGAGCGGAGCCTGCTCAAGGGAGTTGATTTCATCCCCCCGGATTGGGTAGCATCCCCGCCAACGCAAGCCGGGCCTGCAATCCTGTCTTGAGGCTCAGGAAAAGATGATGCGAACAATGCCCCACCGTTATCCTGAGCGACTGGTCCGCCAAAGCTCCTTGAGCGACGGCGGAAGCGAAGGATCTCAAGCTTGTCAGCGGTGGACCTGCAGGAATTTTGTGCCCACGGAACCCACGGAACCCACGGAACAACACGAAAGGCTAAATCCATGAAACCACCATACAAGATCGAGGACACCCGGCGCGCCCGTCTCCAGGCCTCGCGCAAGGGACTGAAGCGCTTCTGCGAAGCCAAGTACGGGCTCTCGGTGCACTGGGGGCTTTACGCCCTGAGCCACAGCGGGGGCGAGTGGATCTACTGCCAGGACCGCATTCCCTTCGCGACCTACCGCCGACGCATGGAGCAGTTCAACCCGGCCCGCTTCGACGCCGAGGAATGGGCCGATCTCATGGTCGAGGCCGGCCAGAAGTTTCTCCTGATCACCTCGAAGCACCATGACGGGTTCTGCCTCTGGGATTCGCCGCTCACGGACTTCAAGGTCACGAACACCGCCTTCCGCCGCGACGTGCTCGCCGAGCTGGCCCCGGCCCTGCGCGCGCGGGGAATCGCCCTCCACTTCTACTATTCCCTTGTGGACTGGACCCACCCCGCCTACCGGCGCGACTGGCCGCGCTACGTGGAGTATTACCAGGGCCAGATCCGCGAGCTCTGCACGCATTTTGGCGAGATCGGAGGCCTCCTCTTCGACGGCTACTGGCCCAACGCCGACGGCTGGACCCAGAAAGACGATTATTTCAAGCGGGGCGGTCCGTGGGACCTGGCCGGCACCTACGACCTGATCCACCGCCTGCAGCCGGACGCCGTGGTCACCAACAACACCCACGTCCTGCCCCTGAAGGGCGAAGACTACCAGGTCTGGGAGCTGGACCTGCCGGGCGAGAACAAGAACCTGCCGTCCAACTGCACGACCGTGGGCGACCGGCCGGCCGCCTGCTGGTGGAATCTCAACGCCGGTTGGTCCTACCAGCCCTGGAACCACCGGGTCAAGCCGGCCGCGGAGATCCTCGCCACCCTGCGGGCCGTGCAGTCCCGGAAAGCCGTGTTCCTTTTGAACGTCGGCCCGCGCCGCTTCGGCGACATCCATCCCGAGGAGCAGCAGGTCCTGCGCGAGGTCGGCGCGGCGCTCCGGCAGTTACGTCTATAAACCCATCCAGTCTCAGTCCAGCACGCAATCCTGGCCGGTGAGCTGGCAGCTTTGGGGCGTGTACTGGTGGAACTCGATGCGGACGCCGGACGGGTCGGTGGTCCAGCTCTGCCAGCTCCGGTCGCCGCCGAGCTGTTTCGCGCTCGCCTCGCAGCCGAGGGATTTCAGCCGGCCGATGACCTGGTCAATGTCGTCCACCTCCAGGCACACGTGCCCGATCGGCGCCTGGGCCCGGGCCTGGACATCGTCCTGCCGGAAGACCTCGATGAACGTCTCGCGCCCCGCCGCGAGGTAGAACCCAATGACCTTCCCGCCGCGGATGAAGTCGAACGCTTTCCGGAAGCCGAGGGCGGAACAGTAAAACCGCTCGGTCCGCTCCAAATCCTTCGCGGCGATGCAGACATGCGCCAGTCCTTTGATCATTGCTGGTCTCCTTGAATCAGGCCGATAGGGATGCCTTGGTCGCCCCGATCTTCCGGGGCGTTATCTTGATCGCCGCACATCGCTGATCACCATCCGGTGGTCTGAAATGCTGCTCTTGACCGCAAAGGATTGAATAGTTTTAAAGTCGCGGGATACCCATATCTGGTCAAACCTCAACAAGGGAGCATCATTGATGACGGTGTTTCCAACCCCGCGCCCCCGCATGGCAAAGGAGTCATCCAGGGTCTTTGGAAGCAGGCAAAACACCTTGTCCCCCTGGGGAACGCTGAAGTCCCCTGCCACGATCATTGGCCTTGAGGAATCGAGATTCTTTGCGAAGAGGCTCATCTGTTGAAGCTGGAATTCCCTCGATTTCGCCTGTCGCCTCCAATACCCGGGGCTCCATATGTTCATGTCCGGATTACCGGACAACAATCGAACCGAGGCCAGCATCGCTTCCCCCATATTGGGCGCAACCGATAACACCAGCGAGTAGAACGGTATTCCTGTTTTTGGCCGAAGATCCTGCAACTTGCCTTTCACAATGATGCTTGTATCAATGTCCCAAACACATGCGCCCTCTGCCCCAAACAGTTTGAATGTGAAATTCTCAACGGCTTTCCGGGAGGGAGATTCCTGCAAGAAGACAATGTCCGGCGCCCACGCCTCAACTTCCGCTAGCGCATCCGCGCTTCCGCAGACGCAATTGAAACTCACCACGCGGATTGCGCCCGCCGGCTTTTGGTGTTGGGCCGGAAATAGCGCACCGCGGACTACGGACCGGACCTCTTCCACGTGCCAGCCGGCAAAGATCAGCCAAGCCGCTCCACAGGCCAGGGCGGGCCACCGGTATTTCCGCCGCAGGAACGGAACCAGTGGAACCACAAGGGCCAGCCAGGCCCACGTCGGAATGAATGTGAGCGCCGAAAACGAATCCGGCCGGATGGCATACACCAGCATCAGTGCAACCGCAATTCCCGTCCAGAGCAGAAGGAGAATTCTCATGCCCACATTATCGTGCCCTTCGCGGTTGTCCCGAATTCGCGGGGTGATATCCGCAAGTTGGATCCCATGAAATATTCGTCAGGCTTTCGCCGCCCGGCACATGGCCTTGATGTTTTCGAGGGGTACGTCGGGATTGATCGTGTTGGAGGTGAAGAGCGCCAGGGAGGCGCGGCCCTTGCAGACGCGGATGGCTTCACGCACTTTCGCCTCGACCTGCTCGGGGGTGCAGACCGGCAGCTCGGTGGTGACGGCCAGGGGCCCGAAAATCAGGAGCGGCTCGCCCTCGCGGGTGCGGCGCTCGGCGAGCTGCTCCAGGATCATCCCGCACTCGGGCTGGAAGCCCTGCAACCCCTGCACCCCCGCGTCGATCAGGAAATCCAGCATCGGGCGTACGTCGCCGTCGCAGTGCCAGACCGGCCGGCAGCCGGCCTCGCGGAGCGGCTCCAGGCCGTAGCGGAGCTGCGGGGCGTAGTATTTCTCCATGAAGTCCACCGAGACCATCGGCCCGCGCTGGGTGCAGATGTCCTCCCCCAGCAGGACCGCGGACGGGAACAGCCCTTCCCGCACCGCCCGGGCCACCAGGCGGGACTGGCAGCGGCCCTGGGCGCCGCCCACCTCCATCAGTTTTTGCGCCCGGTCGGGGTGCAGGCCGACGACCAGGAAAAAGTTTTCGTACCCGAAATCGAAATACCACGAGATCCGGGCGCCGGCGGACCAGTTGGCCGGCATCCAGACCATCTCGCCGCAGCGTTCCTGCACTTGCCGGAGCGACTTGCTGAACTCGGCGTAGGCCTGCTCGAAATCGAAGGCCGCTTCAATGCGCTCGGGCGCGGGCAGGGCATCAATCTTGGCCAGCGTTTCCTCGAGGGACATCCCCTTGTCGCTGTGCGCGTAGCTGGCGGCATCCACGCAGCGGTAGGCGCCGCGCGCCGCCGGCACGAACACGGTGATCAGGCCGTCCATGCCCAGGATTTTGTAGGCCGCAATGCTGACGCCCTGCGGGTCCGCCCAGTACTGGTCCTCGTCGGCCCCGGTCAGGGCCAGGATGTGCTCCGGGCAGGCGATCCAGCCGCCGAGGACGGGGGTCCGGTCCGGAGCCTTGAGCGCGAAGGCGGCGTCGAGCCGCTGCCGGCTGGTCATGGGTTCTTTCATGGATCATCCGGCGGTCGAAGCGGCGCCCGCGCGGCTTCCAGCTCCCCATTCCAGCGACGGGGGCGTCGCTTCCACGAGCGCATCGTTTACATGCTATAGCAGCTGCTCCCCGGCCTTCAACGGGTGGCCGCAGAGGAAGGCGGCCCCGCTCATGGGCTTGCGGCCTTCCGGCTGGAGCTCCAGCAGGCGCAGGGCCAGGGCCCCGGTCTGCACGAGGGGACCGTCGCCCGCGCCGGAAAGGATTTCGCCGAGCTGGCCCTGCCCCGCCTCCACCCGGGCCTTCAGCACCCGGACCAGGAACGGCCTGGCGCCCGGGAACTCGCAATAACAGCCGGGCCAGGGAGTGAACGCGCGGATGCGGTTGGAGAGCTCGACGGCCGGCCGGGACCAGTCCAGGCGTCCGTCGCTCTTCTTGAGCTTGGGCGCAAAGGTGGCTTCGGCCGGGGGTTGGGGCGTGCGCCGGACCCGGCCGCCGCGGATGTCATCCAGGGTCCGCGCCAGCAGGTCGGCCCCCAGCCGGGCCAGCCGCTCCTGGAGCGTGCCGGCGGTGTCGTCCTCACGGATTGTTTCACCGACTTGGGCGATGATGTCGCCGGCATCCATCGCCTCGTTGAGGAACATCGTGGTCACACCGGTCCGGGTCTCCCCCCGCGCGATGGCCCACTGGATGGGCGCGGCGCCCCGGTATTTCGGCAGGAGCGAGGCGTGCAGGTTGACGCAGCCCCGCGGCGGAATCCCGAGCAGCTCGGGCTTGAGAATCTGGCCGTAGGCCACGACGACCGCCAGGTCCGGCGCCAGCGCCCGGATCGCCCGGACGCTCTCCGGCGCGTTGACCCGTTCCGGGGTCAGGACGGGAATACCGCGCTGCGCGGCCCGCGCCCGCACCGGGCAGGGCCCCAGCCGGAGCGAGCGGCCCCTGGGTCGGTCCGGCTGGGTCACCACGCCGACGACCTCGTCCCCGGCGGATGCCAACAGCGTGTCCAGGCAGGGACAGGCCAGCTCCGCCGAACCCATGAAGACAATGCGCATGAGGGATTCCCGCATGTCTCATCGCAAGAGAACGCATAGATCGCAAAAACAGAGATGATGAAATCAGAATGACTATGCGCCTTGCGGTTAAACCTTTCTTCCGCTTGATACCAATGCCCGCAGGTTCCGGCTGGAGCGCGCGGCGATCCGCGCGTGCAGGCTCCGCCCGCGGGCGTCCATGGTCACCAGCGCCGGGAAATCGCGGACCTCGAGCTCCCACATCGCCTCGGCCTGTCCGAACTTTTCGAGGAAATGCACGCCAGCCACGCGCGTGATCCTGTCGGCCAGG
Organism: uncultured Verrucomicrobiota bacterium; assembly: GCA_964630555.1. Classification (GTDB taxonomy): domain Bacteria; phylum Verrucomicrobiota; class Kiritimatiellia; order JAAZAB01; family JAAZAB01; genus JAHIJO01. The sequence continues at coordinate 3,003 of CAZVVD010000042.1, read as the reverse complement.
AACTGGGCGGCGCCGCCGACGGCGTGCAGGTAGACGCAGCCGTATTTGGCGCAGGCCTTCCGGGTGCCCGCGCCCATGCCGCCCTTGCCGATGATGACGGCCAGGCCCCGCCGCCGGATGATCTCCGGCAGGTAGGGCTCCTCCCGGATCGAGGTGGTGGGGCCGGCGGCGCGGACGACCCAGCAGCCTTTCTCCCGGAGGACCACCGGGCCGCAATGATAGATCGCGCCGCCCTTGAGGCTCGCGGGGATCCGACCGCCTTCCGCCAGGAAGCGGTGCAGGCGGTCCCGCCCCGTGAAGATCCGGCCGGAGATAAGGACGCGGTCGCCCACCGACAGGCGCCGTACTTGTTCCAAGGCAAATGGATATTCCAAATGTTTGGTCATATTTCGCAACAAGTATAAGGGTTCAGAGTTCAGGGTTCAGGGTTTAGGAAATCTGTTCGGATGATTGGGAGCCATGGCGATTATCTTCTGCCAATTTCTTTCCACCTGAACCCTGAACCCCGACCCCTGATCACCTGAAGCCTTCAGAACAGCCACCGGCGCACGCGTCCGTCCATGCCCAAACTGACGCCCCGCCGGCGGAACGCCCAGCACATGTAGGCCACGCTGACGAAATAACTGGCCGGCAGGCGGCTTAGGACGCCGATTTTCACGCCCAGCAGAGTCGTCTTTCCGCCAAACCCCATCGGCCCCACGCCCAGCCGGTTGGCTTCCCGCAGAATTCGCTGTTCCAGCCGCGCCAGGCGCGGATGCGGCGCGCGGTCGGTCAGCGTCCGGAGCAACTGGCGCTTGGCCAGCTCGGCGCCCGTGGCCCGGTCGCCGCCGACGCCGATCCCCAGGACGCCGGGGGCGCAGCCGTTGCCCTGGGCGCGGAGCACGGCGTCCAGGGCGCAGCGCCGGACGCCCTCCCAATCCCGCCCCGCGCCGAGCTGCGCGTCCGGGAGGCTGTACTGGACGCCGACGTTTTCGCTTCCGCCGCCCTTCATCAGCAGCCGGATCTCCACGCGCCGGCCCAGCGCCGGCTCGAGATGGATCACCGGGGCGCCCGCGCCGACGTTCGCGGGACACGCCCGGTCAGCCAGGGTATCCACCGTGTTCTGCCGGAGGTAGCCCCGGCGCGTGGCCGCGCGGACCGCACCCCGGATGGCGACGGAAAGGGCCAGGGCGTCGAAGCCCACCGGCGCCCGGCAGTAGAACACAAGCGTGCCGGTATCCTGGCACAGGGGCGCCCCGCGCCGCCGCGCCAGGCGGATGTTTTCCCGGAGCGTGTCCAGCGCCCAGCGGGCGGACGACCCCCGCGCCTCGTTGCGCCGGGCGCGCTCCAGGGCGGCGGCGACATCGCGCGGCAGGTCCGAGGAAGTCCGTCGGATCAGCTCAAGGATATTCTGTTGCCAGGGGGGCTTCATGAGTGTTCTCACGCCGCAGGGTTGCAGAACAAGCGAAGTCGAACAAGACTTTTAATCACAAGACGTTTTTCCAGGACTGCCGCCCGCGGAGCGGTCGGGCCACCCCCGTAACCGATCGCCTGCGCCGCCTTCAACCCTTCCGCCCCGCCCGGAACGCCAGCGCGGCAGAACCGATCATACCTGCCCGCTCCCCCAGCCGGGCGGGGATGACCCTGATCCGCTCGGCAAAATGCGGGTGCAGGCGTTCCCGGAGATGCCGGCGCAGGGGATCGAACAGGACGCGGCCGCTCCGGGCCACCCCGCCGCCGACGATGATCACCTCCGGCTGGAGCAGGTAGGTGATTGAGGCGAACGCCGCGGCCAGGCAGTCGGCCGCGAACTCAAAAATCTCCAGCGCCAGCGGATCCCGGCGCGCCGCCGCCGCGGCGATGATTTTGGGCGTCACGGCCTCCAGGCGGCCGCGGACCAGGGTGCGGATCAGCGAGCGCCGGCCGGACTCGAGCGCCCGGACGGCATAGCCCACGAGCTGGCGATTGCCCACGTAGGTCTCCAGGCCGCCCCGGCCCTCCGGCGTCCTGCGCCCGTCCATCCGGATGCAGATGTGCCCGATCTCGCCGGCCATGGACCAGGCGCCGCGGTAAAGCTGGCCGTCAATCACGACCCCGCCACCCACGCCCGTGCCCAGGGTGGCAAAGACCGCCTGCCGAAATCCGCGGCCGGCGCCGTGGGCGCACTCGCCGACCGCCATGGCATTGACGTCATTTTCCACCACCGCGGGGAGGCCGAAGCGGCGCCGTAAAATCCGGGCCAGGGGCACCCCGGTCCAGCCAGGCACGTTCGTCAGGTTGTAAATGAAGCCCCGGCGGAAATCGGTGAAACCCGGCACGCCCACGCCGATCCCGGCCAGGCGGCGGCCGTGGCGGCCAAAGCGGCGGATGCCGAGCCCGACCCGGTCCAGCCAAGCCGCCTGGGTCGCGGCCTCGGCGGTGGGAAAATCATAGCGGTCCCGAAGGGCGCCGGAGGCGTCAACCAACCCCATCTTGACACCGGTGCCGCCGAAATCAACGCCCACCGCCAGCCGCCGGCGACCGGACTTAAGACTGTAGCCCACAGAACACACGGAAATAAAAACCTAAATGACAAACCGTTCGTGTTCGATCTTTGGAAAATGACCGAAATTTACCAGCAACCCAACCTTGGACCCTGTGGCGTGCAGATAGTTTAACGCTTGCGCTCGATGCTCATCAACGAGATTCGACAGCGCCTTGATTTCCACTATGATTTTTCCAAAGCAAATAAAGTCTGGCTTATAAGTCGATTTCAGCCGTTGTCCGCGATATTCAAGAAATAACTCTTGCTACGCAATATAAGGGATTTTTTGAAAAGCCAGCTCTATTTCCAAACATTCCTGATAAACCGGTTCCAAAAAGCCACATCCTTTCCGTTTATAAACTTCAAAACACGCTCCCACAATTTTGTACGTTTCATCAGCATAAAGCAACGATTTCATGCTTCTTTTCCTCCTTCCGTGTGTTCTGTGTCGGTAATGTGGTCTCTTGGAATCAAAAAAGGTTGGAATAAAGGAACCAAGG
>CAZVVD010000041.1:0-26902 GCA_964630555.1 uncultured Verrucomicrobiota bacterium | reverse complement strand
TCGCCCCAGATGTAGCCGTCGTAGGCGCCGGGGCTGATCTCGTAGGCCACCACGCACGTCCCCGGCGGCGCGGTCCGCCAGGCCGCCCCCTCCCCCGCCAAGGCCAAGGGTTCCCCCGCCGGCAGCAGGGCCAGCAGGGCGCTCATGACTGTGGTCTTGCCGGCCCCGCCGGCCTGGGCCCCGACCATCCAGGACGAGCCCTCCGCGATCCGATCGAGGATCCGGCACAGCAGGGGCGGCTCGAACGTCCCGGCTTCGAGCAGGTCAACGACCGAGAGCATCCGGCCGCCGCGCTGGTTGCTGCGGTTGACGTAATAAAGGACAGGATCCCCGGCAATCGACATGGCCGCGCCCCGAAATTTCAACCCCGATTATTCGCAGGGATAAACAGGATTGGACGATAACATCCCCACGAATTCGGGACAACCACGAAGGGAACAGGGAAACATTTGTTGCGGCGAGCGCGCCCTGCCCCGCCAGGACCTCCCATGACCCGGCAAGTAACTCTTGGAACTTACCGGGTGGGCAACTATACTGGGTGTCATGGGTGGAAATCGTCTGGACTCATGAAAGGAGCTGACTCGATGCGCCCCGCAAAATCGGCTGATCCCGCCTACAAGCTCGCCCGCGCCGTCTATGCGCGCCTCGGCGTGGACACGGAGGCGGCCCTGCGCAAGCTGGCCGCGATCCCGCTCTCCCTCAACTGCTGGCAGGGCGACGACGTCATGGGCTTCGAGCCCGCCGCGGGCGGCGATTTGGGCGGCGTGATGCCGACCGGCCAATACCCGGGCCGGGCGCGCAACGGCGCCGAGCTCCGCGCCGACCTGGACCAGGCCTTCCGCCTGATCCCGGGCCGGCACCGCGTGAACCTCCACGCCATCTACGCCGAGACCGGCGGCCGGCGGGTGGACCGCGACGCGCTGGAGCCGAAGCATTTTTCCGCCTGGATGGACTGGGCCAAGGCCCGGCGGGTGGCCCTCGACTTCAACGGCACGTTCTTCTCGCACCCCAAGGCGGCCGCCGCCACCCTCTCCAGCCGCGACCCGGCGGTGCGGAAATTCTGGATCGCCCACGCCCGGGCCTCGCGCCGCATCGGCGCCGCCATGGGCAAAACCCTTGGCAAGACCTGCGTGACCAACATCTGGATCCCCGACGGGTCCAAGGATACCCCGGCCGACCGCAAGGGCCCACGCGAGCGGCTGCGCCAGTCGCTGGACGCCGTCTTCGCCGAGCGGATCAACCCCGCCCACAACCTGGACGCGCTCGAGGGCAAGCTGTTCGGGCTCGGCTCCGAAAGCTACGTCGTCGGCTCCCACGATTTTTACCTCGCCTACGCCGCCCGGCACGACAAGCTCCTCTGCCTGGACATGGGCCACTTCCACCCCACCGAATCGACGGCCGACAAGATCTCGGCCATCCTCTCCCAGGTGGACCAGCTCCTCCTGCACGTCAGCCGGGGCGTACGCTGGGACAGCGACCACGTCGTGACCCTCACCGACGAGCTCCGGGCCCTGGGCGAGGAGCTCGTGCGAGGGGACTACCTGGAGCGCGTCCACATCGGGCTGGACTTCTTCGACGCCAGCATCAACCGCATCGCCTGCTGGGTCATCGGCACGCGGAGCATGCTCAAGGCCCTGCTGCTGGCGCTCCTGGAGCCCTCCGCCCGCCTGCGGGAGTTCGAGAACGCCGGGGATGGCACCTCGCGCCTGGCGCTGATGGAGGAGGCCAAGACCCTGCCCGTCGGCGCGGTGTGGGATGAATACTGCCGGCGGCGGGACGTCCCCGCCGGCGACGCGTGGATCCGGGAAGTCAAGGGCTACGAGCGCCGCGTCCTCAGCCGCCGCGGAAAGTGACGCAGCACCATCGGCCGAAGAAGAGAGGGTGTTGAATTCGGTTCGATAAATGCAGCGGCGATCTCGGGTCACCTGCGGGTTTCCTGCGTTCGCGGGAAACTGAATTCAACACACACTGCCCCCCTTCGCCAAAGCGCTTCGGGTATAGGAGTTTTCCGTCATCGCAGTGTCCGTCCGCCCATATCCTTGCATGATTGAACGTTGGGCGTTGAAGGTTGAACGTTTTCTAATTTTCGAGGCCAGCCGGCTACTTCACGATCACGGTGAAGACGTTCGTATCGGCCGGCGGCTTGTCTTTTTCCCACGGGCGGACGTAGTTCAACGCGATCTCGGCCTGCCCGGCGCCGACCGCCCTGAAGGTCCAGACTTCGTGTCCGCCCACCCCGGCCATTCCCTGCAAATTGGCCTGCGGCACATATGCATTGGTGACCAGGACAACCACGGCTTCAGCCGGCGGCTTGGCCAGTTGCCAGCCGTAGCCGGTCGTGGGATTGGACTTGATCCGGATCGAAAACCGCCGCCCCGCCTCGACCTGGATCGGCGCGCCGGGGTTCAGGTAGTCCTCCTCGGGGGCGTTGGTCGCGGCGGACAGCACGGCCACGACCGCGTTCGTCGTGGCCGGCGCGTTGGGCGCGCAAGCCTGCATGAAAGCGCCGGCCGCCACGAGCGACAAGACCTTGAAAGGCCGTTGAAAAAGGCAAGAAATACCGGCCACGATGAAACGTGGCCCTCCAACATTATGTTTCTTTTCAAATGGAGGGACGCGCTCTGTCGCGTCCACGGGCCTGGACCATAACTTAAACCACGGCGATTTCATCGTATGCCTCCTTGGTTGAAGCGGCGCCATCGCCGCTTTTCTTCAAAAGTCTTGAAACATGATTGGGATAATATCACCCCGCGAATTCGGGACAACCACGAATGGGATGCTGAATGAAGACTGTTTAGCGTCTTACGCAAAAATTAACAACCAACATGTTGTATGAATGGCAACGGATATCCCAATTGATCTGCTCTATCGCCCCGTTGCGGGGCGTCATTTTTCCCGGCTTTGCAGGAAAAATTTAGCTCCTGATCAGTCAGGAACGGCGCAGAAAAACAATCCGTGGATGTCTTCTCTATGGGTTGCGGCTTTGCCGCGCCGTGAAAGCCGTGGTGAGTACCGCGAAAAATACACGGATTATCCTTCCAGAAAATGAAGCGTATCTGTCATTCGTGGTTGTCCCGAATTCGTGGGGAAAATAGGCTTGGGTTGGGTGATCAAGGCCCGGAGAAGCGGCGGGGGCGCCGCTTCTACCTTTCGACTCTTGGCGCCCCCGGCGCGGCCAGGATATGTTTTTTCACGGTCCGCCGGTCAAGCCCCGCGACGCGGGCGACTTCCTCGTAGGTGCCGTGCCGCCGGTGCAGCAGCTTGCAGTAGCCGGAGAGCAGCGCCTCGGCGTCCAGCGCACCGGCCTCGATCCCCGCCAGCAGGCGCGCCGACTCGTCCGCCGGCGCCGACGGGGCCGGGTCGCCCTCGTACCGCCGTGTCAGCAGGATCCGGCGGACCGCCTGCTCCAGCTCGCGGACGTTGCCGGGCCACGGATAGTTTTCCCCCACCCCCTTCGCCAGCGCCGCCCGGATGTCGGAGACGAGGGCCGGTGATTCGCGGCCGACCAGGCGCCGGACGACATGCCCCAGGAGCGCTTCCAGTTCCCCCGGATCCTCTTCCAGCCGCTGGCGCAGGGTCGGCACGGTGATGACGTCCGAGCATAGCCGGTAGTAGAAATCGTCGCGGAACCGGCCCTGCCGGCGGAGATCAGCGAGCGAGCGGTTGGTGGCCGCGATCACCCGCCCGCGGAAGCGCAGCTTCTCGTGGCTCCCGACCGGCGAAAACACGCGCTCCTGCAGGACCTGGAGCAGCTTGATCTGCACTGGCGCGGCGACTTCCCCGATCTCGTCCAGGAACACCGCTCCGTGCGGACTGCAGAGCGCAAAGACCCCCTCGTGCCGGTCCACGGCGCCGGTGAAGGCGCCCTTGCGGTGCCCGAACAGCTCCGACTCCAGCAGCGCGGGCGAGTACTGCGACAGGTTGACGGCCACAAGGCTGCGCGTGAAGCTTTCGGCAAAGCGCCCTTTCTCCAGGCTGAACGGGATGAAGCCGGAGCGCCCGATGGCCGCGGCGGCCGCGCCCTTGCCGGTCCCGGTCTCCCCCAGCAGCAGCGTGGAAAAATCCTCCATCCGATCCCAGAGATAGTCGTTGTAGTGGAGAATATCGCAGGTGAACACGTTGTTCCACAGCCGGCAGCGCAGTTGCTTCATGCCCGGACTGCGGCCGACCAGTCCCCGGTTCACGAAGTAGAAGGCCCGCCGCAACTGGTAAAAGACGGCGAAATACCGGCAGAACTCCTCGGCCGAGAAGCCGCGCCGGGTCATCAGGTCGCGGGCGGACGCCGCGAAAGGCACCGGCAAGGGCTCGTCGCCGGCCTCGATCTGGTCCAGGATCAGACGATCGAACGGCTCGATCAGCCGGTGAAAGACGTCAAACAGGAAGGCGATCCTGACGATCCCTCGTTCTTCTTCCGCGAAACGGCGCACATCGCCGAGTCCGGCGGCCTCCAGACGCGCCACGCGATCAGCCACCGCTTTCATCACCTTGCGAATTCGCTCGGCGCCATTCCGGCAGGCGGCCTGGCCAATGATCTTCAGATCTGCCTCGGCCCGCTCGTCGCTGAACGGATTGCTGAACGCGGCCTCGGCGACAAGCCGGAAAAACTCCCGATCCTCCTGTGAAAGCTCAGATTCCTTGCCCATGCAAATAATGTATAGGTTATAGGCATTATTTGTCAATATCCATTTATCATCAGATTGACACATATTATCGTTATTCATTGCAAATAAACGTCATACATAATTTTTATCATGATTGGCATGCCACCTGCTATTAGTAGATTCATGAAATCATGTGCAACAACAGGCCACGACAGAGCGTGGCCCTCCAACAGGGAAAAAATTCAACGTGATACTGAAGATGGAGGGACGCGCTTCGTCGCGTCCGCAGAGTGTCGCATGAGCTTCAGAGTCATATGAAAGGAGCAGAGCCATGAAACGGATAGCATGCCTGACGGTTCTCGCGGTCATTCTCGTGGCGGCGGTGACGGCGGCGGCGGGTCCGGCCCTGATGAACATGCGTCTGCACCAGGGAAAACCAACCGCCGGCCAGCACCCCTACCCGGCCCATGTCCGGCTGCCCGGCTGGCATCCGGGGTAACGCGCATCTGAGCGGTCGGCCGGAGCGGCTAGAACGACCTCTGTTCCGGTTGCCAGTCGGCTGGATGGATTTACTGTTTGCATGTTTTCTTGGTCATCAGCCTTAACGACCTGTTCGCCGGAAAGGAATGCGAAATGAATAAAGCATTAGCCCTCATCAAGATCGTTACGGTCGCAGCATTCATGGTCACTCTTTGGACAACCTATCACCTCCGGTCCGAGGTGCTCACCCTCAGCAGGGTTCGCTTCTCTTCGGAGAGCCTGCGCGCCGAAGACGCCCTGCGGGAAATGAAAGCGTCCTATCCGGTTCGCGTCGCAGAATACGAAATCCAAATGAAGAACCATGAGCTCGAGATGGCGCACTACCAGGAGATGCTCGCCCTCTACCACACCAACTACCACGCCTATGTCACTCGCCTCAAAGACGGGTATCGCCCACCCCAGTTGCCTCAAAAGCCTCAAAAGCCAAAGTCGCCGGAACTTAGCGATAAATTGGCATCCATAAACGCAGAGTTTAGAGCCCAGCAGCTCCATTATTTCGATAGCTCGCGATTGGTTAACTGGGTGTGTTGCGTTTCGGCTTTGGTTCTCGTAGGGGGCCTATTGTTCCTTGTCATGTTTGAGACTGGGAACACGAGAATACTATATGTGGTTGTTCTCGTGCTCAGTTTTGTCTTCATGATCGGGCCGTCATTCCATTCGATCATGAGTGCCATTGTCGGATTCCTAAAAGCACCCCCCATATACTGATGCGGACGTAAGAGCGGATTTCGAAGATATCCAAAAGGTGCTGCCATGAATTTATATTTCTACAGCAAGGTTCTCTGGCTTCTTCTGGCTCGGCAAGTGGTGCCGCCGGACGCCATCCGGGAGGATTACGACCGGCTCAGCGGATCCTATGACCGTTATTTCGCGGACCGCACGGCCAAGCATGCCCGGCACCTGGTGGCCCGCTTGGAGTTGCGGCCGGGCGACCGCGTTCTCGATCTGGCCACCGGCACCGGCAACCTGGCCCTGGCCCTGGCCGAGGCGGTCGGCGCTTCGGGCGCAGTCGTCGGCGTTGACCAGTCGCCGGGCATGCTCGCCCAGGCCGAGGTCCGGCGGCAGCAGGCCGGCTTCCGGCAGTTGCGCTGGGTCCAGGGGGACATGCTCGCCGAACTCGCGGCGTTCCCGGACCAGGCTTTCGACGCCGTCACTTGCGGCTGGGCCATCGGCTACAGCGACCCGCCGCAGTTGGTCAGAGCCATCGGCGCCAAGCTCCGGCCGGGCGGCAAGCTGGGGCTGATCGAAAACGCGCGCGACACGCTGGCCCCCATCCGCGCGGCTTCCCTGAAGGTCGCGCAGACCCTGCCCCGCCACCTCCGCCGGGTGATGGACCTGCACCGGCGTCTGCCCCGGGATGGCCGGGACCTCCAGTCTTGGTTTCGGGGCGCCGGCCTGCGCACCCGGGATCTCTGGGAAGGCCGGGAGGATTTTTGTTTTTCCTCCGGGGCCGAGGCCCTGGACTGGGTGCTGCACACCGGCGCCAGCGCCGGATTCGACCGCATGATGGCCCCGGAAGCCAGGGACCGTTGCGACGCTTTGTTCATCCGGTACCTCGAGGAAACCGCGCCGCCGCACGGCAAAATAACCGCAGCGCACCACTTCGTGGCCGGCATTGCGCATAAGGAGACGATGCCATGTACCTGAACTTCCTGGCCAAAAACCTGGTCCTCGTCCGGACCCTACTGATGCCCGAGATGATGGCCCTGCCGCTGGCAACCCTCTGGCGCATCCGGCGCCTGCTGAAGGATGAAAAGCTGGTCCGCCTGGGCCGCCAAACGATCATCAACTCGTTTCTGCCGCCGTTCCCGGGGCCGGCGTTCCGGACCATGGCGCGCGGGCTGCAGCGGGTGCGCCGGGGACAGGCCGTTCCTGTGTCGGCCTACGTGGCGGTCACGAACCGCTGCCGGTATGCCTGCTGGCACTGCAGCAAGGCGCACCGCGCCGGGAACGATCTGTCCCTCGAAAACCTCCTGAAAGCGACGCGGGACCTCCAGGCACTGGGCGTCAGCATTATCGGGCTGACCGGCGGGGAACCGCTGCTGCGCGACGACCTGGAACAGGTCATCCGGTCCGTTGACCCGTGCTCCGTCACCCTGCTGTTTACCACCGGCGACGGCTTCACGGACACGCGCGCCGCAGCGCTCAAGGCCAGCGGCCTTTTCGGCGTGGCGGTCAGCCTGGACCATTACGACGCCAACGCCCACGACCTGCGGCGCGGACGGACCGGCGCCTTCGCCACGGCCGTCGAGGCCATCCGCCGCTCGCGGCGGCTCGGGTTCTACACCATGATCCAGCTCGTGGCGACCCGCGACCTCGCGAATCCCGGAACGCTGGACCGCTACCTGGCCCTGGCCCGGCAACTGGACGTGCATGAAATCCGCGTCCTGGAACCCATGCCGACCGGCCTGCTGGTGGACCAGGGCCCCGCCGCCTGCCTGGCGGCGGCGGAGCGGCAGGTTCTCCGGCAAGCGCATCTGCGCGCCAACCGCGCGCGCCGCCTCCCCAAGGTCAGCTCTTTCGCGCAGATCGAATCCCCGGAGATGTACGGCTGCGGCGCCGGCTTCCAGCATCTCTATATTGACGCCGGCGGCCACGTCTGTCCCTGCGATTTCACGCCCATTTCCTTTGGCAACATCCTGCGGGAACCGCTGGCCGATATCTGGCGGCGGATGAACGCGGCCTTTGCCAGGCCCCGCGCCTGCTGTTTCCTCCTGCAGCACGCGGACGCCCTGCGCCGGGCCTTCGACGGCGAGCTGCCCATCCCGTATGAAAAAGTCCGGCAGCTCTGCCGCTGCGAGCCGGATCAGCCCCTGCCGCGCTTTTACCGGGCCCTGGGCTGGAAATCTGCGCGGGGCGGCTGTCCAGCCCAAGCCGCTGTTCGACGGCCGCGGCGATTTCCGGATTCATGGAACATGATTCCAGAAATGATATTGAAACGAATATAAATACGCCCGCCGGAAAATGGGATGCGCGGCGTTCGAGTCAGCCATTTATGAAGGGGCCAAGACATGGCAGCAACAATCATATTTGCGTTTCTGGCTTACTTGGGCGCGTGTCTTGCGGCATGTGTTCTTGCCGGAATCACGTCATATCCATTTCTTAAACCCGGTGACTTTCCGGTGCAATTACAAATGATTTTGTTCTCTGTTGTCTCGGGATTTTACATCCTGGTTTTCGTTCCCTTCGTGATTACGGCTGAAATCATGCTTCGAAAGGCCAGGAGCCATAGGGCTCTGCCCCTTTGGGCGCTTCCGGTTTTTGGGGCATGCTTTCCCCCGCTCGGTTTTTCCATGTTCCCCGGAAAGTGGTGGCCCGCTGAACCGTTCGATATGGATAGTCGGCACGTTATCGTTTTCTTGCTTCTGACCGCACTCGCACTTGGAATGGGAATCCTGGCGATATTCGTGAAATACAAAAGAGGGGTAACAAAGACGCCAATGACTAGCCAAACATGAGATGAAATAGAATGGCGCTCCCATGCTATTCGATATTGCTTAAGCAGCGGACGGTTTAACGAAAATATGCGCGCATAAGTTCGGAAACCGGAAATCGGCATGCAAAAACAACTTATTATCGTTCTTGTTCCTATCTTGTTCTGCTCCGGATGCGCCAACATGATGTTCTATTATCCGACCCGGCAAGTCTATGACACCCCTGGCACGCACAATCTGAAATATGAGGAGGTGGAATTCACAAGCCAGGACGGCACCCAGCTCTCCGGTTGGTTTGTGCCGGCGGAGGGTCGGCCCAAGGGAACCGTCGTTCATTTCCATGGCAACGCTCAGAATATGACGGCCCACTTCGCTTTCGTTTCCTGGTTGCCGCGCGAAGGCTTCAACGTTTTCGTTTTCGATTACCGCGGTTACGGCAAATCCGGCGGATCGCCATCCCGTGACGGCCTCTACGCGGACGGCATTGCCGCGTTGGACTATGTCCTCAACCGCAAGGATGTTTTTCCAACGCAAGTTGTCGTGCTTGGCCAAAGCCTTGGAGGAGCGATCGCCATAGCGGTCATGGGAGACGGTTATGCCAGGAGAGTGAAAGCCATCGCGATCGACTCGAGTTTTTATTCTTACCGACTTATTGTTCGCGATAAGATGAAACAAATACCCGTCCTGTCCTGGTTTCGATGGCCTCTGTCTTTTGTGGTCGTAAGCAACGCCAGAAGCCCCGGCCCTGTGATCGACCGTATTTCACCGACACCTCTCCTGGTGATTCATGGGACCGCCGACCAAGTGATTCCCTATCGACAAGGCGAAAAGCTTTTTTCGGAGGCGAAAGATCCGAAAACATTCATCTCCGTTCCCGGGGGGCAACATACGGATGCGTTGCTCCGCGATGATCCGACATACAGAAAGCAACTCGTCGAGTTCTATTGCCGGGCATTAAATGCTTATCAAGAACCTTGACAACATAAGTGTGGTGATGCGCGTAATCGTTGGCGGGGAAGAAAGCGTCTTGAGGACAAGCCGCTCCACCAGTGGATCGAATAGGTGGAGCGCGTTATCCATAACGCGCTTCCAATCCAAGATCGGGGAAGAGTACGGATGATCACAACGCTCATACTATTGCTCGCCATCGCCGTGATCTCTGTGTGCGCGCGAGCCGCGCCGGCCACGGGGGACACCGTGATCCTCCTGCACGGGCTGGGCCGGACGGCGCGATCCATGCGTCCGCTGGAGAAGCATTTCCGGGCAAACGGATTTCGCGTGGTCAATGTCGGCTACCCGTCCACCCGGGCGCCGGTGGAAATTTTGGCGACCCAATACCTCGGCCGGGCGGTCGCGTCCCTCGCGCCCCGACCGGGCCAAAAGATTCATTTCGTGACGCACTCGCTGGGTGGGATCGTGGCCGCCTGGTACCTCCAGCGCCACGCGCCGGCCCGGCTTGGACGCGTGGTGATGCTGGCGCCCCCCGGGCGCGGCAGCGAGCTGGCCGACCGCTGGCGCCGCAACCCCATCTACCGGGCCGTCACGGGCCCGGCGGGCCAGCAGTTGGGCACGGAAGAAGCCAGCCTGCCCAACCGGCTGAACCCCGCGGCCTATGAGCTCGGGATCATCGCCGGCGACCGCAGCTTGAACCCCTGGACCTCCCGCATCATCCCCGGGACCAATGACGGGAAAGTCGCGGTCGCCCGGGCCCGGCCGGCGGGCGCCAGGGATTTCATCGTCCTGCCCGCGACGCACACGTTCATCATGCGGAACCGGGCCGCCATCCGGCAGGCGCTGTATTTCATCAACCACGGATGTTTCAACCCATGATACAACAAGGAGGTTCACCACTGATACCACCGATTCAACCCAAAAGAATGAACCGCAAAGAACGCAAAGATCGCATAGAAAAACAGGATCGTTTTTTACCTTTGTGTTCTATGCGTTCTTTGTGGTGAAATCATTGGACTATCCATTTTTCTTTTGTTCATAGCGGTTTCTAATGTGTAACGTATTAAAGAAGGATACGCCATGATACCCAGCCCATCAACGCGGCGCCCCATCACCCCGCGCCGGATCGGCGCGACGCTGCTGATCGTGTTCGGCGTGTTTGCCGTCACCGCGGGACTGTCCGTGGCGCTGCCGTTCCGGCCGGCCGGGTTTTTCTGGAACGCGCGGATTCTCCTGGTCGCGTTCGCCTTCGCGTCCGGAATCGCCTGGGCCGCGCTGTCGCTCCTGGCCATCCCGCGCGCGCTCGGATACCTCCTGCGGCTCCGCCGGCCGGAGGCGTCGCTGAAGAACACCCTGGGCGGCCTGGCGGTCCTGCTCCTGGGCTGTTTTCCCGTTGCCTTGCTGGCCGCCGGCTTTATCATGATGCGCATGCCGGACCTGCGCCTGACCACCTCCATTCCGCCCCTGGACGCCGAGCAGATCCGGCTCCGCGACGCGCTCAAGGCGGATGTTCAAAAACTGGCCGGGGAGATCGGCGTCCGCAACGCCGCGCTCCGCTACGACGCGCTCGCCGCGGCCACGGACTTCATCGAGGCCTCTTTCACCAACGCGGGCTACCGGGTCCGGCGCCAGGGCTACGAAATCGACTGGCTCAAAGACCGGCCCTGCTGCAACCTGGAAGCCGAAATCCGGGGAACGGCCAGGCCCGAAGAGATCGTCGTCATCGGCGCCCACTACGACTCGGCGGAAAACACGCCGGCCGCGAACGACAACGCCAGCGGCGTGGCCGCCGTGCTGGCCCTGGCCCGCGCTTTTGCCGGCGCCCGGCCGGAGCGGACGCTCCGCTTCGTGGCGTTTGCCAACGAGGAGCCGCCTTTTTTCTGGACCCGCAACATGGGCAGCCTGGTCTATGCCCGGCAGTGCCGCGCCCGGAATGAGCGGATTGTCGCCATGCTCAACCTGGAAACGATCGGCTACTACACGGACGAGCCGAACAGCCAGCGCTACCCAGTCCCCCTGTTCAGCCGGTTCTATCCCACGACCGGCAATTTCGTGGGGTTCATCGGCAACTTCCGTTCCCGGTCGCTCGTGCGGGCCGCGGTAAAAAGCTTCCGGCGGGCGTCGGCCTGCCCGGCGGAGGCGGCCTGCCTGCCGCGGTGGGTCTCGGGCGTCGGCCTGTCGGACCACTGGTCCTTCTGGCGCGAAGGCTATCCCGCGGTCATGGTCACGGACACCGCCCCGTTCCGGTACCCCTGGTACCACACCCCGGAGGACACGCCCGACAAGCTCGCCTACGACCGGTTCGCCCTGGCGGTCGCGGGCCTGCAGTCCGTCACGGCCGAGTTGGCGGGGATAGTGACTCCATGATGACAAAACACATGCCATTCATAGCTGCCACCTTATGGTCTTTACCCTTACTTGCCGGTCTACTCCTTTACCCGGTCATAAAAACGCGTTTGGAAATCATATTCCTCAGTGTTTACTCCATCGCTCTTTTCCTTTATTCAGGCATTATCCTCTGGGCCCATTTCACTCATTTGGATCAACATATCGATTTATAGCATCTATAGACTTCATTCGTAGTTGTCCAGGATTCGTGGGGGGACTATTCTTCGCTGGGTTGCGGGCATCGTCCGCTTTGGAAAGAGCCGGAAATCCCGTCAATTCGCAGCACAGACAAGTTTTCAATAATAGCATGAACATGCTCCTCCTCCAACTCGGTTCGGCGCTGCTGTACGGCCTGGCTGGTTTCTGCCTGTTTCTCACGTTTTTCAACCGTTTTTTCATCCTCCTGCCGGACGGCAAGAGCAAGCCCCCCGCCATCCTGGCCGGCCTGCTGCTGGTCGCCGGCGGGCCGGCTGCGCTCGGATTCTTCGCCTGGCGGCCGCCGTGGATTTTCATTCCCCTGGCCGTGGTCGTCCTCGCTTTGGCGGACCAGGTCCGGCGGATTCTCGTCCGCCGCGCCTGCGTCGCTTCCGGCCCCCTGCATACCACCCCGCACCGGGTTCCCTGGTCATCCCCGGTCACCACCACCGACCTGGCGAACCACCGCTACGAAGTGACCCTCCCCGGGTGGCGGGGCCGCCCCCTGCGCGTGGCCCACATCAGCGATCTGCACGTGGACGCGTCCCAGCCGCTCGATTATTACCGGAAGGCCTTGGCGGCCGCCGAGCAGGCCCGGCCCGACCTGGCCGTGTTCACCGGCGATTTCATCACCCGGCGCTCCGCGCTCCCGAAACTGAAAGAGGTGCTGCGTCCCATCGCCCGAACGGCAACCCTGGCGGTCCTCGGCAATCATGACTACTGGACCGACCCGGAGGCCGTGCGCGCCGCGCTGGCGGAGGGCGGCCTGCGGACGCTGTCCAACGAAACCATGACCCTGGACATTGACGGACAAACCGTCGCCGTCACGGGCTACGACCACCCCTGGGTGAAAACGGACCGGCGCGACCCGCCCCGGCCGGACGCCGGGCTCTGGCTGGCGCTGTCCCATACGCCGGACAACATTTACCGGATTGCCTGCTGGCCGGCCGACGTGGTGTTTTCCGGCCACTGCCACGCCGGGCAGGTCCGGCTACCCATCCTGGGCCCCCTGATCGTTCCCTCCGTCTACGGCCGACGGTTCGATCACGGCCACTTCATCGTTCACCGCACCCACCTGTTCGTGGCCGGCGGCGTCGGCGCGGTGCACCTGCCCTTCCGTATCTATTGTCAGCCGGATATTTTCATCGTGGACATCCTGCCGGAAACGCAACAGTTTACCACCGATTGCGGATAGGACTGATATGTTTGAAAAACTGGCCAAGACCCTGCGCGAGAGTTTAGGCAAGGCGCCGCCGCCCTTCGATCCGGCCCTGTTCGGCGATCCGCTGGCGGCCCAAACCGCATGGACGCCGCTGAAGGGCGGCGGCGCCAGCTTTCGCACCCACAAGCTCGCTCCCGCCTCCGCCGGCCGCCTCGAATTCCGGGCCACCGCCGGCGCGCGCCTGTTTTACCTGCTCTTCCTCGTGGCCGGCCTGGCGGTGGCCATCGGCATCCCGGCCGGCGAGTATTTCAAAGGAACCTTCTCCTTCGGAAGCGATCTTCTCTTTCCCCTGCTGTTCGGGTTGCTGTTTGCCTCCGCCGGCGGCGGCCTGCTGGTCGTCGGAACCCGGCCCATCATCTTCGACAAGGTCCGCGGCTTCTACTGGAAGGGCCGGAAAGCGCCCTACGCCCTGCCGAACGCGGCGCACCACAAACACGCCGCCCGCCTGGGGGACATCCACGCGCTCCAGCTCCTGGCGGAGCATTGCCGGGGTAAAAACAGTTCTTATTACAGCTACGAGCTGAACCTGGTGCTCAACAACGGCCAACGCCTGAACGTCGTGGACCACGGCAACCGGGAGACCCTCCGCGCCGACGCCGCCGTGCTTTCCCGCTTCCTCGGCAAGCCCGTGTGGGACGCGACGTAAAATGAATGGTTAATGGTTCATGGTTAATGGGGTGATGGCGTGCCGCGGCGTAGCTTCCGAGCGAAGCCGGGTTTATGGGGAATGGGTGAGGATGGACGGTTCGCGGACCAGGGTCGCTGACGTGCCGCGGCGAAGGCCCGCCTGCGGGACGAAGCCGGGGGGAGAGTGAATGCTGGCGGGCTAATTTCGTTATCCAGGAATACGCGGCCAGCGGCAGCTGGGGTTGGACAACGGGTATCATGGGAGCCAATATGAAAGCACGCGTGAGATTGTTAAACCTGGTTGTTTCATTTACGCTCATCCTGCTGACCCTCGGCGCCATGCTCGTGGTGCTCGGGATTTTCAACGAGGCCCTGAACTGGGATATTTTCGGGCCCAGGCTCCAGGCATTGCTCTACGGGGTTTTCGGCGCGTGCATGGCTCTGGCGGGGTTCGGGGGCGTCATGGCGGTCATCATCGCCATGCAGGAATCCGTGAAGGATTTCAAGCGCTTCGTGCAGGCGCGCACGCAGGAACCGGCGGTAGCCGACGCCCCCCGACGGGCCTATGCCGTCCGCATGCTGGCGATCGTGACCGCCATGGCGCTCCTCGTCACGGTCTGCGCCGCGGTCAACCACCGGGTCCTCAAGCACCGATGCGGCGTTTTCAAGCGCTTGGCGGCCGAGCAGGTCGCCAACTTTGAGCCCCAGATGATCGCCCAGCTGGAGCGCTTCAGCGCGCCGCCGCGGTCGGATGTCCCGCGACAGCTCTATGACCTGGTCAAAACTATCGACAACCTGGAGTTCGTGGCCCGGACCACCCTCTACCTCTCCGATCCGGCGGAGTCGAACGCGATGTGGGGTTTCACCGCCTGGCGCAGCGCCTACAGCACTGCCGACGGTTTTGCCAAGTTCTATGTCGCCAGGGATTTCGAGAAAGCCATGCGCAGCGCCCTCGATGGCAACGGGGTGGCGCTGGCGGAAATCAACGGCCGAAACGAGTTCAGCTGGTATAAGGTCCTGGACGCCGGGCAGGGCAAACCCGGGGCGGTGGTCCGGGTTGACGGCAACAGCGGCGCCAATTTCAGGGAATACAGGCTGGGAATGTAGGCCATCCCGATGCGGTCCGGGAGCGGGGGGCGCAGGACCAGGAGATGCATCCATGACCCAAAATTCTTATTTCCATGTGCAGCGGGGCATCCTGCTGCCAATCCTGCTGGGCTGCGCCGCCGCCATGCTGGCCCTGGGCTTTTTCGCGCTGGACGCTCCGCCCCTGGCCAAACTCTACCTGGCATCCGCCGTCGGCGTCGTCATCCTGGCCTTCGCCTTCGCAACCCTGACGGTCTCGGATGCCGGCGACAGCCTGGCCGTCCGCTTCGGACCCCTGCCCCTGTTCCGGAAAACCATCCCCTACCGGGAGATCGCCGCCGTCAGCCGGGAGCGTTCCAGGATCCTGGCCGGGTGGGGCATCCACTGGACGCGGAAAGGCTGGCTCTGGAACGTCGGCGGATTTGATTGCGTGCGGATTGTGACCCGGACCGGAATGAGCACGCTGGTCGGGTCCGACGATGCCGCGGGGCTGGAGGCTTTTTTGAAGGCCCGGACCGGCCTCCGCGACGCGTGAACAAGGGGCACGGCGGGCAGAATGCCCGCCCTCCCGCCATCGGGTTCAGCCCATGGGGAAGAAGGGATCCATAAGCATGGCGGAGGCAGCTTTCGAAAGGAAGGGCAAATAGATTGAACTATTGTAACTACTCAGGTGCTCTCCCGCGGCGGGTGGGCACCTGAGGGGTTTGGCCCAAGCCAATCCCATCTGTGTAGAGCATAGTCTACCCCCCCCGAAGCGCAAGCGAAAAAAAGTTTGTTTTTTCGCTGGACTCAAACCGCTTTTTTTCGTAGCGTCCAGGCATGGCACACGTCCGGGTCATGCAAGGGCGGCAGATCACAGAGGAATCCCTCGGTCTGGTTCGCAGTCTGCTGGTATCGAATCCCAACTGGAACCGGACACGCCTGAGCCGCGAACTATGCGCGCGCTGGAGCTGGCGCAACGCGCTGGGCCGGCCCAAGGATATGGCCGCGCGGTCGCTGCTGCTGAAGCTGGAGCGGGCCGGGTATATCCGCCTGCCGGCGCGGCGGGGCCCTTCCCCGAACGCCTGGCGCAACCGGCACGTGGCGCCGCCGGCCCCGTCAGGCGAGCCGATCCGTGGCCCGTTGCGCGAGCTGCGTCCGCTGCGCGTGGACATCGTTGCGCCAGGGTCGGATGACGCACGGCTGTTCCACGGCCTGCTCGCCCACGAACACTACCTCGGCCACCGCAACACCGTCGGCGAGAACCTCCGCTACCTGGTCCGGGACCGGCACGGCCGCCCGGTGGCCTGCGCCCTGTTCGGCTCGGCGGCCTGGAAATGCGCGGCTCGCGACGCCTTTATCGGCTGGGATGCCGCGCAGCGGCAACGCAACCTGCAACGCCTGACCAACAACACGCGCTTTCTCATCCCGGCCTGGGTCCAGGTCCCGCATCTGGCCAGTCATGTGCTGAGTCTGATCGCCCGGCGCATCCGCGCCGACTGGCAGGCGAAATACGGGCATCCGGTGTATGCGCTGGAGACCTTCGTGGACCGCTCGCGGTTCAAGGGGACCTGCTACCGGGCCGCCAACTGGCTGCGGCTGGGCCAGACCCGAGGCCGCACCCGCAACGACCGCGCCCACCGCCTCCGGACCGCCGTCAAGGACGTGTATCTGTATCCCCTCGCGGCCAACTTCCGGAGGAAACTCTGCGTATGATCGGCTACGATCAAGCCTTGGCCGTCTGTCGATCCGATCCCGAAGCCGCGGCGCGGATGCTCTGCGATCTGTCACGCGAACTGGATCGACTCACGGCCGACTTCGCCGCGCTGAAAGCCGAGAACGCCGCCTTGCGTGCCGAGTGCCAGACCTTGCGTGACCGGGTCAAGACCTTGGAAGAGCGGGTCGCCCAGGACTCCCACAACAGCCATAAACCGCCGTCGTCCGACGGACTGGCCAAACCCAAGCCGAAGAGTCTGCGCCCGCCAAGCCAACGGCCCAACGGCGGCCAGCCGGGTCATCCGGGTCACACCCTGCACATGGTGGCAAAACCCGACCACACACGGCGGCACACGGTGGAGCGTTGCGCGGGCTGCGGCCGCTCGCTAAGCAACCAGAAGCCGGAGCGCGTGGAACGCCGCCAGGTCTTCGACCTGCCCGAACCCAAGCTGGAGGTCACCGAGCACCAAGCCGAAGTGAAAACCTGCCCGTGCGGCTGTGTCACCCACGCCGCCTTCCCACCCGAAGCCGTCGCACCCGTGCAGTACGGGCCGCGCGTCAAGAGCGTGGCGGTGTATCTGGGCGAGTATCAACTGCTGCCCTTCGACCGCCTCGCCGAGATCATGCACGACCTCTTCGCCTGCGAGACCTTCAGCGAGGGCACGCTCGCCAACTTCAAGGCCGACTGCTCCCGGCGGTTGGAACCCGTCGAGGCGGCCATCCGCGACCTGGCGACCGCCGCTCCCGTGGCGGGCTTCGACGAAACCGGCGTGCGCGCCACGGGTTCATTACATTGGCTGCACACCGTCTCGACGCGGCTGTTGACCTGGTACTACGCGCACAAGCGGCGCGGAAGCGAAGCCATGGACGCCGCCGGTATCCTGGTGGACTACCGCGGTCGCGCGGTCCATGACTTCTGGAAGTCTTACCTCAACTACGACTGCGACCATGCCCTGTGCAATGGCCATCTGCTGCGTGAGCTGATCTTCCTGTGGGAGGAGCAGAACCAGAAGTGGGCCAAGGCGATGATCGATCACCTGCTGGCCATCAAGGCCGCAGTCGCCACCGCCCGCGCGGCGGGACGGACCGCCTTGCTGCCGCCAGACCTGAAACGGTTCCTGAACAGCTACGCGCGGATCGTCAAGGCAGGCTATGCACAGAATCCGGTCACTCCGCTACACGGCCCAAAACGACGTGGCCGCCGCAAGCAAAGCAAGGCCCGCAATCTGCTGGACCGCTTCCGCGACCACCCCGACAGCATCCTCGCCTTCATGCGCGACTTCGCCGTGCCCTTCGACAACAATCAATCGGAGCGCGATCTGCGGATGATGAAGCTGCGCCAGAAGATCTCCGGCACCTTCCGCAACTTCACGGCGCTCGTGAACTTCTGCCGCATCCGTGGTTACGTCTCCACCGCCCGCAAAAACGGTCTCAATGCGCTGGACGCTCTCCAGCGCGCGTTCCACGGCAACCCGTTCGTTCCAGCGATCAATACATCTTGATCCCAACGTAGGCGCGGCCTAAACTTCCCTCAGGTGCTCTCCCGCTGCGGGAGCGCACCTGAGTAGTTACGAACTATTATCAACTTTCGCGGGCTAATGCGCGAACGCTCACCGGAGGTGAACCATGGAATTCCTGATGGTCCTGCTCATCGTGCTGATGGTGGTCGGGCTGATCCAGCTGGCCCTGATCAAGAACAAGGTGCAGATGTTTGACATCGAAAGCCTGAACCTCCGCAACCGGCTCGAGGAACTGAAACGGGAAATCGAGGCGCTGATCAAGACGGTGCGGGGCGAGCGCGGCCCGGCGCCGGCCGGCGCGCCGGAACCGGCGCCAGCCAGCGCCAAGCCGGCGGCTCCCGCGCCGGCCGCACCGCCGCCGCCGCCCCCCATCCCGCCGCGCTTGGCGCCGGCGGCAGTGGCGGTTCCTCCAGAACCGGAGGTACCCGCGGCACCCGTTCCGCCAGCCGCGGAAATTCCGCCCTCGGCCCTGGCGGCCTCCGTGCGCGACATCCTCAGCCGGATCTGGTCGTGGATCCTGGTCGGCGAGGAGCACCGCCAGGCCGGCATGACCATGGAATTCGCGATCGCCACGACCTGGCTGATGCGGGCGGGCATCGTCGCCGTGGTCGCCTTCGCCGCCTATTTTCTGCAATGGTCGATCGCGCACGATCTGATCGGCCCCATGGGCCGGGTGGCGCTGGCGATTCTCTTCGGCCTGGCCCTGCTGGCGAGCGGGATGCGGATGATCAACCGCCGCTGGAATATCCTCGGCCAGGGCTTTATCGGCGGCGGCCTGGCGATCCTCTATTTCAGCATGTATGCGGCCGGCCCGATGTACAAGCTGTTCGACCAGCGCCTGGTCTTCGCGCTGATGGCCGTGATCACGCTGGCGGCGGGCCTGCTGGCCGTCCGGACCCGGTCCATGCTGGTGGCGATTTTCGGGATCGTCGGCGGCTTCTGCACGCCCATCCTGCTGCGCACGGACCATCCCCAGCTCCCGGTCTTCTACGGCTACCTGCTCCTGCTGAACTTGGGCATCCTGGGCATCGCCCACTTCCGGCAGTGGCGCCTGCTCAACTACCTGGGGTTCGTGTTCACCTACGCGCTGTTCTTCGCCTCGCTCGGACAATACCAGCGCGCCGATTTCCCCGTGGCGCTGACGTTCCTGTCCCTGTTCTTCCTGGCCCAGTCCCTGCTGATCCTGCTGTATAACATCCGGCGCGCGGTCCGGACCAGCCTGCTGGAAATCATCCACCTGGTCCTCAACGCCGCCGTCTTCGCCTTTGGCGCCTACGATCTGATCCGCGACGCCGTCGGCCGGCCCTACCCGGCCCTGCTGACCCTGGCCCTGGCCGCGTTCTACATCGCCCAGACCGCCTGGTTCCTGCGGCGGCGCCTCGAGGACCGGCCCCTGCTGACCGCGCTTATCGCCCTGGCCGGCTTCTTCACCGCCCTGACCCTGCCGCTGGTCATGGAGAAGGAATCGCTGACGATCTGCTGGTCGCTGCTGGCGTTCATGTTCGTCTGGCTCGGCCTGCGGCTGAACAGCCATTTCCTGCACCACCTGGGCCACCTGATGTACGGAGTGGTTTTCTGGCGCCTGCTGGCCTGGGACCTGCCCCGCAACTACGACGTCCTGCCGACCCTGGCGACGCCCTGGGCGGTCTACGGCAAGGCCCTGCTGGGCCGGTTGGCGACCTTCGGCGCCGCGATCCTATCCACGGCGCTGGCCTTCGCCGCGGAGCGCCGGCAGGCCGGGCGGACGGCGGGAGGCGTCGTCGCCCCGGCCAACGACACGCCGGAGCTGGTGCCGGCCGCGGTCTCCGGACCCGTCCTGTTCTGGAGCGCGCTGTTGTTCGCGTTCGTCTTCCTGCAACTGGAGTTCCACACCCTGCTGGTCTATTACACGCCGCTGCGGCCGGCAATGTCCACCCTGCTCTGGTGCGGACTGGCCGGCTATTTTCTCTTCCGCTGCCGCGCCGGCGACCACCCCGCCCTGCTGACGGGCCTGTGCATCCTGCTGGCGGTGGCGACGATCAAGACGCTGGGGTGGGACCTGGACACCTGGCAGGTGTGCGAGCGCTGGTACTTCAAGGCAGCCTACACGCCGGCGGCCGTGGCCCTGCGCTGGCTGGATTTCGCCGCCCTGCTGGGCATCCTCTTCGCGGCCTGGACACTGCTGGGCCGGCGGTCGGCGGCGCCGCAGGTCTTCGGCTACGGCGCCCTGGCCCTGCTGTTCCTCTTCGCCACCCTGGAGACCAACAGCCTGCTGCATTGGAAGCTCCGCGTGTTCCAGGCCGGCGGCCTCTCGATCCTCTGGGCGCTGTTCGCCGCCGCCTTCATCGCCGGCGGCATCTGGAAGCGGGTCCGGCCCCTGCGCATCATCGGGTTGATCCTCTTCGCGATCGTCGCGGCCAAGGTGATTCTCGTGGACCTGGTGGACATGCCCGTGATTTACAAGGCGGTCGCCTTCCTGGCCATCGGCGCCCTGCTGCTCCTGGGCTCCTTCGCCTATCTCTACGCCAGCCGGCAGTTCCGGAAGGAATAGTCTCGGAAGGAATTTCACCGCGGATGACGCGGATGGGCGCGGATATCAGTCAACCATGAGGAACGGCAACGAAAACAAGAAATACATACTGCGGACTGACCGCGGGTTATGCTCATATCACGGATGAAGCACTCGGGAGCAAGTTTATGAAGACGTACCCAACAGGACGGGCGATGTCAGCCAGTGGAAGCGACGCCCTCGTCGCTTTCCTGCGGCAGCCACCGTATCGGTCATCCGAAGCGGCGGGGGCGCCGCTTCCACCCGGAACGGCGAAATTGTCATCCCGAGTTGATCGAGGGATCTCATCGGATGCCCGTTTTCCGCATGCGCGGAAAGAGCAGGGAGGCTTGTGCGCCGGCCAGGTTCCGGGTATGATACCGACCATGAAACGAGCCGTTCTTCTCCTCTTCTTACTTTGCGCCGGCGGCGGACTGGCCGCGGCGGACCTGCGCCCGTATCCTTTCTTCCGCGAGCTGCAGCCCCCGGCGGCCACGGGCGACATCGCCAGCGTGACGCTGGATCGTCCGGTCTACGCCGCCGCCGCGGGGCCGAGGGTGAACCTTCGGATCCTGGACCAGGACGACCGCGAAACGCCGTTCCATCTCCGGATCCAGGCGCCAGCCAAGTCCACGTTGCGCGAACTGCCGTTCCCGGCGGAGGTGCTCTCGTTCCGGGAGCTGCCGGAAAATCGCGTGGAAATCGTCGCCCGCCGGGCCACCAACCAGCCGGCCGCCGCCGGCCTGCGGATTCATACCTCGAAACGGAATTTCGAAAAGCAGGTCACGGTCTCCGGGAGCACGGACGGCGGGCAGTGGACGCTCCTGACCGACGCGGCGCCCATTTTTGACTACTCCCGGTTCATCGACGTCCGCAACGACCGGATCGCCTTCGAGCCGGGCGATTCCGTCTTCTTCAAGATCGAGGTGGGCAACATCGCCGAAACCGCGGAGACGCCGCTGACGGAAATCATCCGCCGGCGAACCGGCGGCGCCGAAACCGAAACGACGGAGATCAGCGCGTTCCGGAAGGAGCTCTTCCGCATGGACCGCCTCGAGTTCATCGGGCAGAAGGAGTCCTTCCTGCCGGGCGAGACCGTAACCCGGGAGGAGCCGGTCCGCGAGTGGATCGCCATGTACGACGCCGAAAACCGGAGGACCCTGGTCAGCTTCGGCGCGGTCCGCGAGCCGCTCACGGAACTGACGCTGGAAACGAAGGAATCCAACTTCAGCCGTCCGGTCACGGTGTCCGCCGCCGATTCGCCCAAGGGGCCTTGGACCGGCCTGGCCTCCGGCCGGATCAGCCGGGTGGACGCCGGGAAAGTCCACCAGGCCTCCCTCCAGATCCCGCTGAACGGCGAGCGGCGCCACCGGCACTACCGGATCGTCATCGAAAACCAGGACAACCCGCCGCTGACGATCACGGGGCTCCGGGCGCGCGAGAACGTCTACGAAATCCTGTTCTTCCCGAAGCCGGACCGCCGCTACCGGCTGTTCTACGGCGGAGCCGGCGGGCCGGCGCCGGCCTACGACACCGCCACCGTGCTGAACGCCGTACCGCCCGGCGCCGCCTTGGCCTGGTCGCTGGGCGGCGAAACCGCCAATCCCCTCTTTAAGCCCGACGCCCGGTCTTCCTTCGACGGCAAGAACCTGCTGATCGCCGCCATCATCCTGATGGTCGGCCTCCTTGCCTGGGCCATGGTTCGGATCACGAAAAAGGCCGACGCCGTCGGGGAGGACTGAACCTAAAAAGAGCACTTGAACCACGACTGGACGCCAATGAACGCTAATATTCAAACGCTGTAACTATTCGCCTGAAAAAACCCAGAAAAGCAGGACCTGTCATTTCGATCCGTCGGCTGACGGAGAGAAATCTCGCCCGTCTGCAAACAAGCATGAGATCCTTCGCTGCGTTCAGGATGACAACCTGAATAGTGAGCTGGAATCTTTCTGCATTCGCGTCAATTTGTGTTCATTCGTGGTTCTCTACTGCCGAATCCAGGATTAGGGTTTGTCCGATAAGTGTCGGCAATTTCAACGCCCCGTGTCCATCACGGGAACCCCGCCTGCACTCAGCGGACGGCAGGATGCCGTTCCTCCCGTGATTCCCCGGATCGTATCCTGTTGGACAGCGGGAGCCGGCTATTCGCCTGCTTCGATTGGAATCAAGGCGCCATGCTGGAGAGGCAGGCGGTGATGGCGAAAGCGTGCCGCCGGCGGCCTTCCCCCGGAGGCCGCCGAGGCACCGCGCCGACGCTCAGAATCCGCACCGGGCGATCGAAATCAGGCTGCCAACGGGATGCAGGCACTTCTCAAGCAGCGTCTGGTGCAGGCAATAGTTGGCCCCGTCGCCTCCGGCAAAAACACCCTGGATGGTGATGGCCTTGTCGTCCAGGGCGTCGGCCACTCCATCGTTGTCGTAATCCAGCTCCAGGCAGGTGCTGCCGGACCCCAGGAAGTTCTTGAAGGCCAGGCCGCTGACGACCAGGGTGTCGCCCTTGGCGAAGCTGCTGGTCGCCGCGATCAGCAGGCGCTGGTTCCCGCCGGCGTAGCTGACCGTGGCGTTGACCTTGGAGGCCGCCGTGCCGGCAAGCACCGGGGTCACGTCCCCCTCGTCCCAGGTCATGGCAAAGGAGGCCGGGATCCAGACGGCGATGGACATGCCGTTGCTGATGCCCGGGTAATTGGTGCCGTCGGTGATCGTCAGGGCCCCGGCGGCCTCGGCGGCGTAGCCGCGGGCGAAGGATTGGTCGGCGGCCGAGGACAGTGTCACCATCGGCCCGCCCAAGTGAAACGCGTCGGTCAGGGCGTCCATGGCATAGCTGGCGCCGTCGCCGCCGGTGTACAGCGCAGTCCCCCGCGCCGCCGGACCTCCCAAGGCCCATATCGCCGAGGCCGCCATCAGACCCAGGATCGTCTTCGAGTGCATCGTTCCCCTCCTTGCGCGCAACCTAAGAATCGCCTTGGCTGTCCGCCTGCCGGATGGCGCACACTCTCAGCGCCGACGCCCCCTCCATTCACTTTTAGCAGAATATTATGCCTGTGCTCAGTTGAAACACAAGGTCATTTTTCCCCCTAAGGCCTCAGAAGCTGTGAAAAAACCGGACGGCCACGATGAAACGTTGCCCTCCACTCGATATTTCTTCGGAAAATGGAGGGTCGCGCTCCGTCGCGACCGTCTTCCGATAATCTTCCTGCCGCGTAAGGCGGCAGGAGGCCAACCCATAAAGGGAATTCCCGGATTTTGCGCCCAAGCGCCGATTGACAGATCCCCGCGACCTGCTACCCTGATCTTTGAAGTCCGACGACGCAATCCAATCCCACCCCGGCCATTCCCGCGCGGGAGTCGCGTCCGGGTGAGCGCCACGCGCAAAGGAGCTTGAGCCATGAACGCAAAACCTTCCGGCCGCCGCCGGTCCCCGCGCCGCGCCTGTGTCCTGCGCCCGCGCCGGACCCGTTTCGTCAAACTGTTCCGGACCACGCCGGCCAACACGGTCTGTCCGAATTTTTTCGTGCTCCGGCACGCCGCCGGCTGCGCGTTTTCGCCGTCCTGTTCCTACTGCTACCTGAAAACCCTGTTCTGGCATCTCGACCGGCCCCAGGCCTTTACCAACGTCGCCGCCCTGCTGGCCGACGTCCGACGCTGGATCCGGCAGGACGGCCACGAATCCCATATCCTGAACATGGGCAACCTCTCGGACAGCCTCGTCTTCGAGGAGGTTCGCCCGCTCCTCCCGCACCTCGTCCGCCTGTTCCGCGAGGAGGCCGAGGCGCACGGACGCCCCCACGCCTTGCTCCTGGTCACCAAGGGCGGCCTGCGGGAATGCCGGGCGCTCCTGACCCAGCCGGCCTGCCGGAACGTGATCGTCTCGTTTTCGGTCAACAGCGACGACGCCGCCCGGCGGCACGAGTCCGGCGCGGCCCCGGTGGCGGAGCGGCTGGAGGCGGCCCGCCGCCTGCGGGCCGCCGGCTGGCGCGTCCGCATCCGGATCGACCCGATCATCGCCGGCTTCGATTACCGGGAGATCGCCGGCCGGGTCCGGCGCCTGCGGCCGGAACGCGTGACCCTGGGCGCGCTGCGCGCCGAGCACTCCCTGCCGCGCTTCGCCGGCCGGAACCTGTTCGCGGAACTTGTCAAGCCGCGCGCCGCCAACGGCCTGGCGCGCTACCCCCTCCGCCGCCGGCTGGCTTTGTTCCGGGGCGTGCTGAAGATCCTCGGAAACCATTGCCCCCTTGGGCTGTGCGAGGAAACCCCGCGCGTCTGGAAGGCCCTCGGACTGGAACCCGCCGCCAAGTCCTGTAACTGCGGGGAATAAGGAGGCTCCTCACGCAAAGACGCCAAGGCGCAAAGAGACAATACATCCTTTGCGACTTTGCGGCCTGGCGCGAGACCTTTCCTCGTCCGGCGCCCGGAATTCCCGGATTGAACCCGGCCGCCAATAACAGTAGCTTGCTGTCACGCCGTTATGGGCAATCGCTTCACCATCCACGGAACGCGCGGAACCATGCCGGTCGCCGGCCGGCGCTTCGAAGGGCACGGAACCCAGACGACCTGCTTCAGCCTGCGGACCCCGCGGGGCCTGATCGTGGTGGACGCCGGCACGGGGATCATCGCCCTCTCCGACCGCCTGCGGCGCGAGGCGGAGCTGCCGCCCATCACGCTCCTCTTCACCCACTTCCACCTGGACCACGTCATCGGCCTGCCGCTCTTCCAGCCGCTCTACCGGCCGCGGACGCGGATCACCCTCATGGCCGACCCCGCCCGGCCCGGCGGCTGGAAGCGCGCCCTGGCCGCCCTGGTCGGCCCGCCGTTCTGGCCGGTCCGCCTGCGGCACTGCGGCGCCCGCATCCGGCTCGAGGACCTCCCCGCCGGCCGCCCCGCCATGCGCCGCCACGGCGTCCGCATCGCCTGGTGCCCCCTCCGCCATCCCCAGCAATGCCTGGCCTACCGGCTGGAAACGAACGGACGCAGCGTGGTGATCGCCACCGACCATGAGCCCGGCGACCCCGGCGTGGATCGCGGGTTCCTGCGCTTCTGCCGCGGCGCGGATGTCCTGATCAGCGACGCCCAATATACGCCGGACCAGCAAGCGGCCCGCCGCGGCTGGGGCCACGGCGCCTGGACCGACGCCGCCGCCATCGCCCGGGACGCCGGCGTCGGGGAACTCATCCTCACCCACCACGACCGCGGCCGCACCGACGCCCAGATCGAGGCCATCGTCCGGCAGGCCCGCCGCCATTTCCCCCGCACCCGCGCCGCCCGCGAGGGCTTGACCCTGATCTGGCCATGATCGTTCCGCAAGGTCGCGCCGGTCCTATCTTCCCTGAATCCGGGACGCCCCCGTCCCGGGCCTCTCACGAGGGAAGAGGATGAAAAGGCTACACTTTCCGCTTGGCAGGAAAAGGTGGCAGTTGGAGCTTGACGTCGCAGAAGACGTCATCTCCCGCCCAGGATCGGAATGGCCCCCGGCCAGCCGAACTGGCCTTGGTAATAAGCACCGCTCCAGCAGGTGATATACCATACGCAGGTATTCGTGTCGTAAACGGCCAGGTCGGAGCGCCCATCGCCATCGTAATCCCCCGCCACCGGCACACATCCTGGCCAGCCAAATCCCCCCTGCAACTGGTGGCCGGACATTGTGCAGAGCATCCAGTGTCCGCTGCTGCCGTCGAACAGGCAGGCGTCATGACGCCCATCGCCATCGTAATCCCCCGGCACCGGAGTCCAGGAGGGGCCGCCGAATTGACCGCTGAGCACGGTCCAGGTCCGATCATACTTATGGTAACAGCCCAATAGCCAGTTGCCGGTGGCTGGTTCATAGACGGCAAGGTCCGTGGCGCCATCGCCATTGTAATCCCCGGGCACCGGAATCGTCCCGGCCGCACCCAAGGGAACAGAGAACAGCTCGGCGCTCCAGAGGTTGTAAATGTACCACATGCCGGCCTGGCTATCATAAACGGCCGGGTCCATGCGGTTGTCGCCGGTATAATCCCCCGGCACTGGCGTCATGAGAGCATTGCCGAATTGAAAGGCGGCGGACTGCCCGTTGAGCGCAAAGAGCCGCCAAAGCCCCTGGTCATAGAACGCGAATTCGGAACAGCCGTCGCCGGTATAAT
>CAZVVD010000040.1:0-26915 GCA_964630555.1 uncultured Verrucomicrobiota bacterium | reverse complement strand
CGCCACGTGCCGGGCAACCAGGCCCGCCCGATCGACCCCGATTTGCTGCTGAGCCTGGGGAAGACCCTTCGGGACAGCGGCTTCGCGGAACTCAAGGAGGACTACAAGGGCTTGGCCACCGAGGTCTGGGATGTCTGGGATCTCACCGTCACCCTCGGAAAAAAAGCGCGGCGGGTGAAGGTGACCAACACCCTGGAACCCGAGTCCTTCAAGGTCGCCCGGGAAGCCATCGAGATCTTCGGCCAGAACGAGCTGGGCCTGACCGCCCTGGCGCTCTCGCCCGACAAGCTCCAGGAACTGGCCCGGCAGTCCTTCCTTCTGGGCCAGAGCCTCTACGATCAGCGCAACGTCAAGAACGAAAACCTGTCCGCCTCCATCCGCGCCCTCAAGGAGTCCGAGTGGTATCTGGAAACCATCGAGCCCAAGCCGGAGTTTTACGACGACGCCGTGGCCCTGCGGGCCTCCAGCGAGCGCGAACTGCAGGAGATTTGCGACAACCACCTGTTCCTCGCGGAACGCGCCGTCAAGCTCAGCGACTGGGCCGAAGCCGCCGCCCAGTTCCGCCAGATTTGCGAAAAAGTCCCCGAGCGCGCCGACGAGCGCCACGAGGCCGCCCGTAAGAAACTGATTGACGTCGAACGGCGCCTGAAAAAACAACGATGAAAGCATTGTGCTTCAGGTTTGATCCCCGCCCGGCCCGCAGCCTGGCGCTGGTGGCGGGCCTTGCCGCCCTGGCGGCCTGCGCGCCCGATCGCCGGGGCGCGGCCCCCGGCGGCCAGCTGCATATCAGCACCGACCCGGCCGGCGCCCAGGTCATCTGCGACGGCGTTCCCGCTCCCGATCCAACCCCCATCACCCTGACGGGCCTGGCCCCCGGAGACCACCTGGTCATCGCCGGCAAACTCGGACACGCCGACGCCCGGGTCACGGCCACTCTCCGGCCCGGGGAACGCCAGGCGCTCGATCTGAAGCTCGAACCAATCTCCGGGCTGGTTCTGGTGCATTCCACCCCGCCGGGGGCGGAGGTCGACATTGACGGCGCCTCCTACGGCAAGACGCCCTTGTTGGTCAAAGCCTTCCCCTTGGGCCGCCACCGCCTGACCCTCACCGCTCCCGGTTTCATGCCCAAGTCCGTGAACGCCACGGTCGAGGACCGCACCCCCCAGATCATCAACATCAACCTGAAGTCGGATTTCGCCAAGGTGCTCTTCGAGTCCAAGCCCGCCGGCGCCCAGGTGACCATTGACGGCGCCGCCGTTGGCCGGACGCCCTGCGAGGCGCCACGGCTCGCCTCGGGCAAGCACCGCCTGGCGATGGCCCTGGACGGCCACCAACCGCACGCGGACGAATTCGTCGTCCAGGCCGGCGAGGAGCGCGCGGTCAAGGTGATCCTGACGCCCCGGCCGGCGCGGCTGGCGGCGGTCACGCTCCCGCCCCGGGCACGCCTCTACCTCAACGGGCAGTACCGGGGTGAGACCCCCTTCACCGCCGACCGCCTCCCGCCGGGCGACTACGCCCTGCGCGTGGAGCTGGCCGGTTACGCCCCCCAGACACGCGCCGTGACCCTCGGGCCGGGCGCGGAAGCGGTCGAGGAATTCCAGCTGGTCAAGGACAGCGGCGCCCTGCTGATTTCAACCGAGCCGCCCGAGGTCGCGGTGTTCCTGGACGGCGAAAATCGGGGGACCACCCGCGCCCTGGACCAGGCGCCGATTTCCGCCCAGCTGACCCTGGACCTCGTCCCCCGGGGCGCCCACAAGCTGCAGCTGACCAAGCCGGGCTATTTCGACCAGACCGCCACGGTGGACATTTCCAACCAGACCGCCATCCTGCACTACAAGCTGACGCCGCGGCCGGTGCGCTTTGTGCCGACGACGATCGTCCGCACCGGCCCCGGCGCCGAACACGCCTTCCGGGGCGTCATCCGGGAACGCTTCGCCAACGGCGACCTCAAGCTGGAACTCGAGCCCGGCATCTTCAAGACCTTCAAGGCCTCCGAGATCCAGTCCATCGAGGCCCTCAAACTCCCGTAATTGACCCCGGTCACGAATTCAGGGGCCTTCTCCCCAGCAAGCCGTCGAGGATAGTCATCGGAGGCGGCGGGCAATCGGGAAGATAGAGGTCCAGCGGCACGAGCGCCCCGGCGCCGTTCAGCGTTTCAGGGCAATCACGGTGCGGCCCGCCCGGGATGGCGCAGCCGCCGCGCTGACTCATCGCCGGCCAGGCCGCCACGCTCCTGGATTTGGCCGAGGCCCACGCCGACTCGGTTACCCGGCAGGTCCGGCCGGCGGCTTCGACGGCGCCGGCGACGGGGACGGCGGCAGCAGCGGGAACTCGATGGTCCGGTAGTCGGCCGGGAGCGCGAAGATCGCCTCGTCGATGGGCTCCCGGTTGAGGCTCTGGACCTCCAGCCGGCTGCGGGTGGTCTCCCCCTGGAAGGTCGTCTCGATCTCGCTGGCGATGAGCATGCCCTTGAGCTGCGCCATGGCCTCCAGCCCCGTGACCTTGGCGCTGGTCAGCGCGAACTCGCGGAAGGGGTCCAGTTCCCGGGCGTCGATGTCCTCGGCCATCCAGAACGTCGCCCGCCCGGCGCCGGCCGCGCCCGCGGGGCGGATGTATTCCTGGCACTTGAACCCGTTGATGATCTTGGCGTTGCCGGTTTTCTGCGGGGCCGTTTTTTCGCCGGCGCCGCCCGCGGCCTGGCCGGCCATGGCCATGGCCGCCTTCATCTGGGCCATGGGCATGACCACCACTTGCTTGGCGGCATGGTCCAGCAGGTAGATCTTGCCGCTCCGTAGATCGATCACCGACGCATGCGACTCGGGTTTGAAATCGAGCCGGGCTTTCGAGTCCTTGATGCGCATGGTCATGCTGATGGCCGACGGCTTCGCGGATCCGGTTTTCGGTTCAATGGTCTGGACCACGGTCAGGTCGGCCCAGCCTGACGTCGTCCCGGCGAGAAGCATCGCAACGAATGCCGCGTTTTTCATCAGGTCTGCCTTTCCATTACATGCTCCCGGTCCCTTCCCGCCCGCCAGTTAACACCATCCGCCCCCCCGGATCAACACAAAGCGTCAACACAAATCCGTCAATACCTCTTGATCCCGGCCCGCAACCGCCCTAGACTTTGCCCGGGCGCCCGCCTGTTGCGGCCGTGCACAGCGTGCCTTATCCACGCGAACCCGCCAGGCCTAACAAGATGTTTTTCGCAATGGGGCAGCGACGGAAAACCTCTCGCTTTCACCGATGACGCGTCTTCCCCCATGGATACGAACGCGGGTGCGGGCCGGCGGCCGGCTGGCGGCCGTGCGGGATGCCCTCGCCGGCGCCGGGCTGAACACGGTCTGCGAAAGCGCCCAGTGCCCCAACCGGCAGGAGTGCTTCCACCGCGGCACGGCCACGTTCATGATTCTCGGCAAGATTTGCACGCGCCGCTGCCGGTTCTGCGCCGTGGAGTCCGGCGCGCCCCGGCCTCCCGACCCCGACGAGCCGCGCCGGGTGGCCGAGACCGCCGCCCGCCTGGGCCTGCGCCATGTCGTCGTGACCAGCGTCACTCGGGACGATTTGCCCGACGGCGGCGCCGGCGCCTTCGCCGCCGTCGTCTCGTGGATCCGGTTCCGGCCGGGCATCACCGTCGAAACGCTGACCCCCGACTTCCAAGGCCAGGCGGCGGCCTTGGCCGCGGTCCTGGAGGCCGGGCCGGACGTGTTCAACCACAACCTGGAAACGGTCGAGCGGCTCCAACCGGCCATCCGGCCCCAGGCCGACTACCGCCGGTCGCTCGCCGTGCTCCGCGCCGCCGGCCGCCACCGCCCGCGGCCGGTGGTCAAGTCCGGACTGATGGTGGGACTGGGCGAGACCGATTCCGAGCTGTTCCGGGCGCTGGCGGATTTGCGGGCGGCGGGGTGCGACGCCCTCACGCTCGGCCAGTACCTGGCGCCGTCGCGGGAGCACCTGCCGGTGGACCGCTTTGTGCCGCCGGAACGCTTCGCCGAGTACAGGGAAAAGGCGCTGATCCTGGGCTTCACGGCCGTGGCCGCCGGCCCGCTGGCGCGCTCGTCCTATCGGGCGGAAGCGTTGTTCCGGAAACCGTAAGAAACAGGGGGGCCAGGGTTTCCCGTCGCCCGCTGCGGGCAAGGGACCACTTGCCCTGAGCACGGAAGTGCCTCGGGGCGGCGTGGCAGGATTCAGGAACGCTAATTAAGGAATAAAATGAACAAGTTGTTTATCGGGCTGATAGCCTTGATGGCTTCCACAAGCCTTGCACAGGAAGGCTACCAGGTTGAAATCCAGGCGGAATTCGTGGCTTTCGACAAGGCGGCGCTGGATCAACTTGCCAACGCGAACCCCAACCAGATCCTTGACCTTCAAACTCTTTCACAGCTCCGGAAAGAAGGCAAAGCCACTGTCCTCTTCGCCCCGCGAATTCTGACGCCATCCGGAGCAAACGCCGAGGTCAAGTCCGTGGAAGAAATCATTTATCCTACGGAATTGGCAGTGGAAACATGCACGAACCTTGCCGGAAAAACAGACGTGATTGTCTTTCCGTCGGCTTTCGAGACGCGTGAAGTGGGAGTGGTATTCAATATCACACCTGTCGTCGGCCCGGATGGTTACACCATCCACATGACATTCCAGGCCGGCATCGTTGCGCCCCCCACCTGGCGTAACTATGCAGCCAAGTATTTCGACTTTACGGGCACTGAGCGCACGGGCGATCTTCCGCAGCCGTTCTTCCATACCCGCAACACCCAGACAAGCATGAAAATTCATGATGGGCAGACAGTAATTGCGGCCGGCGGAATGAACGATCTGGACAACAAGACTACCACCTTTCTCTTTATCACGGCCCGGCTTGTGGATGCCGACGGAAACCCGATTCCAACCGAAAAGGATGAGGTTGCGCTGACCGATCATGACCTCCTGTCAGGATCAGCCGCGGTCACGGCCCCGGCGGAACAACTCACGAACACGGTGGTGACGGCTTACCTCGATTGTCCTATTCCTAAACGGTCCAACCTGCTCTGGTGCGCGACATTTCAACTCGCCTGGGATCAACTGCGCAGTCTTGTCGGGGAACCCATTCAATTGGACCCGCCCCTCAAGGAATGCGACATTCTGAACAAGAGTCCGATCAACACCAACGACCTCGATGCCTCCTCCTATATCGCCGTGGCCGGCCGCGGCCCCCAGGCGCTCGCCTCTATCAAAAAGGAACTGGAGACTCGTTTTGCCGGCGCCGCGCGACCTGAACTTCTTCCCTCCGCGTTGAGGGACCAGGACTTGATCGCCTATGCTTACCTTTTCCAGCATTTGCCTTTCAAATGCGCATTCACCAGGATGAATTATCCATTCGCCTTTGCCGGCGCGAAAGTCGCTAGTTTTGGAATGATGGATGGAAGCCATGAGGACGAAAGGGCGAAGCAAGTTGTCGTGCATGATTATCGCCATCAGGATGACTTCATTGTGGAGCTTCTGCCCACCAATTCCAGGCACCGCATCATTCTGGCCCATGTGCCGCCCGCCGGCACGCTCTCCGCCCTGATCGAGACACTCCAATCGAGAATCAATGCCGCAATGCCCGCGCAGTCGGCCGCGATCTCCAAACTTCAAATCCCCATCATTGGCTTTGATCTTCTCAAGACCTACACGGATTTTCAAAGAAAACTTGATGTTGAGAACCCCATGTTTAAGGAAACCCAGCTGACCGATGCCCTGCAATCCATTCGCTTCCGCCTGGACGAGAAAGGCGCCGTTCTGAAATCTGAAGCGGTGTTTCTTGAGGGGGGCGAGAGGGGTCTATGCTTGGTTTTTAGAAAACCGTTCCTGGTACTACTCCAGAAGCAAGGCGCCAGCACTCCCTACCTGGCCCTCTGGGTTGCCAACGCCGAACTGCTGACGCGGTTTCGGCGGCAACAGGCGGACAGATTGCCTGAACCATAGATACCCCTGAACCGTGAACCCTGAACCGTTGAACCATTCCCCATCAACCCGGCTTCGCTAAGAAGCTTCGCCGCGGCACGCCATCAACCATTCCCCATGACTCCCTACACCTCATACCAGCTCGCGCGGCTGATCAGCCGCGGACTGCCGCGCCGGTTCGCCTACTGGGTGGGCCTGCGCATCGCCGACCGCTTTTTCGCGGCCGACCAGCGCGGCCGCGAGGCGGTGATGGCCAACTTCCGCCAGATCCTGGCCGCCCAGGGCGTCCACGCCTCCGAGGACACCCTCCGCCACCTGGCCCGCAAGAATTTTCAGAACTTCGGCAAATACCTGGTGGACTTCTTCAAGTTCTCGCGCTTTGATCTCGGGGACGTCAACCGGCTGGTGAGCCTGGAGCACCTGGATTATCTCGAGGCGGCCGAGCGGCTGGACCGGGGCGTGATCCTGGTCACCGCCCATCTCGGCAACTGGGAGTTGGGCGGGGCCGTCCTGAGCGCCCTGGGCCGCCGGCTGAGCGCCGTCTTCTACCCCGAGCGCACGGGCAAGGTCAACGACCTCTTCGAGAAGCACCGCACCCAGCGCGGCATCCGCCCGATCCCGTTCGGCCGCGCCGCCCGCGGGGTGCTCGAGGCCCTCAAGCACCGCGAACACGTGGCCATGCTCGCCGACCGCGACTACACGACCCACCACGACGAGCCGCTCCTCTTCTTCGGCCGGCCCGCGCGCCTGCCCAGCGGCCCGGCGCGCATCGCCGAGAAAACCGGCGCCCCGGTGGTGCCGGCCTTCCTGGTGCGCCAGGCGGACGACACTTTTTTGTTCCGCATGCACAAGCCGATCGTGCCCTCGGACACCACCTCCGTGCTTGACATCCGCTCCCGGATCCGCGATGCCATGGAGGCCGAAATCGCCCGCCACCCGCTGCAATGGTTCATGTTCGACGATTTCTGGCAGCCCAATAGAAACCATGAGCCCGCCTGAAACAACGCCAACCAAAGGCTGCGCCATCATCCCGGCCTACCGCGAACAGGGCCGGATCGGGGAGGTCGTCCGCCGCGTGCTCGAGGTGATCCGGCCTGTCGTCGTCGTCGACGACGGCTCGCCGGACCGGACGGCGGAGGAGGCGGAAGCGGCGGGCGCCGTGGTCCTGCGCCACGGCCGCAACCGCGGCAAGGGCGAGGCGCTCCAGACCGGGTTCCGCTACGCCCAGGAGCGCGGCTTCGAGTTCCTGGTCACCCTGGACGCCGACGGCCAGCACGCGCCCTCCGACATCCCCCGCTTCCTCGCGGCCTACGCCCGCACCGGCCTGCCCGTCCTCGTGGGCAACCGCATGGACGATCCGCGGACCATGCCGCTGGTCCGGCGGTGGACGAACCGGTTCATGAGCGCCTACCTTAGCCGCGAAATGAAGCAGGCTGTGCCGGATACCCAGTGCGGCTTCCGCCTCTACCGTTGCGACGCGCTGCCGGCGGCGCCGCCGGAGGCCTCGGGCTACGCGGCCGAATCGGAAATCCTCCTGCGCCTGGCGGCGCGCGGGGTGCGGATCGGGGCCGTGCCCATCACGATCATCTACCGGGACGAGGTCAGCAAGATCCGCCCGCTGCGGGACACGCTCCGCTTCTTCCGGATGGTCCGGCGCTTCCGGCGGCAAAGGAAAGTGGAAGCGGCGCCGTCGGCGCTTCGCTGACTGAAAGCAAAGCGGCGGGGGCGCCGCTTCCACTTCCAATCTGAATCCAAGCGTGGAAGCGACGCCAACGTCGCTTCACTGAGTGAAAGCAAAGCGGCGGGGCGCCGCTTCCACCCGAACGAAATGTATTTCGATCCATCCAATCCCATCGGCTTCGTGAAGGGCGGCAACCTGCCGCACTGGCGACAAGATGGGGCAACCTACTTCGTCACCTGGCGCACAGCCGATTCCTTGCCGCAACACCGCATTCAACAATGGATGCAGGATCAACGGGAATGGCTGGCCTCCCATCCCCTGCCGCATGATCTGGCCACCATGGCCGAGTATGATCGCATATTCCCGGCACGCTGGGAGCAATGGCTTGATGAGGGATATGGCGAATGCCTGCTCTCAGATATCAATCACAAAGCACGGGTCGAAGAAACGCTTCGGCGGCAAGACGGTCTTCAATATCGTCTTGATGAGTTTGTTATCATGCCAAACCATGTGCATGTTTTGGTCACTCCCCTGGAAAACCATAGACTTTCCAGAATCGTGCAAGCGTGGAAGTCCGTCTCATCCCATGCCATCAACAATGCCTTGAAGCGCAAGACAGCCTTCTGGCAAAAAGAAAGTTTTGACCACATCGTGCGCAATGCCGACCAAATGACTCGGTTCCGTCAATACATCCGAGATAATCCCAGGCCATAAGCGTGGAAGCAACACCAACGTCGCTTCACTGACTGAAAGCAAAGCGGCGGGGCGCCGCTTCTACTTCCAATCTGAATCCAAGCGTGGAAGCGACGCCAACGTCGCTTCCCTGACTGAAAACAAAGCGGCGAGGGCGCCGCTTCTACTTCCAATCTGACTCCAAGCGTGGAAGCGACGCCAACGTCGCTTCACTGACTGAAAGCAAAGCGGCGGGGGCGCCGCTTCTACTTCCAATCTGAATCCAAGCGTGGAAGCGACGCCGTCGTCGCTTCACTGACTGAAAGCAAAGCGGCAGGGGCGCCGCTTCTACTTCCAATCTGAATCCAAGCGTGGAAGCGACGCCAACGTCGCTTCCTTGACTGAAAACGAAGCGGCGGGGGCGCCGCTTCTACAGGATCAGGAGGTCAATCCTCGTCCGGAAGCGGCTGGTCGTCGTCGAAAGACTCTTCTTCGGCTTCGGACTCGGGGGCCGCCGGTTTCCTCGCCGGCGCGAGATCCTCGAACTTGGCGGAGGCCAGCAGGTAGGACTGCCATTCGCTGAACACCAGGTCTTCCCGGCGGTTCCGGATGTAGCGCGCGAGGTCGCCCCGCGCCGATTCCAGCAAGGTGCGGCCGGCCGGCCGGCGGACATCCACGAAGCCGAAAAGGTAGCCCGACGTCTTGAGCGGAACCAGGTCGGTCAGCTCCCCGCTGTTGTGCTTGAGCGCCTCCCGGACCAGGGCGTCAAAATGCTCGAATTCCGAAACCTCGAGGCCTTCCTTGACCGAAAAGGGCTCGGTGGTGAACACTTCCAGGCCGGTGCCCTGCAAGGCGCCGGCAAGGGGCTTCCCCTGCTCCACGCCGGCCCGCGCCGCCTCGTAACAGCGCCGGGCCACCTGCTCCATTTTTTCGGTCACGGCGTCATACTTGGCCGCGGCGAGAACGTCCGCTTCCACCTCGGCATACTCGGGCAGGCGGGCGTCCACCCGGTCGTCAACGGCCAAAAGGTAATAGGCGCTGTCTCCTTTGAGCGGGCGGCTGAAATAATCGTCCGGCGTCCGCCGAAGGTCGAACGCCGCCTTGGCGAACTCGGGGTGGCTCTCCAGGCCGGGAATGGCCTGCCGGGCCGAAAAATAGCCCGAGGTCACCACGGTCAGGCCGGCGGCCTGGGCCGCCTCCTCGAAGGTCGGGGCGCGCCCCTGGCGGTCCGGGGCCAGGGCGATCTCGAAATCCGAGGCCCGGTCCCGCGCCTGGTCGTTGGCGGATTCCAGGGCCAGGGCGGCCCGCAGTTCGTCCTCCACCAGGTCGAACGGTTTGGCCACCAGTTGATCGTTGGTTCCGCGCTCCGTGAACTGCTCGATCTCGTCCTCGTAGCGTTCGCGCAGGTCGGCCTCGTCAAAGCGGCCCTCGTCCAGGAACGCCTCGAATGGGAAGGCCACCCATTTCACGCGCATCCGGTCGGGGATCTTGAACAGCTCCCGGTGCCCCTCGAAGTAGGAGCGGGCCTCGTCGGCGCCGACCGTGACCAGGGGCTCGATATCCTCGCGGGCGAGGAAAACGTAACTGACGACAAACGTATCGTAAAGCTGGGCAAACACCTGCTCCACCTCCAGCGGCGCGACCCAGGCGGCCTGGGCCACGAGGTGCTTGACCTTGTTGAGTAGCAGCTCCTGGCGGATATACTCTTCGAACTGCCGCTCGCTGGTCCCCAGGCCGGACAGGAAGCGCTCGACAAAGGCCGCGTAACGGTCCGGCTGGTACTGGCCGTTAGCGGCAAAAAAGGGCTGCTGCCTGATGGCGGCGACCACCTCGTCGCCGGTAACCGGGATCGCCAGGTCCCGGGCCGCCCGCAGCGACGCCAGCCGCCGCCAGGCCATGCCCCGCAGGGCCGCATCGATCGCGGGGGTGACCTGGAGGGGCTTGCCGAACATGAGCGACATCGCCAGCACGGAGTTGAAATAGGCCGATTGGAACTCCTGGGCCGGCACCGGCTTGCCGTCGAGCTTGCCGGTGCGGCTGACCGTGTCCTGCTGAACGGTTCCATCGGTCTGGGTAGTCCACAGCACGAACGAGAGCACGACGATCCCCGCAAAAATGCTCCACAGCACCTTGTTGCGGATCAGCTTGTTGAAGTGCGTTATGAACATCATGGGCGCGGCCCTTTCCCGTTGACGTATGGGCCAGACCATAGCGGCGCCCGCCGGGCAGGTCAACACGGAATATTTCCGGCGCGAGCCGCCCACAGCCCGCTCTGCCTTCACCCGGCAGCATCCGATTGGGCTGGCATGGAACCAGGAACTGTGCTATCCGGAAAGCCAATCCCAACCCCGCAACCCCAGTCCTTGACACGGGAGGAGATGCCATGACCATCCGAATCGCTCTCGCCGGCCTCGCCCTGGCGGCAGCCTCGGTGTCGGCGGCGCCGACCCAGGCCCTGATCCAGAACAGCGACGATTGGAGCTTTTGGGTCAAGCCGGAAATCAAGCTGACCCGGCTGGGCGGCGAACTCGCCGCCCTGCCGGGATTCCAACTGGGGCCGGCGCTGGGACGCATGTTGTATCTCGGCCTGGCCGGCAATGCGCTGGTCAACAGCGTCAACGCCAGCGACCGCTATCATTCCCTGAAGGCTTTCGACTTCTGGAATGCCGGCGTTACCCTGGATTGGACCCTGTTTTCACGCAGCCTGGTCCACGGCTCGGCGGGGTGCTTCCTGGGCTACGGCCAGTTGCGGACGGACCCCCTCCAAGGCGACGCCGCGCGCACCGACCTGTTCATCGCCGACCCCGGGATCAACGTCCTGCTCAACCTGACCCCCACCCTGGAGCTGGGGCTCGGGGGATCCTACCGTCTGGTGGGGGGATCGGATCTCGCCGGCCTGGCCAACTCCGACCTGAACGGCCTGACCGGCAGTCTGTTCCTGCGCTGGACGGAATGACGCTGCGCCCGGCGCGAGCCGGACGCGCATCCACACCGCGACGGGACGAAAATCCCGGCCGAACTCGGGTCCGGGCGCCGCCCTGCGGCCGCCGGGCAAACGGTCCGGCGCCTCATTCGGCATCGACGGGCTCGGCCGCCCCGCGTCCGCGGCAGATGCCGCGCCGGGAGGATTCGATGAAGTCGGTGAATTCCCGCGCCGGGCCGGAGGGCTCCTGCTTGAGCCGCGCCACGGCCTGGGAGACGTTCAGGCCGGATTGGTACAGGATCGCAAACGCCCGCTTGACGGCCTGGCGCTCCTCGGCGCCGAAGCCGGCGCGTTTCAGGCCGACCACGTTCAATCCAATGACCGTGTTCGGCGCCAGTCCCCGGGTTTTGCAGAACGGCGGCACGTCCTTGTTGATCGCGGTCCCACCGGCCAGGATGGCCAGGCGTCCAACCCGGGTGAACTGGTGTAGCAGGCAATTGCCGCTGATGAAGGCGCCGGCGCCGACCTCGACGTAACCCGCCAGCAGGGCGCCGTTGGCGATGATCACGGACGCGCCCAGCCTGACGTTGTGGCCCAGGTGGCTGTTGACCATGAGAAAGCAGCCTTCCCCCACCTCGGTGGCGGTGCCGGGCTTGGTGCCGCGGTGCAGGGTCACCCCCTCCCGGATCTGGCAGCGCGCGCCGATCCGCAGGTAACTCTCGGTTTTCGGATCGAAGGCCGTGTCCTGCGGCCAATCCCCGAGCACGGCGTGGGCGTGAATGCGGCAGGCGTCCCCGACGTCCGTGAAACGGCGGAGGAAGGCATGCGGCCCGACCACGGTTCCGGCGCCGATCCGGACCTTGTCTTCTATCACCGCGTACGGCCCGATCGTCGCGCCGCTGCCGATCTCCGCGCCGGGATCCACGATCGCCGTGGGATGAATGCTGGTCACGTGGTTTTCCCCATAAGGTTTTCGGGCGCCGACGCCCGGGTTCAAATCGGCCTTGGTTTTAGGGCATGCGCCGCCGGCATTCAACCTAAAAAACATTTGAAGACCGGCTTGCCGGGCATCAACCCGCAACGCCATTCAATCCGGGAATGCTCGGCTATTGGTCTGTACGCCGCCCGCCGCCTCGTGCGGCAGGGGCGAGAGATTGGCTGAAAGAACGCGCTTTTCCAGCCAAGCCCTTCACCCGCGACACAAGGTCGCGCCGGCCTATAAAGGCCACAATCCGAATGGCCGCTGAATGCTTTGCGGATTGACAATGCCGGCCGTCCTGGGCACATTGTCGGCGTTCAATTGATACCTGAATGGTGCGCGATCGTCGCGCAAGTGCTTTCCGCAAGCAGGCGGATCCGCTCTGGCGGACCCCCCTTGTTACCCCGCCTTGGCGGGGTGACGATGGCCCGACGGGCGAATTTTGCACGCAGCGCGCACGGGATACAAAACGAAAGGAATATCCCAATGCCCAGCCGCTTCACCCTGCGGATGCAGTTCGGGCCGCACCAGGACCCCGCAGACGTCACGGAACAGCTCCTCCGCCTGGTCCGCCAGGCCCCGGTGGACGAGGTCATGCTCTTCTACTTCGCCGAGGAGCAGAACGACGGCCACGAGACCCACGAGCGCCTGAAGCAGTGGATCGACCGCTCCCGCCCCTACCGCCAGGCGCTGAAGCAGGCCGGCGTGGCCCTGAGCCTGAACCCCTGGCACAGCATGCTCCACTGCGACCGCGGGCGCCGGCTCAAGCCCGGTCAGGAGTGGCAGACCATGGCGGACCCCAAGGGCCGCCGGGCCGACGCGATCGCCTGCCTGCTCGACCCGCGCTGGCGCGCCTACTACTTCGAGACTCTCCGGATGTACGCCCGGGAGGGCTTCCGCGTGGTCTGGATCGACGACGACATCCGCTACCACAACCACGCCCCGCTGGAATGGGGCGGCTGCTTCTGCCCGCTGCACGTGGCCGAGTTCAACCGCCGCGCCGGGACCCGCGCCACCCGCGAGGAGATCGTCCGCGCCTGCCTGGCGCCGGGCGCGCCGCACCCCTGGCGGGGTCTCTGGATGGACATGTGGCAGGGGACGATCCTCGAATTCCTCGACGAATGCCGGCGGATTCTCGAGGCCGGCGGCGCGCGGATGGGGTTGATGTCCAGCGCCATGGAGTCCCATGCCGCCGAAGGGCGCCGCTGGGAAGAGTGGTGGCGGGCTTTCGGAGGCGGACAGCCCCCGATCCACCGGCCCGCCTTTTGGGGCTATTCGGACTGGACCGGCCACCAGCTGGTGCTCGGCATCGCCGGGCTCGACCAGAACCGGACGATCCAGCCCGCCGAACTCGAAAGCGGACCGGAAATCGAGAATGGCCCCTATGGCCGCTGGAACAAGTCGTTCCGCCAGACCTTCGCCCAGATGGCGGTGGCCCATATCCTCGGCTCCTCCGGCCTCAATATCAGCCTCCACGATTTCATGGGCAACCGGCCCGACGACGAGCCGGAACGGACGACGTTCCTGGAAAAGGTCCGGCCGAACATGGACTGGCTGGCCGACCACTTTCCCATGACCCTGAAAAGCGCCGGTGTCGGCGTCCCGTGGTCGCAGGACATGGGCCGCTTGATCCGCCTTGAGCAGGGGAAATCCTGGGCTGAGCTGCAATGCTCAAGCCGCGGGTGGTCGAACTGGCTGGGGACGGCGGGCCTCGCCTTCTCGGCCCGACCACAGGAGCGCGTCAACGCCCTGGCCGGGCCGATCGCCTGGAGCTTTGACGATGCGACGCTGAAAAAATGGCTGGCGGCGGGATTGCTCCTGGACGGCGTCGCCGCCTCCATCCTCGTCGAGCGCGGGCTCGGCAAGTGGATCGGCATCGCGTCCGCCCGGTTTGTCACCAAGAAGGACATGCTTTATTCCATCGAGGAATGTCGGGACGAAACATTCGCGGCGCGGGCCGGGGCGCAGATGTCGGTTAACCCCTGGCCGCACGTCTGCCGCCTGCTGCAGGCCGGGCTCCTGCCGGGCGCGCAGGTCATCAGCGACTTGCGCGATCCCCTCCAGGCCGTCGTCGGCCATGGCGCGTTCCTGTTCCGGAACGAGCTGGGCGGCCGGGTGGCGGTTGTGCCCTGGGACGCAAGCTTGGACGGTGTGCCCCTGATGGACATACACCGGTCCACCCAGCTCAAGCGCATCGTGGACTGGCTCGCCGACGGCAACAGCACGGGCCGGGCGGACGGCGGCGCCTGGCTGATCCCGCAATTCCTGAGGGACGGTCCCACCTGGCGGGGCGTCGTCTGGAACGCGGGGCCGGACGAGGTCGCCACCTTCAGCGTGCAGCGTCCGCACGGCATGCCGCCTATCCGCGAAGCCTGGCACCTGACCCCGGCGGGCAGGCGCACGGCCGCCGCCGTGGAAGGGGACGTCATCCGCGTCGCCGATGCCCTGCACCAGTGGGAGCCCGTAATCTTGCTGCCCTAAGGCGGACTCCATGCTGACCTCCCGACAGCGCATGCTGGCTGCCT
Source organism: uncultured Verrucomicrobiota bacterium (assembly GCA_964630555.1). GTDB lineage: Bacteria > Verrucomicrobiota > Kiritimatiellia > JAAZAB01 > JAAZAB01 > JAHIJO01. Next base: position 12,216 of record CAZVVD010000040.1, on the reverse strand, counting down.
TCGATTTTACCGCACCCGACCGCATTCCCGTGGTCTACCATCCCTCCCCGGCGGGCCTGCACACGCACGGGCAAAAACTCCTCGACCTCTTCAACCGCTACCCGCCGGACAATCCGATCCGGTTCGATGCCATTCCCGCTCCGCCGCCGGGCACCGTCAACACAGCCGGCGAGTACCACGAGATCCGGACCGACGACTGGGGCACCGAATGGGAGCACCGGATTTTCGGCGTCTGGGGCCACCCGCGCCGCTATCCGCTCCGGAGCTGGGACGAGGGCCCGGCCTACCGGTTCCCGCCCTTCCCCGCGCCCGACCAGGCCGAGATCGCCCGGCAGCGCGAACAATTCCTGGTGTTCGCCGGCGGGATCTCGATTTTCGAGCGGCTCTGCGCGCTCCGGCCGATGGACGAGGTCCTGATGGACATCCAGGCGCGGGATCCCGGCCTGCTGGCGTTTTTGGACCGGCTGACGGACTACTGGCTGGAGGAGGTTGCGGCCCTGATCGCGGCGGGGGCGGACGTTATCAGCTTCGGCGACGACTGGGGGACGCAGTGCGCCCCGATCGTCGCGCCCGCCCTGTTCCGGGAGGTGTTCAAACCGCGCTACGACCGGCTGATGGCGCCGGTCCGCCGGGCCAACCGGATCCTCTTCTTCCACTGTTGCGGGTTCCTGGGCGGGATTTTCGACGAGCTGCTAGATCTCGGGGTCAAGGGGCTCTGGCCGCAAATCGGGCTCTTCGAGGCCGACCCCGCCACCCTGCGGAAATGCCGGGCTCACAACGTCGCCATTTTCATCCATCCCGACCGCCAGCGGCTGATCCCGCGGGGCACACCGGCGGAGATCGAGGCGAAAATCCGGGACTACGCCGACCGCTTTCACCGGCAGGGGGGCGGCGGCATTTTCTACATCGAAATCGAGAACGACGCGCCGTTCGAAAACGTGAAAGCGCTGGTTGAAGCCGTGGACCGGTACCGATAAAGAACTCCTGAAGTTTTTCACCACGAAACACACAAAAATACACGAAAGTGAATTAAGCACATCTTGCTTGTTCTGTCTGATGACAAACATTTCTCGATGCCCATTCCATTTCGTGTGTTTCGCGTATTTCGTGGTTACTCATAATCCCGGGCATCAATAAGTTGTGAAAGACTTCATGTGGTTGTCCTATCGTAGAAGGGTCTATTAAGCCTGATATAACCATGCTGCAATAGAGGACTTGATGGCCATCGGCGGAGTTCAAAAATTATTCGGGATCGGCCCGCTGGGCGCGGCGATCAGCCTGGCGGCGCTGGCCGCCGCCGCCTGGGTGGATCCACTGCTGGGCTGTGCCGTGATCCTGGCCGACCCAACGCCCCTGCAAGTCGCCGGCGCCGGGCTGGCCGTTGCCGGCGCGGGCCTGCTGGCGGGAAGCCTGTGGACGATGCGCGCCTGGTGGGCGAAAGACCAACTCTGCACCCGGGGTCCGTTCCGTTGGTTCCGCCACCCCATGTACGCCGCCTGGATCACGTTCATCTTCCCGGGGGCGGCGCTCTTCTTCAACTCCTGGGTCCTCCTGGCCGCGGCGGCCCTGTTGCATCCCGTCTGGCACCTGCTGGTCAGGTCTGAAGAACAAATGATGCTCGCCCAATTCCAAGACGCCTACCGCGTTTACGCCGCGCGCACCGGCCGGTTCATCCCGCGGTTCTGGCAACGCCATGGAGGAAGCGCGCCATGCCAACCCTGATCAAGAAGCCAACCGTCGTGCGAGCGGCGGGCAACAAGCCCAAGCGCATCGAGGAGTTTGTCGGGCGGGTGCGCACCGGGACGCGGGCCGTCAGCGTGGCCCGGATGAAAAGCCCGGCCGGCTGGCGCGAGCCGGGCCAGGCCCCCGCATTCGACGAATTCACCCTCGTCCTGCGCGGCGCGCTGAGGGTCGAAACCCGCCGGAAAACTTTTCTCGTCCGCGCCGGCCAGGCGATCATTGCGCACCGCGGGGAATGGGTCCGCTACAGCACGCCCGGGAAAGGCGGGGCCGAATACCTCGCCGTCTGCCGGCCCGCGTTCTCGCCCCGGGCGGTTCACCGGGATGTGGAAAGATGATGACGCGCCGAGAGCGGTTGCAAGCCACGTTCCGGGGCCAGCCCGTGGACCGCCCGGCGGTCTCGTTCTACGAGATCGGCGGCTGGAAGATGGCCCCTGACGGCGACGAATTCACCGTCTGGAACGACCCCTCCTGGCGCCCGCTGGTCCGCCTGGCCGAGGAGAAAACCGACCTCATCCGGCTGGTCGGCCCGAACTGGCGGGGCGGCTCGGATAACGGCCTGGCCGCGTTGATCGCCTGCGAGACCCGCCGCCAAGGCGACGCCCGCTTCACGCGCACTTCGATCCGCGCCCCGGGGCGGACCCTGACCGCGCTCGTCCGCCGGGACAAAGACGTCCAGACCGACTGGACCCTGGAGCACCTGCTCAAGACCCCGGAGGACATCGAGGCCTACCTGCGCCTGCCCGAGCCGACGGTCGGCGAGCCGGACATCTCCGGCATTTTGGCCGAGGAACAGGCCCTCGGGGATTCCGGCATCGTCTGCATCGAGTTCTGCGACCCGATCTGCATCGCCGCCGGGCTGTTCGCGATGGAAGACTACACGGTCACGGCCCTGGCCGAGCCGGCACTGTTTCACCGTCTCCTGCAGCGCTTCGCGCGGACGCTCGAGACGCAGTGCGCACAGCTCGCCCGGGCCTGCCCGGGACGCCTCTGGCGGATCTGCGGTTCCGAGTACGCCAGCGAGCCCTTCCTGCCGCCCCGCCTCTACGGCGACTACGTGGCCGGCTATACCGGCCGGATCGTCCACACAATCCAGGAGCACGGCGGCTACGCCCGCATCCACTCGCACGGCCGGCTGCGGGGCATTCTTCCCTGGATCGCCGGGATGCAGCCGGACGGGCTCGACCCGCTGGAGCCGCCGCCGCAGGGGGACATGACCCTGGCGGAACTCCGGGCGGCGATCGGCCGCGACACGGTTCTCATGGGCAACCTGGAGATCACCGACATCGAGAACCTGCCGCCGCCGGAGTTCGAGAAGAAAGTCGCCAGCGCCCTGCGGGAAGGCACGGCCGGCGAAGGCCGCGGGTTCGTGCTCCTGCCTTCCGCCTCCCCCTACGGCCGGAAGATCACGGCCCGCACCCTGGCCAACTACGAAACCATGGTGCGCTTGGCGGAACGCTGGGCGGGCTAACCTGACTCATGAGCAACCACAAAAGACACGGAACACACGAAATAAATACGGATTAGATTCTTTTCCGTAAAGATACACGCTTTTGCGTGTATCTTTTGGAGCCGGGGTGCCCTCACCCCGGACATGGCTCGGACCGGCCTGGGGGCAGGCCGGCTCCATTTGGGTTGCGGGCGTCAGCCCACCTTGGGTTTTTAATATCCATGAAATAAGTGCTCGCCTCGGCATAGCCTTTGGCGAAGCCTGGGTAATCAGTGGTAAAATTTTGGTTGCGGGCCTCGGCCCGCTTCAGTAGACGATACAAATTTGTTTCCGAACTTTCGTGTATTTTGTGTATTTCGTGGTAAAAACTCTTCACTCGAAAATAGCCTTTTACCCGAACTCCACCAGGCCCGCCTCGCGCAGGCTGAGGTAATCCCGCTCCCGGGCCGGGGAGGCTTTCCCGATGATCACGTGATCCAGGACGCGGATATCGATGACCCGGCCCGCCTCCACCAGCTGGCGCGTGATCCGCAAATCCTCCGGCGAGGGCGAGGGATCGCCGGAGGGATGGTTGTGCGCCACGACGATGGCCGCGCAGGCCGCGCGAACCGCGTCCCTGAAAATCTCGCGCGGGTGGGCCAGGCTGGCGTCGAGCAGGCCCCGGGTGATTTCCACCGCTTCTCCCATCAGCCGGTTCTTGGCGTTCAGCCGCAGGACCCAGAAGACCTCGGCCTCCAGGGAGCGGGCGGATTCGCGGAGCAGGGCGGCGACATCCGCCGGGGCGCGCACCGCGGGCCGCTCCCCGGCCGACTCGTCCGCCAGGCGCCGGGCCAGGTCCAGCGCCGCCTTCAGCACCTGGGCCTTGGTCTTGCCCATGCCCCGCAGGCGGACGAGGTCGGCGATGGGCGCCCGGGCCAGGGCCGAGAGGGAGCCATACTGCTGCAGCAGGTGGCGCGCCAGCTCCACAACGTTGAGTCCGGGTACGCCGGTCCGCAGGATGATGGCCAGCAGCGTGTCCTCCTGCAGTTTTTCCACGCCGAAGCGGTCCATCAGCTCCCGCGGCCGCAAGCGGGCGGGCAGGTCGAGCACACGGTAACTCACGGGCGCGCCCGACGCGCCGGCGGAGGCCTCCTGGCTGGAAGAAGTTGGAGTGTTCATCGCATAAGCTCCCGCCGCTTGAATCCGGGTTGGCCAGGTGGGCGGGCGCCGCGATTCCGCTTTCAGGCATCCCGGCATTGCCATCGCTCCCCCCGTGATGGTTTCCCATGAGGGACGGCATTCTGCCGTCCGCCGCAGCCCCCCTTGCCCGGTGGCGCGACGATCACCGGGGGCATCCAGCCCGCCCGGCCTTGAACGTTTCTTGCCTGTCGATTTCCGCGCCCCCTCCGCGCTGACACCTCGGCGCTGCTTCACACGCCGGCGATCGGCGTGGGGCCGTGGGCCTCCCAGTATTCGAGGACCCGGCCGGCGGCCTCAGGCGCCGGCCGGTCCGGCTCGATGTCCAGCCAATCCACGTTGGCCTGGCGGCGGAACCAGGTCAGTTGGCGCTTGGCCAAATGGCGCGTTCGAACCACGGTGGCGGCTACGGCCTGTTCCCGCGTCCAGCTTCCAGCGAGAACCTTCAGCGCCTCGGCATAGCCGATGGCCTGGGCCGCGGTCGGCGCCGATGCGAGCCCCCGGGCCGCCAGGTTGCGGACTTCCCCGACCAGCCCATCCGCATACATCCTCTGAACCCGCTTTTCAATGCGGGCGTATAGCGCGTCGAGGGGCATCCGGAGACCGGGAATGCGCGGCCCGCTCCGGTCCCAGGTCGGGGCCGGCGCCGGCGCGCCCGCGGCGGCCAGTTCAATCGCCCGCGCCAGCCGACGCGGATTGCGCGGGTCCGCCAGCGCTTCCAGGCGCGCCGGGTCAAGGCGACCGAGCCACTCCTGCAAGGCCCCGACCCCCCGTTCCGCCAGCAGACGTTCGGCCTCCGCCCGAATCGCTTCATTGCGGCCCGGCTTTTCCGCCAGGCCGTGTGTCAGGCTCTTGAGATACAGCCCGGTTCCCCCGGTGACGATCAATGGCCGCCCGGCGGCCGCGGCTGCGCCGACGGCGGCCAAGGCGGCCGCCCGGTAATCGCCGACGCTGAACCGTTGGCTGAAATCGACGAGGTCCAGACCCTCGTACCGCACCCGGGCGCGTTCGCCGGCCGAGGGCTTGGCGGTCCCGATGTCCAAGCCCCGGTAGACCTGCATCGAGTCGGCGGAAAGGATATCGAACCCGTTGCGCTCGGCGATCCACTGGGCAACGGCGCTTTTGCCCACAGCGGTGGGGCCGACCAGGAAAAACGCGCGGGGGCTATGGCGCCTGCCGCTCATGATCGGGACGCGCCTCCGGCTGTCCACCCGGCGCCAGCGCCGGGCGGACAAAGGACGAGACCAGGTAGACCGCGACGCCGAGGCAGATGGCGGAATCGGCGATGTTGAACGAGGGCCAGTGCAGGGTCTGCCAGTGAAAATCCAGGAAATCGGTCACCCAGCCCAGCTTGATCCGGTCAATCAGGTTGCCGACAATACCCCCGACCATCAGGCCCATCGCCAGGCGATGCACCCCGCGCTGGTCCACCAGCCAGCGGTAGAACACCGCGATCAACGCCAGGACCAGCAAAGATATCAGGATCAGCCACTCGTTGCGGGACTGAAAGATGCCCCAGACCGCGCCGCTGTTCCGGAGATGATTGAGGTTGAAAAAGCCTTCGATGACCGGAACGCTTTCGCCCAGGCGCAGGGATTGCCGGATCGCGAATTTCGCGGCCTGGTCCAGCGCCACCACCGCAAAGCCGATGATCACCGTCCACATAGGCAGGCATTCCGGAGCCGGCGGCGCGCCGGCGAAAGCGGGCTTGGATCGGACTACTCGTCCTCGGCGTCCGCGTCAGCGGCCGCCTTGTCGTTGTTGGCCGGCAAGAACCCGCCGCCCGGTCCGGCCCGGCCGCTGGCGCCGGTTTCCAACTTCGACTTGCAGGCGATGCACAGGCGGGAATAGGGCAAGCTGGCCAGGCGCGCCGCTTCGATCGCGCGCCCGCAGGCATCGCATTTGCCGTAGGTCCCCAGCTGAATCCGGTTCAACGCCTCGTCGATTTCAAAAATGGCGTCCTGGTCGCGGCTGAGGCAGTTGAGGGCGAAATCGCGTTCGAAGTTATCCGTGCCCTGCTCCTTGGACCGGAAATCCAGCTCCGCGTCGGTCTCGCTGCGGGTCAGGTTGTCGGCCGCCAGGAAGTTGATCTGCTTGGTCAGACGCTCGCGCAAGCGCACGAGGTTGTCGTAGACCCGCCGGTACTTGGCGGCGATTTTGAGCGGAGGCGTCACCGCTACCACGGGCGCCGCCACGGCCCGCCGCGCCGTTTTTCGGGGCTTCGATTTTCCGGCGGCTGCCGGCCGAACCCTGCGGGCGCCGGAACCGGAGGCCGGATGTTGCTTGGCTGTCGTCTTGCGCTTCATGGTACACCTCGCTTCCGATCCGCCAGGCCATGAGGCGCAACCCACTGAGTCGCCGCCCCGCCGCCCCTCACATGATCGCCGCGACGGAAGAAACGCCGCAGCGGCTTAGGTGAATACTGCTACCAGTTCCTCCGAAAGGTGTCAATCCCGTAACACAGCCTGTAACACAGCCTTTTCCGCCTACCCGGCCACCCAGACCTGGCGGGAGCGCGGCCCGTCGAACTCGCAAAAATAGATCCCCTGCCAGGCGCCCAGACGCAGGCGGCCGCCGGCCACACAGACCCGGACCGAGGATCCCACCAGGGTGGCCTTGACATGCGCCGCCGAGTTGCCCTCGCCATGGCGGTAAGCGCCCCGCCAGGGCGCCAAGGCGTCCAGGACCGACTGCAGATCGGCAACGACATCCGGATCCGCGTTCTCGTTGATCGTCATCCCGGCGGTCGTATGCGGCGCGAACACGGTGACGACCCCCTCCGCCAAGCCGAGTTCCGCCACGGCCGCCTGGACCCGGGCGGTGACCTCCACGAACTCGGTCCGCGCGCGGGTCTGGAGCTCAAAGGTTTTCATCGCCCCTCCCGTCGCGGGGCCGCGGCGACTCCCGCAGCCCCGGGAGCATGGATTTTCATGATGTAATCCGCACCCCGCAGGCGGGTGGACCCGCTGACGATGACGAACGTGTCCTGCCGCCCGATGCACCCCTTGGCCAGCAGCTCCCGCTCCATGCCGTCCAGGAGGGCGTCGGAATTCGGCCCCCAGGGCACGGCCAACGGCAACACGCCCCAGACCAGCATCAGGCGGTTGCAGACCCCCAGGTCGGGCGCCACCGCGATCAGCGGCACCGTCGGCCGGCGTTGGGCCACCATCTGCGCCGTAAAACCCGAGACGGTGATGATCACGATCGCCCGGGCGTGGAGCTCCTCGGCCGCGTTCACCGCGGCCGAGGCCAGGGCATGCACGGGGGTGGAGGCCGCGAAAGGCGCCCGGCGGGGAGGCGCGGCCTTTTCGGCCTCGGCGATGATGTCGCGCATCATGGCGACGCATTCCAGGGGATAGCGCCCCACGGCGGTCTCGCCGGAAAGCATCACGGCGTCGGTGCCGTCCCAGACCGCGTTGGCCACGTCCGACGCCTCGGCCCGGGTCGGGCGCGGATTCTGGATCATGGATTCCAGCATCTGGGTGGCGGTGATCACGGTCTTGCCCTGGGCATTGCAGCGGCTGATGAAATGCTTCTGCAGCACCGGCACGCGCGCCGGCGACACCTCGACCCCGAGGTCGCCCCGGGCCACCATGACGCCGTCGGATGCCTCGAGAATCTCCTCGAAACGCTCTACGGCCTGCGGCTTTTCGATCTTGGCGATGAGCAGCGGGCAGTGGGCGTGGCCCGCCATCGCGCGCCGAGCCTCCCGTAGATCGTCCGGGCGCTGCACGAAGGACAGCGACACGTAGTCCGCCCGGGCCTGGATGGCGGCAGCCAGGTCCTCCCGATCCTTGTCCGTCAGGGCCGGCAGGCGCACCTCGGTGTCCGGCAGATTGACCCCTTTCCCCTGGAGCAGCACCCCCCCCACTTTCACCCGTGTCTTGAACCCGTCGCCGGCGGCCGCCAGCGCTTCCAGCTCCAGCTTCCCGTCATCCATGAGGATCCGGTGCCCGGGCCGGAGGTCCGCCAGGATGTCGGGATGTGAGATGGGAATGGACGCGCCCAAAACCGGCTCGGCGCCGGCGGCGAGTTCGAGCTGTCCGCCCTCCAGCCGGCCGACCCTGATTTTTGGCCCCCCCAGGTCCACGACCACCGCGGCGGGGGCCGCCTCGGCCGCGGCGGCCGCGCGCACCGCCTGGACGCGCCCGGCCAGGTTGGCGGCCTTTTCATGGCTCATGTTAATCCGAAACCCGTCGACCCCCCGCGCCATCAGGGCCCGAATCATCTCCGGGGCGCTGGAGGCCGGTCCGAGCGTCGCCAGGATCTTGGTTTCCTGTTTCGCCATCATGGCCGCAATCCCTCCGCCCAGCTGTTCCCGGCAACCCCAGGGCGCGGGCGCTGCGCTCCCTCTATCGCCCCGGCAGACGCCGACCTAAACCGCTCCCCCGAAGATTCGCTTCACGACCTGGGCGGCCTGCTTGGGGCGGCGGTATTCGTCGAAGGTCCCCTTGTTATTGAAGGTGCGGGGCCTCCCCAGGGCGAGGGCCCCGGCATAGGTGCGGCAGTCGCAGAACTGCCACAGCGAAACACCGGCGATGGCGTCGTTGGCCATCACTTCGCGGCAGACCACGTCCAGGTACTCGGCCTGGTACTCCTCGGTGTAGTGCGCGCGCAGCGGGTCGCGCCAGCCGTAGAGGGCGGCGGCGCCGATTTCTGAAAGCAGGAAGGGTTTGCCGCCCTGCCCCCGCTCCGCCACGTCCTGCAGGCACCTCCGGATGCAGGGCAGGATTTCGTGCAGCGGCCGCACGGCCTCCCCATCGTGGGCGTACCAGCCGGGATAGATGTTGAACGCGACGACATCGGCCAGGTCCAGGCAAAGATCAAACCTCGGAGGGCGGGTGTACATGGTGGCGTAGGTGACCGGACGGCTGCGGTCGAGCGCCCGCGCGGCCGCGAAACAGCGCTCGTACACCGGCCGGTATTCTGGCAGATGGCTCTGACCTTCGTTCAAGAAGCCCCACAGGATGACCGCGGGATGATTGAAACTGTTGGCCACCATGGCGCCGATCTGGGCGACGTTGGCCTCCAGGAACGCCGGCAGGTCCCACTGCTCCTTCCGCCCCCCCCACCCCAGCGCTTCCTCCCAGACCAGAAACCCCAGCTCGTCGCACAGGTCCAGGAAGCGCTGGCTTTGCGGATAGTGGCTGCCGCGGATAAAATTGCACCCGAGTTCCCGCAGCAGTTGCAGGTCCTGGACCAACTGCATCTCCGGCAGCGCCGGGCCGAACTGCGGGTGGGCCTCGTGGCGGCAGTAGCCCTTGAGCTTCAGGCGCCGCCCGTTGAGGAGCAGGTCCCGCCCCTCCGTCCGGATCGTGCGCAGACCGAACCGCTCGGTCACGGCGTCCCCGCCGGCGCCCACCGTCACGGTATGCAAGGCGGGATGCTCCGGGGACCAGACGCGCGGGTTCGGGACCGCCAGTTCAAGCCGGGCCAGGCCCTCCCGGACGGCGACCCCCTTGGTCGTCGTGGCGCCCCCCCCATCAAAGGACACGCTGAAATCGCAGACGGCGGGAACGCGGCCGGCCAAGACGATGTCGAGCCGCACCCGGCCGCGCTCCGGGTCCAGCACGGTCACGCGGGCCCGGTCCAGCCAGCAGGGGGTGCGCACCTCGGTCCAGACGACATCCCGGTAGATCCCGCCATAGCCGTAGAAGTCATACCACGGTTCCATCAGCGGCTGCCGCCCGCGGTCGTAGCGGTTGTCCACCGCCACGACCAGAACCCGCTCCCGCCCGGACGACGCCGGCGCGAATACCGTGAAACCGCTGTAGGGCAGATCGCACCGCCCGGCTAGCACGCCGTCCACGAAGACCCGGGTGTTGAATCCGCAGCCCCCCAGCCGCAAAACCCCTGCCGTGCCCGGCGATGCCGCCACGGTCGTTCGGTAGCAGGCCACCCCGCGCTTCCCGGCATAGGCCGGGGTGGCGTCGAACACGCCCGGGACCGCCAGCCGGTCGTTGAACACCACCGCCGCTGGATCCAGGGCGTCCAGCTCGGCATCGCCCAGGAAGGCGAACTCCCACACCCCGCCTAAGTCGTGAACCGCGCGCATTGGAAAATGGGGAAAGGGCAGCATGCTGGCACCTTGTTCCTTCCGCGAAGCATCCCGGCGTACCCCCGGGTCGTTGAATACCTCAAGCTGCTGAACCATACGCGATCTCCGCCGCGCAAGGCAAGCCCGAAGGGAATGCCGCCAAAACCATTTGCCTTTTGTTCATCATTCGATTATTGTTATTGGCAGGTGATGCCAAGCACCCCTTGACTCGTCACGCGAACCGCTTGAGGAAACCGCGTATGGCCCGTTCCGAATCGCGGCAACGCCGGATCAGCCTGGAGGCCGCCAATGGCCTGGCGCGTCCGCCGTCCTCCCCATGGAACCTGGCCTTACAGGATAGCCGCCCTGGTCCCACGGAACGCGGGGCAAGCAGAGCCCGCCACGCCGACGGCGCGACGGGACGGCAACCGCCGCGCCTTTTGTCTTCTGTAGCCACGGTCGCCTGCCGCCCTGTTCACCCCCTGGGCCAAGACCTTCCCGGGCGCCCGCGCTTGCGCTTTCCTCTCGTCTTGGCCGTGGCCATCGGCCTCGGGGCCGGCTGCGGCTTCCAGCGCGGAATGCCCGACGGGTCCGGAACCATCGAATGCGTCCAGGTCCAGCTGGCGCCGCTGGTCGGCGGGCGCCTCCTGGATTTCCCCCCCCGCGAAGGCGCCAGACTCAAGCAAGGCGACCTGGTCGCCCGGATCGACCCGGCGGATTACGAACTCAAGCGCAACGAGGCCCGCGCCGCCCTGGCGGCAGCCGAGGCCCAGCTGGACCTTATGCTCGCCGGCAGCCGGGACGAGGATATCCTGCGGTCCCGGGAACAGGTTGCCCTGGCCGCCGCCGCGGCCCGGGCGGCGGCGGCAGACCTGCGCCGAATCGAACAGGTCTACCAAAAACGCAGCGCCACCCAGAAACAGATGGACGACGCCCGCTCCGCGGCCGAGCAGACCGCGGCGGCACTGGCAGCCGCGGAACAGGCCCATGCCAAGGCCGTTCGCGGCAACCGCGAGCAGGAAATCGAGGCTGCCCGGGCCCTGGTGGAAGCCGCCCGGGCCCGCCTGGCCCAGCTCGACAAGGCCGTCGCCGACTGCCGGGTGACGGCCCCCGCGGATGGCATGGTCACCACGCGAGTCCGGGAAGACGGCGAAGTGGTGAGCGCCGGCTCGGTCCTGCTCATCCTTTCCCGGCTGGATGAAGTCTGGCTCTCGCTCTATGTTCCGGAAAGCCGGCTCGGGCAGGTGAAGCTCGGCCAGGCGGCCTGGGTGCGGATCGACGGCGACCCCAAAGCCTACGAAGGCAAGGTGACCTTCGTATCACCGGAGGCCGAGTTCACTCCGCGCAATGTCCAGACACCGGAAGAACGCGCCAAGCTGGTCTACCGGATCAAGATCACACTCCCCAATCCCGACGGCGTTTTCAAGCCCGGCATGCCCGCGGACGGATACCTGGAGCAGGCGCCCTGAGGATCGAGAGGGGGCCGGGCTCCCTTGCCGCGCCTGCGGGACGAAGGCCAGTTCAGGCGCGATACGCGAAAGATGGTATTTGATGTTCGGTATTCAGCGTTCAGCGTTGGATGCCCGTCGTTCTCCGTTCGGTGCCTATCCCCCTGTAATCCCGAACACTGAACACCAAGCCTTCACGACATGAAGACCCCAGAGCCATCTCCGGTCATCCTGACGGAAGGGCTGGCCCGTTCGTTGGGCGGCCTGGCGGCCGTGGCCGGCCTGGACCTGGCGGTCCGTCGCGGCGAAATGTTCGGACTGGTCGGTCCGGACGGCGCCGGCAAGAGCACGGCCATCCGCCTGCT
>CAZVVD010000039.1:8067-27540 GCA_964630555.1 uncultured Verrucomicrobiota bacterium | reverse complement strand
CCTCGTGCCCCGTTTCCCTCAATGATAATTCACCAGAAAATGTCTGAAGCGCCGAACTTCCGGACCGCGCCCCTGACGGCGCGCAAGCTCGAAGTCACCCGGCTGACCCCGGAAACCATGCGCGACCCGCTGCCCCCGGAGGTCCAGGAGGCGTTCAAGCACGCCATGAACCAGAAGGCCAGCGCGGCGGATCTCCAGAACATGGAGTTCGTTCCGGCCGGCCACGGCGGCTCGCATCCCTACCTGGTGCACGAGTTCGTTGAGGCTGTGGCCGGGGGGCGGCAGCCGGCGATCAATATCTGGGAGGCGTCCCGCTACATGGCCATGGGGGTCATGGCCCACAAGTCCGCGCTGAAGGAGGGGGAGTCTCTCGCCGTGCCCGATTGGGGCGACGCGCCGGCCAGGTGAGGCGGATCTGGGTGGATGTGATCTGTCTGAATTGTAGGGAACGGTCCTTGACCTTCCCGCCTGAGGCGTTTGAGCCAGCCGATCCGGGAAGACGGCGGGCAATCCGTCAGCCGACGGACGTGCCCGCCCTACAGGAGAACGGGAATCGGTCATGGGTGAGGTGCATTTATGAACCGAAAGAGCACGGCGGCGTTCGTGGGATTCGGCGAGGTCAACACTCCGCGGGAGATCATCGCGAGGAAATGCCGGGACGCGGCCGCCCTGCTCCGGTCCGCCGGCGTCGAGGTCCGGGAAGCCGGCCCCGTGGCTGACGACCCCGCCGGCAGCCAGGCCGACCGCGCCGCCGCCGAGCTGGGCCGGGCGGATTTCGATTTCCTGGTCGTGTGCATCGCCGGCTGGATTCCTTCCTGGGCCGTTCTCCGCGTGATTGATCCGTTCAAGCATAGGCCGATGCTGTTGTGGGGATTGACCGGCTGGCGCGAGGGCGGCCGGTTCATCACCACGGCGGACCAGGCCGGCACCACCGCTCTCTGCCGGCCGATGCGGGACATGGGGTTCCGGTTCAAGTACCTGGCCAGCCGGATGGGGGAGAGCGTCTCGCCGGGCGAGCTCGCGGCCTTTGCCGGGGCCGCCGCCGCCGCGCGCGATCTGCGCCGGGTCCGGATCGGCATGGCCGGCTACCGCGATATGCGCCTCTACGGCACGCTCTACGACGGCGTGTCCCTGAAAAAACGCATCGGTCCGGAAATCGAGCACTTCGAGTTGCTCGAGCTGGCCCAGCGCATGGAGAAGCTGAGCGCGGCCGACCTGGACCAGTCCATCGGCGCCATGCGCAAGCGCTGGCGGTTCCTCAAGGAGCCCAAGCCGGAAACGCTGGCCGCCACCGCGCGGCTCTACCTGGCCTTGCAAGGGATCATCGAGGAGCGCGGCTACGCCGGGATCTCTTATTCCGACGTCGACGGCGTGAAAAAGCTGTTCAAGTTCGCCCCGGCCGGCTCGTTGACCCTGCTCCACGAGCAGCTGCCGGTTTGCTCGATCCCCGAAAACGACTCCCTCGGCGCTGTGACCCAGCAGATGGTCCGGCTGCTCACCGGCCAGGTCGCCGCCTACCTGGAAATTTACGAGTTCACCCGCCAGGGGGCCCTGCTGGGCGTGCCGGATTACGTGCCGGCCGAGATCGTGGACGGCCAGACCACGGTCCTGCCCAACGCCTTCGGCGATTTCGGGGAGGGTTTGCTCAACGTGTCCAAGTTGAAGACCGGGCCGGTCACCCTGGCGCGGCTCGGGTACAGCGGCGGCGACTATATCCTGCACGTGGCCGGGGGTGTCGCGAAGTCCCCGCCGCAATGGGAGGAAGCCGGCTGGGCGCCGCCGGCCCCCCAGCTCCCCAGCCTGGAGGTCGAGTTCGATTCCGATCCCGAAGCGTTTGTCCAGAACGTGCTGGGTCAGCACTACATCCTGGCCTACGGCGACCAGCGCGCGGTCTATCGCGATTTGTGCGCGCTTCTGAATATCAGGCTGATTGAATAGGCTCATGAAACCCGAAGCGTTTTTGGGACTTGATATCGGCGGCACCGGCGTCAAGGCCGGCGTGTTCGGCCATGACGGGCGGATGCTGGCCTTCAGCCGGCGGGCCTTCGAGCCCACCGTGTCGCCGGACGGCCACGTCGACATCGCGATCGAGTCAGTCTACGAATCCGCCCGCGCGACGGTGCGCGAGTCGGTCGGCCAAAGCGGCGCCAGAATCCTGGCGATGGCGGTGTCGTCCCAGGGGGAGACCTTTGTCAGCCTGGACAAGCACGACCGCCCCCTGCACGACGCGATCCTGTGGTATGACTCCCGGGCGGGCCGTCAGGCCGAGGCCCTGCGCGAGACAGTGCGGGCGGCCACGGGGAAGGCCCCTCACATCGACGCCATCATGACGGTCTCGAAAATCCAGTGGCTCCGAGAACACCGGCCGGAGGTCATTGGCCGGGCCGCGCGCTATCTGCTCCTGCCGGATTACGTCGCCTACCGGCTGACCGGCGTCCCGGCGATCGACACGAATACCGCCTCATCCACCGGCCTGACCACCCCGGACGAGCGGGGCTATGATCCCGCCGTGCTGCGGGCGGCGGAGCTGACTCTTTCGCAGGTCTCACAAATCTTTGTGCCGGGAACCCCGGTCGCCACAGTATCGAAGTCCATGGCCGACGACTGGATGCTGACGCCCGGCACGCTGCTGGTGGCTGGGACCAACGACCAGTATGCCGGGGCCCTGGGCGCCGGCAACTGCCGTCCGGGCATCCTCTCCGAAACCTCCGGCACCTGCCTGGCCATCGTGACCCTGATGGAGTCCTTCGACCGGCCTGTGCCGCCCGGCCTGATGGTCGGGCGTTTCCCGATCGCCCGCTACCTGTTTGCGTTGGCCTACTCCAAGACCGCCGGCGTCCTGCTTGACTGGTTCCGCCGCGAGCTGTGCGGGAACGCCGATTTCGCGACGCTTGACCGCGAGGCGGCGGCAATCCCCATCGGTTGCCGGGGCGTGAGCGTCCTCCCGCACTTCGACGGCATGATCTCGCCGAAGCCCGATCCGGCTGTGCGGGGCATTTTTGCCCACCTCACTCTGCGGCATACCCGGGCTGACCTCTACCGCGCGATCCTGGAGTCCCTCTGCTTCTGCCTGGATGAGAACATCCGGTTCCTCCGCGAGCAGGGGTTTTCCTTCGAGGCCATGCGCTCCATCGGCGGCGGCGCCAAGAACGAGTTCTGGCTGCAGATGAAGGCCGACGTCACCGGCCTGCCGGTGGAGCGGCCAGTGGTCACGGAGGCGGCTGTGCTGGGCGCCGCCATGCTGGCGGCGGACGGGCAGGGCGCCTTTCATTCGCTCGAGGAATCCAGCGCCGGGTTCTACCGGACCGGCCGGGTGTTTACGCCGGACATGGACCGCCACCGGGCCTACCGCGAGCCCTACCGCCTCTACCAGGACCTGAAAGCGGCTCAACACCATGGATAACGCGGTTGTGCTATTGAGCGGGGGCATGGACTCTGCCACGCTCCTCCATTACGTCCGCAAGACGCTGGCCTGCCCGGCGGTCCACGCCCTGACCTTCCGCTATGGCCAGAAGCACGTCCGCGAGATCGCGTGCGCCGAATGGCAGGCCTGGGCGGTGGGAGTCGCCGCGCACCGTGTACTGGACGTCCCGGCCCTGGGCGCGCTGGCGGAGGGGGGGTCGGCCCTGATCGATGCCGGCCGGCCGGTGCCGGACCTGGCGGCAATTCCGCCGGCACAACGCGACCAGCCTCCGACCTACGTCCCGAACCGTAACCTTATCCTTTTGTCCCTGGCGGCCGCCTACGCCGAGGCCCGGGGGATTGCCGACGTTTTTTACGGGGCCCAGGCGCAGGACCGCTATGGCTACTGGGACTGCACCCCCGATTTTCTTGAGCGCCTGAACGCGGTCCTGGCGCTCAACCGGCGGCGGGTGGTAAGCCTGCACGCCCCATTCATTGCCATGGGCAAGGGGGAGATTGTCGGAATCGGCTGCGCCCTGGGCGTTGACTTTGCCCGCACGTGGACCTGCTACCGCGGCCGGGAAACAGCCTGCGGGTCATGTCCCGCCTGCGTCGAGCGCCTGGCGGCCTTCCGCCAGTGCGGGCTCGCCGATCCCGCGCCGTATTGCCTGGGCAGGATTGAAGGATAATCGCCCCCGCAGGACTGCGCGACGGCCAGGAAATGCTTTTTTCCACCCGCTGTTCCTGCTATCGTGGGCGGCATGAGTTTAAAACCGGCCTTCTCCCTTTTCTGGCTTGCGGCCGCCGCCGGTCCGGCGTTGCTCCTGGCCGCCAGCTGGGTCGCCGGCGGGTGCGGACGCGATGGCCGCGAGCTCGGCGCGGCGCCGGCGACGCTCGTGAGCGAAACCAGCCGCATCCGCGGGTTCGATCCCACCAGGGCCGGCGACTTCGCCACCGCCCTCGCCGTGAGCCGGGTCTACGAGGGGCTCCTGCAATACGCCTACCTCGACCGGCCCTACCGCCTGGAGCCGCTCCTGGCGGTAGCCATGCCGGACGTGTCCGCGGACGGCCTGGCTTACACGTTCCGCATCCGGCGCGGCATCTATTTCCAGGATGATCCCTGCTTCGCCGCCAGCGGCGGCAAGGGGCGGGAGCTGACTGCCCGGGATTTCGTCTATTCCATCCTGCGCGTGGCGGACCCGAAAACCGGCTCGACCGGCTACTGGGCCTTCCAGGACCGGATCGCCGGGCTGGACGAGTTCCGCGCGACCGCGGGCGGGGACGAACCCACGGACTACGACCGGCCCGTGGCGGGCCTGCGCGCGGCGGACAGCCACACGCTGGAGATCGTCCTCAAGCGTCCTTATCCCCAGGTCCTCTGGGTCCTGACCATGCCCTACGCCTTTGCCGTCCCGCGCGAGGCCGTGGAATATTACGGACGGGATTTCGTGAATCATCCCGTGGGCACCGGTCCGTTCGTCCTGGCATCCTGGCAGCGTAATTACCGGATCGAATACGCGCGCAACCCGAAGTGGGGCGCGCCCGGACGCCGGGAGATCTATCCTCAAACCAGCGTCTTGGGGACAAGCCGCTCCACTTCGATCGGGACGGGGCTCCCCCCCGCCGCTTCCGCCGAGGATCGCGAAGCCGGCCTGCTGGCCGACGCCGGGCGCCCGCTGCCGCTGCTGGACCGGATCGTGGACTACGTCATTGCCGACGACACGACGAAATGGATGCTGTTCATGGACGGCCGGCTGGACCGGTTTGGCGCGGTTTCCCGGGACAACTGGGAGGCCGTGATGACCTCCGACCTGCGCCTGAACCGGGAGCTGGAGGCGCGCGGGATCAGGATGATGTCGCGGCCGACGCTGGAAATCTACTACCTCGGGTTCAACATGGACGATCCCGTGGTCGGCCCCAACCGCCGCCTGCGCCAGGCGCTGACCTGCGCCTTCGACACCGAAAGCTGGGTCCGCTTCCATCACCGGCAGGTCATCCGCCCGGTGTCGCCGATCCCGCCGGGCCTGGCCGGGTCGGAGACGGATGCCGACCGGTTCCCGTTCGACCTCGAGCGGGCTCGGGCGCTGCTGGCGGAAGCCGGCTATCCCGGCGGGGTGGATCCCAAGACCGGCCGGCGGCTCCAGCTCACCCTGGAGCTGGCCTCAGCCGACAGCGCCGAGCTGCGCCAGTCCACGGAGCTGCTGGCCGATTTCCTGGACAGGATCGGGGTGGTCCTGCGCCCGTCCTACAACAACAAGCCGGCCTTTTTCGACAAGGTCGAGCGCCGCCAGGCGCAGATGTTCCGGCTGAGCTGGTCGGCCGACTATCCCGACGCCCAGAACTTCCTCCAGCTTTTCTACGGCCCGAACGCCTCGCCCGGGCCCAACCGGGCCAACTACAGCAACCCCGAGTTCGACCAGCTCTACGAGCGGGCGCGCCTGCTGCCGGATGCGCCGGAGCGCACCGCGCTTTACCGGCGGATGGCGGCGATGGTGGTCGAGGACTGCCCCTGGATATTCACGCACCTGCCGCTGGCCTACGGGCTCCAGCAGGCGCGGGTGAGGAACGTCAAGCTCCACGACTTCCCGTTCGGCATGGAAAAGTACTACCGGATCGAAGGCGGGAGTCCCTGTCAACGCGCGACGGTGATTCCATAGACGATCATGCCGCTGTGACGTTGCAGCGGGATGAACGAAATCTGCTTGAGCACCCCGGCCGAGCCATTCAGCTGGATGACGTCCGCATGCAGCCGCTGTTTCAGCTTGAAAAGCGGGTCGCCGGATGCGCGGCAATCCTGTTCCAGGGTCGGCAGTTCTTCGTCCGTGCCAAACCAGCCAATCGCCACCGAAGGATGAACCGACGTATGCTGGGTGATGAAGTCGAAGTCCCCTGGCGCCGTCAACCGGCGCCGGAGGATTTGTCCCTCCGTGTACTCAAGCAGAATTTCAATCTGGGGCAGGTGGCAGGTCATCACCGTGCATAAGCCCGAGGCCAGCACGTAGACGGCGGCCGCGGACCTGCCAATGGGCAGGGTCAACGTGCCGGGCACGCTGAAGTCGAGGGCGTAGAGGGGCGGCGCGCCCCAGATCGCATCGGCGTGCCGCTTCTGAAACGCCAGGATCGCTTGCCGGTCGATGCGAAACGGGATGCGCTTGCGCGTCAACCGCCATTCCGCGGGATACCCGCTGAATCGCGAATCGAGCATGAAGCTGCGGGGTTGCGGGGTTTTGGGATAGTCCAGGTTCCAGAGTTGTTCGCCGGGGAACAGCCGATACGCCCGTTCGAATGGGATGACCGCGGCGCCGCCGAGGGCGACGCTCTCGAACTCTGCCCGCTGGCCCGACGTTGCCGGCTGCGGCGGTGCCGCGCTCAGCGTCGCGGCCGCCGCCACGACCGGCAGCTGCTCCGGTGATACGGGCGCCGATGCCGCGGACTCAAAGCGGATCTCAAAACGCGTGTCGGCCGGGGCCTCCACTTCCACAAGAAAACCCGTGCGGCCGGACTGGCTGGCGGCCGCAGCAGGTCGGCCGTTGACGCGCACCTCGCGCGCCGGGCCCCCGGCCGGCAGGGAGGCGGAGAGACGCAGGGGGGAGTCGAGGGTCAGGGAATAGCAGTCGCGGACGCCGTCGGCAACCGGTTCCCTCCGGAACGTCATTTGCCCGAGGCCAGGCAGAGTGAGGTCGGCGTGCAGCCAGTTGCGTGGAAAGTTTGGTTCCAGTCGCAGCACGCCGTGCGGCTTGTCGAGGCGCAGGCCGAACAGCCCTTCGACGTTAGCCCGCAGGAAGAGCGACACGCCATCCCCGAAATCCGTACCATTGATCAAGGCGCCGTCCGAACTCGAGAGACACATGATCGCTCCCGGCACGAGCGTTCGCTCGATGGTGCCGCGCGCAATCGCATGCAGCATGCGATACCCCGTGTCCGCGCGGCGCAGCCGGTAGGCCGCCACCGCGGCGTTGCCGGTTTCGTTCGGCGAATAGATGTGGTGCGACCAGCGGATCGGGAACCAGTCGTTCACCCGCACCATGCCGGCGGGCGATAGAAGATGGGTCTCCAGCCAGTCGAACATCCGTTCGGCCTGGCGCCCGGTCACCAGGGAGTACTCGATCGCATGGTAAATGGCGGGAGCAATCGTGGTGGGCTGCCGCTCGCCGGTGGCGCCGACCACGTCGTGGAGATACCCGCCCTCCTCATTCCAAAGCAGCCCGAAGAGCAGCGACCGGATCTCGTCCGCCCGCCGGCGGAATGGCGCCGGGTCCTCGCCGAGCGCTTCGGCCATCCACCCGCGCACGGTGTAGAGGCGCCAGACAAACGCGGTTCCCGTCGCGCAGCCTTCATGGTAGTTGAACGAATCCGAGGCCCAGAAGCCCAAATGGTCAATGAATAGCCCGCGGGCATCCTTGCGGTCCCGCTCCTGGCAGGCGATCAACGAGTCGACCACGGGCTGCCACTCCTTCAGCAGTTCTTTGTCGTCGGACCAGAGATGGTGGTGCCAGAGCATATCCACCGTGCTGCCGTAGCTCTGGTAGCCGGAGGCGAAGGGTTCTTGGCCCACGCCGCCGGCCAGATTTTTGAGACGCCCGTGGATATCCACCTGGCCGTGCAGGCGCAGGGCCGAAGCCACGCGGGCATGATCGCCGCATACGGTCAGGCCGTAGAAGGTCCGAAAGATGGTTGTCAGGCCCGACCAGGCATACGGCGCGTGATTGATGCCCGGCGGATGCCACATGCCGTCGGCCGCCACCACGGCAAAGCGGAAGGCCGTGTCCAGCGCCGGGTCCGGCGTGCGGATGGCGATGCGCTCGGTCCTGTGTTGAAAGTGCCGTTGGGCTTCGGATATCCGTTCGGCGCTCGCGGCAAGGAGCGGCCGCATGACCGCGACCGGGTCTGTGTTCCGCCCCCAGTTGACGATCAGGCTGCAGGCGCGTTGTCCGCCCGCTTCGATGTCGAGCAAAACCCGCCCCGCTGCGGCGGGCCGGCCGGCCGGCGGATGCGCGCGGAGGGCGTCCGGCGCGATGTCCAGCCGCTGCCCCGCATTCGTGGCCAACAACTCCGACGGTTTTCGAGTCGAGCCCACGGCCACCCAGTTGGCCGGATCGTCCGCGTCACGGATCACCGCGAGATCGCCGTGGAACTCCACGCTATCGTTGGCCGCCAGGTGCGGCTCGTCCCAATCGACGCGCGCAAACAGTTCCGTCCCCGGGTCATAGTGTTGGCTGCGATCGGTGCTCCCGCAGCCGATGCAGCCATGCGTCCAGACCAACACGGGGGATTCAGCGGCATCGGGCGGCAGGCTCGCCATGACATTGATCCACACGGCCCCGGAGGCGTGCGGCAGGATGTCCACCTGCGTCTCCAGGCCCGGGAAGGCGGGGTCCCGCAACCGGTATTCCACCCAGCCCGGATGGAAATGCGCGCGGCATTCGGCGAACGTGTGGAGCCATCTCGAAACTCCGCCCAGGGACAGGCCGGCGAAGAAATGTCCCAGCCAATCCGGCCGCCCCCATTCGGGGCTTCCGGGCTTCGGGTAATCGGAGGCCGTCCAGAGAATCAGCGCCGGACGGTCTCCGGCGTTCACCAGGGTCCGGCAGCCGGGCGTGAACAGCGGACGGTTGAACAGGCCGGGGCCGCCCACGATCTCCAATCCGCCCCCCGCCATCTCGTAGGTGGACCGGAATCGCCTGCCGCGGACCGGTCCGTCCGGCTTGCACAGGGAATCGAAAAACGGCTTCGCCGCGAAGCCGTAGTAGATGTCCGACGTCATACGCGGCACTTCGAGGTCCGCCCCTGTCGCGCCCGCGGTCTCACGAGGTTCTCCGGCGGTGTTCATGGCGAGGGAAGTCAAGGGATGCCTCGCTTCTGCCGGTGGCGTTCAGATCGGCAGGCCAGCAGGACGGCGGCCTCCCAGGCTTTGAGGCGAACCGTTGCCGGCAGGGAGCGGACGCACCGCTCCGGCCGGAACTGGCGCCAGTGGCGCCATGCCTTGGTCCGGTCCGCGCCGCGGGAACCGGCCCTGACGCTTACCGCCCGGCGCGTGGCGTTGCGCAGGCTTGGCCCGTCCGTGTTCTCGATGCGCTCGGTCCTAGCCGGCGTCTGCTCCGAGCCGCGCAGGAAGGCGAGGGCATGCCAGCCGGCGGGGGCCACGATCCGCCAGGCCTCGGCCGCCCCGGGGCGCCCGATCAGCTCGGCGCCGGTGGCGCGGTTGCGCAGCCTGACGATCTGGCCCCGCGCGTCCACGGACAGCGAGACCAGCATGTTCGACAGGGTTTGACCCCGGGTGCTCATGAACGCGCTCTTTCCGCCAGGATGAACAGGCCGGCGGTGGTCAACACGATCCCGAAATGCCGCCATGTTTCGGCGATCATAACCAGCCCTTCAATAAACAAGACATTTCGTTCGATGAGCTTTGTTCTCTTTATTGTCCTGGGTGTCAAGGTCGAAAAAAACTTGATCTTGGAGCTGGGAAACAGCAGTGTTTCCCCATACCTCGTGGACGTCAAAGGCGAAAACGTTGCCGCCAGGGGCCTTGAACTGAAAGGCGGGGAATAGATGGAACTGCTGCAAGCGGGACGAAGTGATTTTCACGTGCATACGTGCGCGAGCGATGCCAAGCCGGATTGTACCGTGGAGCGCATTGTTCAAGTGGCCGAGGGGCTGCGGATGAGAGAGATCGGCATCACCGATCACCTGGTCGTTTGCAACGCCGGCGCGCTCGGGCCGGGCGGGGCGGCGGGCGACATCGGCGTGTTGCTGCGGACGCGCGAAGCCATTCGCGCCCTGCGCGCCGGACCGCTTCGCGTGTACACGGGGTGGGAGGTGGACTATTTTGACGGCGGCCTCTATTCGTTCGACCCGGACCGGCACCTTGAGCTGCTCGACTACGTGCTCCTTGCGCATCACAGCATGGGGCACCGGCGGAACGACCCCCCGGCGGCCATGGCCCGCTATCTCCTTGATATCACCCTGGCCATGGCGCAGGAGCCGCATGCGAATCTCATCGCCCATCCGTTCTACGTGCCGCCGCCTCCGGAGCGGCATGGCGACATCCTGCGGCATATTACCGATGCCCAGTTTGCCGAGGTGTTTTCCGCCATGCAGGAGCGCGGCAAGGCCGCCGAGATCACCTCGTTCCAGTTCAACGCGGACTTGCGGGCCGTGGACCAGATGGCGCGCATGTACGGCGTGGCCCGGACCACCGGCGTAAAATTCACGCTGGATAGCGATGCCCATTCCCTGTGGGAGCTCGGCTCCAGCTTGCGCTGCAGCTACGTGCTCGCCTCCCTGGGCTTCACCGACGGCGATTTCGTTGACTACCGGGGCATGATGGGCCTGCGGAAAAGCGGCCCTCGCCGATGAAGTCCTTGCGCGAACTCCGCGGGGCGCCGCGCAGCGCGGCGCGGCCGTGTGAGCGGCGGCAGCGCCGAAGGCCGGCGCGGCATGCAGTCGCGGGCGGCCGTGGTCCCTTCACCGCCGGGAACGGCTACGTGATGCCATCGGAGGCAGACCCTGTGGCGGGAAAAACAAGAAAACATTGGCAGAGAATATTTGGGTAGGAAGGGCATGAAAGCTGATCCCAGCCGGGAGCCCGATTTCCAGGAGGCGTGCGCGTGGTGGGAGGATCTTCCGAACATCTGGACGCCCCTGGGCTGGCGCGACCACATGTTCCGGTTCAACGTGCTTTGGAACGGCACGATCCTGGCCGAACCGGACCGCAACCGCCGCACGGCGCCGTGGGCGAGGCAGGGGATCCAGTTGGGGGTGGTCCCCCACGTCGCCGATAAGTACGACGATTCGTGGCATTCCTTTATCCGACACGACGACCGGTCGGTGCTCCAGGGCTGGACCGCCGACGCCGCGCCGGTGCTGTGGACGGAGTGGACGCGGGACGGCCTGCTCACGCGGGAGTATGCCTTCGCCCACGTGCCGGGCGGGCCGCTCGAGCTCAAGACCGGGATCGAGCCGCTGTTCGCGTGGCTCCGCTTCGAAGTGCATGCGCTGTGTCCGGCGGTGCCGCTCGAGGATTGGACGTGTGTGCACCTCCTGTTCCACGCCCCGCACTACGGGGCCAGCATGAACATCCGCAATAACAGGCTGCGTTTCGAGAAGAGCAAGTATCCGCGGGCGCTGGCCCCGGAGGCGGACGCGTATTCCGCCGCCGCCGGCCTGCGCGTGCTGGAAGAGGACGGGCGCGTCCGCCTGGCGGCGGCGCCCGGCGCTCCGGACGTCACGGCGGCGTGGCATGCGGCGTCGGAGGCCGGGATGTCCGAGCGGCCGGGATGCCGGCTGACGCTGCGACTGCCGGCGCGGAAGGGCGCGCGGGTGGACGTGCTGCTGCCGATGCTGCCGACGGACCGCGCGGTGTTCGACGCCGAGCTGGCGCTGGGCTACGCCGGCGCCCTGCGGGAAACCCGCGCTTTCTGGCGCCGCGCCACGGCGTCCCGCAGCGTGTTCGAGGTCCCGGAACCGGAGATCAACGACGCCCTCCGGCAGAGCGCACGCATAAGCAACCTGCTTTGCGAGCGCAACCCCGAAACCGGCAAGCTCTGCAAGCTGACCGGATCGTGGATTTACGCCGATCTCTGGGCGACCCCCATGGCCATGGAGCTGGTCATGCTTCTCGATATGTTCGGCCATCACGCCACGGTCGAGCGATACCTCGATATCCTTCGCGACGAGCAGGGCAGCGTCAAGCCGCCCGGCGACGCCTTCGCTCTCCACCCCGGCTACTTCAGCACCCCGGCCCGTTACAAGTCGGTGGATTGGTTGTCCGACAACGGCGCCGTGCTCTGGACGATCTGTTCGCACGCCCTGCTGTCGGGCGGCCGCGCGTTCGTCGAGCGGTTTCTTCCCGCCATCGTGCGGAGTTGCGAGTGGATCCGCGACGCCCGAGCGCAGACCGGCCACGGCGGTTACGAGGGCGTGCTGCCGCCGGCGGTGGCCACCGACGCCTGGACCAAGATCCAGGCCGTGTGGTCGATCGGGTGGAACTACCGCGGACTGACCGCCGCCGTGCGCGTGCTGCGCCAGGCCGGGCACCCTCGCGCCGCCGAGTTTGCCGCCGAGGCCGAGGCTTATCGGTCGGCGTTCCTGGCCGCCCTGCGCGACAAGTGCCGCAAGATGCCCACCTGGCAGGACGCCCGCGGCAAGAAGCGGCGCTTCGTCCCCACCGCCCTGGCCGGTGAGAAGCCCGACGAAAGCCGACATGCGTTCTACCTCGATGGCGGCCCGCTGTTTCTCGTCTTCTCCGGGCTCGTGCCGGCCCATGATCCGCTCATGCAGGATGCGCTGGCCTGGTTCCGCGAAGGGCCGCAGCACCGCCTGTACCGCCGCGATTCGGACTGCTGGCAGTTGCCCGTGCTCGACCACGAGATGTCGAGCTGCGAGCCGTGCTACTCGTGGAACGTCTTCCATTCGTGGCAGACGGGCGACCGCGCGCGATATTTTGAAGGCATGTACAGCGTGTTGGCCGGCGCGCTGTCCCGCGGCACGCGCGTTTCTTGCGAAACGCGCGGCGGGATTACGGGGCTCGCCGTTACCGCAGCGCTGCCCTTGTGCCTGGCCCGGTTGGCGGTCCTGGACGACCAGATCGAACCCGGCCGCCTTCACCTCCTTCGGCTCATGCCCCGCGCGTGGCTCAAGCCGGGCGACCAGTGCCGGTTCCGCGCCCTGCCCACCGAATACGGCCCCGTCACCCTCGAGACCCGGGTCAGCAGGGACGGCCGGTCGCTTGACGTGATCTGGAAACCGGCGTTCCGCGCCGCTGCGCCTGCCGTCCGCCTGCACCTGCCGCCCGGGATCCGGTCGCTCCGGCTGAACGGACGTCGGACCAAAGTCGGCAAACGCTGGATCGAGCTGTAGGACGGGGCGGAAACAGGCTTGGAAAGACCCCGCCCGCCGCGCTCCGGCTTCGTGTCCTTCCATGGGGAAACAACGGGGCGAATCAAGCGGCATAGTGCGTTACATGCTCCGCACGTGTCCCGCATCCGTTGCTTAAAGAAGCTGAGAGCCAGGCGTCCGCAGTCTTGGGTCAGCCCCGAATGGCAAAGATACACATTGTTGAGTGTATCTTTTGGTGGGGCGAGGCGTCCCTGCCGAGCCGTCCTTAATACCACGGCTCATCCCGCATGCGGGATGAGCCCTGCCTTTGGGTTGCGGCAGAGCCCGCCTTAGCCCCTTCCGAATTGCGCCCGGATTTCCCGCACACAGGCTTGAAAGGGCGCAGAATCTTCCCGCACGGGATATTCGACACAGAAGACTCCATCGAAAGCCAACTTGCGCAACTGCGCAAACACGGTTTGCCAGGCAACGGTTCCCTGCCCGTAAGGCAGGTGATCGTCATCCCGCCCGCGGTTGTCGGCGAGGTGGATGTAATGGAGCCAGGGGGCAAGCTCATCCAGCAGTGTGGCGCTGTTGCCGGTCATGTTCCCGTGGCCGGTGTCGAAACAGAACTTCAGCGCCGGACTGTCGAGCGCCAGCACCTCCCTGAACTCCCAGGGTTCGCTGAACAGCTCCCGGCCATCGCGGTAATCGTAGGCATAGTGGTTTTCCAGGTTCAGGACGACCCGCTGCCGCTCGAACGACGGCAACGCCCGTTCCAGGACGCGCCGGGTCCGCGCGATGCCCTCCGTGCGGTCCGCATAACTTCCCCCGTGAATGACCAAGTCCCCGACGCCGGTCCTATCGCATAACCGCAGCCAGTTCAACAGGGCGTCGAGCGCTGCTGCCGGATCGGATTCCGCGAGGTTGCTCCAGATGTGGGCGGAGAGCCGGGCGCCGTGGTGTCCGCGGAGTGCGGCCAGCCGGTCCAGGTCTTCCCGGGTGCAGTGGGGGCGGGTGAAGGATTCATCCCAGGACAACTCGACGCCGTCCAGCCCGAATTCGCTGATGGCCCTGGCCAGGCATTCGTCCATGTCCCGCCAGGCGAAATGCTGCGCGCTGATGACGATTTGCATGCTTCCGTTTTCCTCGCCGGCGTCCCTGGATGACGATCCTTTTGCCGCGGTACCATCAGGCAGGGCGGTTTCACCGAAAGCGCCGTGGACAGCGACACGCTGTCCCTCCCCAAATAATGCCCGCCAAATGCAGCCGTTATTCCTCAAGATTCCGGAAACCAGGCCAACAGCCTTTCGGCAACGAGTGTGTGGCCTTTCCGGTTCGGGTGATTGACCTGGGACATGAGCTCCTTGAGGTTCCCGCCCCCCTTCACGTGGGCCTTGAATGCGGCCAGGCTGTCCGCCAGCGCGACCCGGCGCCGCCGGGCGAGCGCCCGGATCATCGCCGCCTGCCGGTTCAGCGGATCGCCGGGGTCGTTCAAGTCCGCGGAGAGATCGGCGGTCGGGGTCAAAAGAATGACCTTGATCCCCAGCTTCCGGGCTTGGGCCAGCATCGAGGTCAGCGCGCGCTTCGCCCGCTTCACGCCCATGCTGCGGTCGTTGAGCGCGTAGTCAAGGCAGACGACATCCGGCCGGTGCGGGAGGACGTCCCGGCCGAACCGCGCGGCGCCGTATTCGGAGTTTTCTCCGCCGATGGCCGTGACAATCACGTTGACGACGGCCAAGGGGAACCGCCGCTTCAGCCCCAGGAAGAGCAGGTGGGGATAGGCGTTCGGCGAGTCCACCCGGGGGGTCTTGAAGTAACCGGACGGCACGCTGTGCCCGTGGCAGACGATGTGGACGGCCCGGTTGCCGGGCCATTGTTTCCGGAGCAGGCGGCAGACGTCCGCCAGGTAAGTTTTCTTTTTCATGGATGGATCAGCCTCTTCGATATTCTGAGTTCGATGTTCGATGTTGGACGTTCTCCGGGCCGTTCAGCACAGCGGGGTCATGCCTCGCTGGCGTTCGGACCGGAGAACGCGGGGGTGATAAAATCCGGCAGCGACGGGCCTTCGACCACCCGCCGGTGTTCCCAAGTTCCGGAAAGGAATCGTATTACCCAGGCGATGGCGATCACAAACACGAAAATCGTGGCGGCGAGCCAGAG
The DNA here is from genome assembly GCA_964630555.1 of uncultured Verrucomicrobiota bacterium. Classification (GTDB taxonomy): domain Bacteria; phylum Verrucomicrobiota; class Kiritimatiellia; order JAAZAB01; family JAAZAB01; genus JAHIJO01. The sequence goes on along the minus strand of CAZVVD010000039.1, from coordinate 12,159 downwards.
CGCCATCAAGCCGGCGCCAAGCCGGGCCATCAGGGCCAGGACCACGATCAAGCCGGCATGCAATCCCCCGGAGGTGATTAACAGCCAGCGGGTGTCACCGGCCCCGGCCAGCATGCCCATGAGGATGATGTTGACGTTATCCACCAGGCAATAGACCGCGACGAAGCGCAGCAGGATGACGGTCGTGGCGTGGAGGGCCGAGACAAGGGTCGCGTCGGTAAAAAACAGGCGGATGAGAATCCCGGGGCACAGGACCATGGGAAGGATGGCCGCGACCATCCAGGCTTCCCCGAGAAGGAGGCCGCGCAGTACAACGCGCCGCGAAAGGTCTGGCCGCCCGGCGCCCTGGGCCTGGCCCACGAGCATGGAAACGGCGATGGAAAGCCCGATTACCGGGAAAAAGGCCATGCCGTTGATGCGCCAGGCGATGTTGCTGGCCGCCAACCCATCGGCATCGATACGGCCGATGATCGCCAGGAAAACGGTCCAGGCGGCGACTTCGATGACCAGCCGCACACCGTTGGAGAAACCGTGGCCCGCCAACCGGAGCACCAACGCCGGGTCCGGCGTCCGCCCCGCCCAGGTGGAAAAATGACGGCGCAAGCTCGGCTTGAAGAGGAGCGCCCCAAGGATGGCGACTTGCAGGGCATGGCCGATGATCAACGCCCAGGCCGCACCGGCCATGCCCAGTTCGGGAAAACCACAACGCCCAAAAATGAGCAGCGCCGCGAACACGGCGTTGGCGACCCCGCCGGCCAGGTGGCCGGCCATCAGCGTCAGGTTGTCGTTTCGCCCGGCGTAGAACCCGGAGATCGCGCTCGAAAGCAGGATGCTGACCCCTCCCCAGCAGAGAATTTGGAAGTAAACGATTTCGTCCCGGCAGACGGCGGGGGCGTGCCCCATGGCCCGGAATAAAGGGCCAGCCGCCGGCGAGACGGCCGCCAGGACCAATCCCGCCAGCGCCGCCAGGTAGATGCCCTGCCAGACCACCGCCCCCGCCCGCCGGGGCTGCCGGGCGCCGATGTGCTGAGCGACAAAGGTGCTCGTGTAGCCGACCATGCCGGTGAAGAGACCGCACAAAATCCAGAAGGTCAGCCCGGACGGCCCGATGGCGGCGATGGCGGATTCCGAGTAGCGGGCCAGGAAAACGGCGTCCACGATCTGCATGATCATGACGCCCATCTGCGAGAGCACCAGCGGCCCCGCCAGCGTCAAGAGGCGGCGGGAAGAGGTGAAGTTCCGATCGGCTTCGCCCGGTGCCGGAAAGGGCACTGACGATTTCAACGCGTACCTCGGGATGGACGCGGTTGGGCCGGTTTTCCGGCGGCGCTCGCCGCGAGTTCTTTTCGCCGCGCCTCGATCATCCGCGAAAACCGCGTGCTGGCCTCGAACGAGCGGGCGAGGAATACGGGCTCCTCCGTAATCCCGGTCTGGCGGATAGACACTTCGCTATTCAGGTGCTTGGTGTAGGCGGAGTCCGCGATAATTTCGGCCACGCGCTGCCAAGGAACTGTGCCCATGAAGAGCGGCTTGTGCTGGTCGTCGCCGCTGCCGTCATTGTCGTTGAGGTGCAGCGCGATCAGCCGGTCCCGGGCGGCGGCCATTTCCTCCGGGCCGCAGCCGCCCCAGTTCAGGTTGCCGTGGCCGGAGTCGTAGCACACGCCGAGGAACTCGGGGGAATACTCCGCCAGGAGCGCGACAATTTCGGCCCAGGGGCCGACATTTTCGATGGCGATGCGCACCCCGCGGGCGCGGGCGTGGGGCTCGAGCTCGTCCAGCGACCGGCGCACCTGGGCGCGAAACACCTCGGGGCGCTCCTTTGGCGCCTGGGCATGCATGACGATCGCGTCGCCGCCCAGATCGGCGGTCATGTCGATCCGGTTCCCGACCAGTTCCACGCCCGCCCGGCGGGCGTATTCGGCGGGGGCGGTCCAGTATTTCTCGACGCCTGACGAGGCATGGAGATCCAGCAGCTTGAGCCCGCAGGCGTCCAGCCATTTCCGGATCTGCCCGACTTCCGACGGCGCGTAGATGAAATCGGTGCACCACTGGTGGCACCAGTGCACGTGGGTGAAGCCCGCTTCGCCGATCCGCCGGAGATACGGTTCGGGGTTCCCGGTGCCGGTCACGTAATCAGTATTGATCGAAAGCGCCATATTCATGCTCCAAGATGCCCTTTCCCTCGGAAAGAAATAATCACCACGTAAACACGGAGTAAACAAGAGAAGCATTCGTCAAATTTAAGCCTGGCGTTCCGCCAATCCCACATTTGACAAACAGACTTTAGCTTGGAGACGGACGGGAGATTTGCAGACGCCCCTCCTGCTCAAAATAAAGCCATTGCTTGACATCGGTTTTTACGTCCTTCAAAACCCGATTTCAAGCAATCTTTTCTTATCCGTGCCTCCGTGGTGAATCCCTTTCTTGCTTCTGAATCTTTCGGGCATATTGGAAGCCCTGCTGGGCGAAGAAAAGCCCCAGCGCGGGCGAGAGGCGGCTGAGCCACCAGAGCGCCTTCCACCAGCCCGGCACAACGATGATCGCTCGCTTTCGCGCCACAGCGTCGAGGGCCTTCTTCGCAAACCGGTCCGGAGCCATGGGCCGAAACCGCTCCAGCAGGCGCGTCAGCGCCTCGGGCGGAACATCCAGCAGCATTTTGCCGTAGCGGCCGCCGTCGAGAATCGGGGTGCGGACGATGCCGGGACAGATGACGCTCACGCGGATTCCCGCCGCCGCGGACTCAGCCCGGAGCGACGCGGAGAGGCTGATCACCGCGGCCTTGGTGGCCGTGTAGGCGGCGTTGCCCGGGCCGGCGAAAAAGCCGGCCGCCGAGGCGGTGTTGACGATGTGCCCGAAGCCCTGCCGGAGCATGACGGGGTAGGCGGCCCGGATCCCGTGGATCACGCCCCGAAAATTGACGTCCACGATCCGGTTCCAGTCGTCGGCGTTCAGACGCTCGACGCATCCGCCGACGACGATGCCCGCGTTGTTGAATATATAGTCCAGCCGTCTGGCGCGCGCAACGGTGTCGCGCACGAGCCGTTCCACGGCGGGGAAGTCGGTGACATCGAGTTCCGCGGCCACGGCCTTCCCGCCGGCAGCGCGGATGTCCGCGGCGGCTTCCTCCGCCAGTTCGGCCTGGAGGTCGGCCAGGACGACCTCGGCGCCGCGGCGGGCCAACTCTCCGGCCAGGGCCCGGCCGATGCCGGACGCCCCGCCGGTGACGATGGCGGCCGCGCCTTCAAAAACGCGAATGCCGGTGTTGTTCATGCGGTCGAGAGATCCGGCCACCGGTCCCGCGAGTGCGAACGGGCGGTGTCATGGTGCCAAGCTTACGAGGCTACCATGCACGCCGTTGTTCGGAATTATGGTTTCAATGTCGTTTGTCGAGACCCTTATGCCCTTAGATCTTTGCCGGCATCTTTTTGAGTCGTGTGCGTATGGCTTTGTACATCCGTGTGAGCGTGTCCCGGTCGGCTTCATTCTTCAATACGCTCAAACCTCGGTGGTAAAGTTTCTCGGCAAGCGGACCGTCGTGCATGCGCACGATGGCGATATTGATCATATCAAGATGCGGCTTCACGGCATCGGGGAAATCTTCAATGATCTTTTCGTATTCCTTTTCCGCTTCGGCATATTTCCCTTTAGCCGTGAGCGATTCGGCTATGCTGTATAGCGGGTGCGGGATATACTGTTGCTGAGGCCATATGAGCCGTCCGACGAATTGCGATAAATAGCCGGCAATGTCGCGAGCAATGAGGATGACGCCGAAAAGCATTACGAATGGGCCAAAGAAGCCAAGGTACGGGTAGGAAAACAGAATCAAGGGAATGGCTATTATCCACCGGACGACACGCCACCACAACTGCCGCCTGTTTTCTCTCTCCCGCTGGACAGTATCATCAACCGGTTGTTGCTGCATATTACCAGCCGTTTGAGATCATAAAAAATACGCTACAACTAACGATTCCAATTTCTTCACATTTCATAATATCATGAGGCGAACGTCAGCGCGCACCCTCCGTAGGCCCCACAGGGGCCGGAGGTAGCGGCGCCGCGCTTTGTTCGGCTGCCGTGTGGTTCGCTTGAACC
>CAZVVD010000039.1:0-8057 GCA_964630555.1 uncultured Verrucomicrobiota bacterium | reverse complement strand
ATCCGCGTGAAACTTGGCTAACCGCTGCCCAGAATCCGGCGGACAGTTTCCGCATTCTCTTCCACCATGTTGTCCTTGTCGCCCCGATGCATGCCCACGTTCACAACATCCGTAGGCTTGATCTGGCCAAACGCGAACTCAAGCGCCATGGGCGGATCAATTCGTCCAGCCCCCATGATCTTGTAAGCGATACATGGTTTCTGTATGGCCCTGACTGTCTCGGTCGCCGGCAGAATATCACCAAGCCGAAAACCGTAGCCTTTGCTGGCATGGACACTCCCACAGTCAAAGAAACAGACCGCATGGAAATCCACGATCCCGAGTGAATCCACCCAGCGATGCACCGCAGGGGCATGCGCAGCCACTCCCACGGGCACTCCGAGCGACCTGACCATGTCGCACCAGTTCCTGAGCGTTTTCGCATCCTTCCTGTTATAAAGATCCTCGACCTGTGCGCCTTGGAAGTAGATCGCCCTGCATCCGAGGCCAGCCGCCTCGTGCGCGGCTTCACGCATTTCCGGCTTGTCACGTCGGTTGACTTGCGCAATCCACTGGAGTCGGCCGCCTCCGCCCAGGTACTCCCGAACGGCCTGCAGAACGTGCGGGGTTTCGTTGTTCGTGACCATGGTGTTGATTCCGGCGTGCTCTGCGCGGACCCACGTCTCCTTGATCCTTTCCACCGTGTAGTATTCACGCATCAACTTGTCCCGCTCCTCGGTCTGATGACTGTAGCCGCCGAACGGATTCGCTCCGAGGATCAGTCTCGTCACCTTGAGTCCGCAGAAATCCACCACCGGCAACAAGTTCATGTATTCTCCCTTGCCAAGCGTGACGCCTCAGGCTTGAGCCTGCCGACCAGGCCGGCGAGTCGCCTGCCGGTGCTGGTCGCCATTCCGCGTTTTGCCTGAGTCGTTCAAGGCATTGTGAGCAAAACCTCGCGAACAATCACGGCCTGATTTCTGTCAAGATCCTTTGCCGAGTATAAGAGAATCAATGGCTTCTTGTGTGCGATGGTACGAAGATGTTTCAAGAGTCCGCGTTTTCCCTTCAATTCATTCAGGTATTTCAGCCGGAATGATTCCCAACGTGCCGGTTCGTGACCAAACCATTTCCGCAGTTCCGTGCTTGGCGCGATGTCTTTGCACCATTCATCAAGCCGCAGCGCTTCCTTTGAGACCCCACGCGGCCACAGTCGATCGACGAGGACTCGATACGCCTCTGACCCGCCGATGTCATCATACACTCGTGCCACTTCAATTTGCATATCCAGTCCTGTTGCCGAACGTCCCGCCCCTCTGTTTGCGACCCCGCAGGGGGAGCAATACGGGGAGTGGCAGTTGTTGGACTCCGTCTGTTTCCTTCCGCACGAAACCCATCTCTGCGTATTCGCGCACCCATCGGTGATTGGGTTTTCACAATGCCGTGAGGGACGCATCGGTGCGGGGATCATCCCGGACAGATTTAAATAACTTTCGCGTCCTCGACCGATTTCTGATTGGGGTTATTCTGCTCCGTTGGTTGCGACGGCAATTCCTCTCACCTCGTGATGTTCGATCTCGCCAAGACGTTTGTCCTTCGCCGGCGCAACCGCACAGTAGAAATGGAAGCATCGCCCATTCTTGCTGATCACTCCCGGTTTGTGCGCATGGCGACTGTCGATGCTGTCATCCGGGCCGACGTCGATCAGGACTTCCCCGGCCTTCCGCCAGGACCGCAAATCATCCGAGAACGCAACGCCGTCGCGCGCATGGCCGTCGGAACAGAGGCCGAAGTAGAACATGATCCAAACGCCTGCGTGCCGAACAACGCACGGATCCGAGGCGAAACGGTCGTCGAAATCACCCTTGGCACCAAGGCGGAGAACGGGGTTCCCCCGGAACCGCTCCCAATGCACGAGATCGCGCGAGGAGGCAAAGCCGGTTTGCTCAACCCAGGGCCCCTTCGTTTTGTTCTTGGCATTGTAGAAGAGGTAGTACACGCCATCGGTTTCAAGCAGCCATGCCTTGTAGAGCCCGCCGGCTTCCCATGCGCACCCGGGATCCGGTTCAAGCACGGCAGGGCGAACGTCCCATGACCGGAGATCGTCGGAATAGCACAGTCCAATGACCGCCGGGCCGGCTTCGTATCCCGGCGCCGGATAGGCATGGTAGGTTCCGACAAATTGCCCGTTCACGCGCTTGAGGGTTCCGGGGCCCATCAGCTCATTGTCACGCAGGATGCAGGTCAGCGCGGCATTGAACTCCGTGACCGATCCCCTGACGCCGCGGCCCAGCAGCAATCCTTGCTTCTTCCAGTTCAACAGGTCGTCAGAACAGGCCAACCCCGTCTGATAGCCCGTCCCGTCCCAGCCGACATAGGTCATGAAGAACGTTCCGTCGTGCGAGAACAGGAACGGGCAATCCACGGCATGGCTGTCGAAGGCGCCCCTCCGGTACGATGGCGCAATGACGAGTTGGCCGTGCTTTTTCGGCGTCCGGATCGTGTTCAGCAATTCCATTCGTTCATTTTCCGGCAGAACAGTTGATTTGCCTTTCGTCTGGCACTGTCCTTATAACCGCTGCGCGATTATTGGCCGAGCCGTGGACCATGTAAAGATCCGTCTACCGCGATGGCTGTCTCGAAGCGGAGAGGATGCATCTCGTAATCGCCCAGTACCCGTTTTGGACTGACCTCGGCGGTGCGGCCGCTGAATATTATGGAGGCGGTCATGGAATAGCACTCCTCGATCCAGCGCACGCTGATCAGCAGCTCCCGTTCGGCCGTCCACTCGCCGCTCAGCACCATCTTGTCTATGGTTGTTCTGTCCTGGGTATAGCGATTACGCATGGCCTCGCCCCAACCGCCCTGAAGGGCAACTTCTTTTCCATCCTCCCGGAAACGCATGACAAAGCCGTGGTCCGCCTTCTCGAATGAAAACCAGTCCATTCCCCTTATCGAGGGGAAGGGGTCGTTCAGCGTCATATGATCATACAACGCATTGCGCAGTGTGAAATGCCCGGACTCTATCTTGTACCTGCGGCCTGAAATCTCCTCCATGACAGGCGATACAGGCGCCTTGGCGAGTTGGGGTAGGGTCAGCCCGGCGCAACGGCTGCGGAGGTGTTTATAGGATTCCTTGTCCTCGGGAAGCTTGTCGGCCTTGGTTGAATTCCGGATGAAATCCGTGAGGCCGGCAAAATGATCTGTCCCATTTCTTGATGTCGATTCGAACATCACGCCTACCATGTCTTTCTCCGGGCATGCAACTGCATACTGGCCCAACGCGCCGCCGCCGTAGAAGACGCCGGCAGACTTCTGTATCCAGATTTGGCAACCGTATCCGTCATTTGCGGAAGAGGGGGTGACGCCCACTAGTGCGGATGTCGCTTCCCTGACGTAATCTTCAGCCAGGATGCGTTCGCCTTCACATACCCCCCCGTCCAGGTACAGCTTGAGTAGTCGCAACGCATCCTCGACGGTGCAGAACAATCCGCCGCAGCCCACAGGACTGCCGTCCGGGAGGTAGATCCACTTCAGGCGGGAGGCGTCCACTCCTATCTTGTCAAAGACCCGTTCAGCCAGCAGCAGGTCCAGCCGCCGATGGTACAGTTTCTCTACCAGCGCCATCACGATGTGGGTGTCCTCGCAGCTATATTCGAAGTGCCCCGGATCGTGGGTGAACGGTATGGCAAAGAAGTGCTCCCTCCAGTCGGCGCAGGCGCAGCGTCGTTCCGGTTTGCCGGAGGCCATGGAGAGGACGTCCCGCACCCTGATGTCATTTATGCGGGCATCCCCACCAACATGGGTGTATTCAGGGAAGTAGCCGATTAGCTTGTCGCCGGTGCGCACCAGCCCGTCTGTTACTGCGACACCCAGCGCCGTCGCGGTGAAGGACTTGGTCAGCGAATACAGCGCGTGGGGCAGCTCGGCCGAATAGGGTTTCCAGAAGCATTCCGCAAATATCTTTCCGTGCCGCATCAGCATCAGACCGTGGACCTCGATGGATTCCGAGTCTTCCAGCCGGTCGACGAGTTTCTCCACGTCGGCTGAGGGAATGCCTACAGATTCCGGCGTGACTCGCTCAAATTCCTTTCGTTTGAACACGTAAGCACCTCTTTGAAAATCACTTCATGCCTTTGACACCATGCCTATCGCCGGAAAGATAGTATTGACAGAACCTTGTGCAATGTAAAGATCCAACGACGATGATGACAGACAATGGCGGGTTGAGGCGAATGGTCGTGCTGGGAATATCCTCGTGAGTCGCTTAGACTGGCGTATTGGACTTGGCGCCAATTTCTGTGTTTGTGTATAAGATTTACTATGTGTACGCTATGCCAGCGTTGCGCTCTTTGCGGTTCATCGTATCCACTTGGAGGAACAGTCTGGCCAGGCTTAATCTGACAACTGCCAAGCTCCGCCTTCGTCCCGACCTCTTGGAGAGTCGGGACAACGGCGCGGCAAACCGTTGCCATGTCGCAGGCAGATCCGCGTATGGCGGGTACCATGAACCATTGTCAATCTAACCATTAACCATTCTTCCGGCCATGCTCCGCTACACCCTCAAGCGCTGCCTGCAGATGATCCCCACCGTGGCCGGGGTGGTCCTGGTCACGTTCGTGCTTTTCAACCTGGTCGGCGGCAGCCCGGCCTCGATGACCCTCGGCCAGCACGTCAGCTCGCAGGCCCTGGAGGAGTTCGACGAGCAGCGCGGCTTCAACAAGCCGCTCCTCTTCGGCTGGTGGACCCGGACCCGGGCCCTGGAAGACACGACCTTCGCTGCCGGCCCCGGGCCGTGGCGGGGGACGGCGGGAGCTTCGTACGCGCCGCCGGCCGGCCACGACCCGGGCCGGCTGGTCCTGGCGCCGGACTCGGCCCATGCCGTCCCCCTGGCTTTCCCGCTCAAGCCGGATGCGGGCTACCGGCTGACGATCCGCTACCGGCTGGCCGGGGGCGGGTCCGCAAAATTGCAGGTCGGGAGAGAATCGAAAAGACCCGGATGCAGCGTGTCGCAGGGGCAGAAGCAGACCATCTCCCCGTCGCCGCGATGGAAAACGATTCGCCTGGATATCCAGCGCCAGATGGGGAAAGACGTGGAAGCGACGCCCCCGTCGCTTTCTGCTATTGCGGAATTGACTGGCACAAATCATGACGGAATGAAAAGCGGCGGGGGCGCCGCTTCTACCGGAAACGGCACTGGCGACGGGACGAATCGCATCCCGATCCAGATCGGTATGCCAGGTTCGATGCCAAGTGCTGCCTCGGGGACTGAGGGAAAAGGTCAACCGGCCTGCGCGGAACCTGTAGTGAGCCTGGTTTTTCAGGTCAAGGGTCGGCCGCTGGAGATCCGGTCCGTGAGCCTGCGGCGGAAAATGGCCCACCCGCTGGATTCCCAGTTGGTCTTCTATCTCCGCCAGCTCGCCCGCCTGGACTTCGGCGTCTCCAGCGCGATGAACCAGCCGGTCTCCCGCCTGCTCCGGCAGGGCATCGGGCCGTCGCTGGCCCTGACCGTGCCCATTTTGCTAGTGGAGCTGGTGGTCTCCGTGGTCCTGTCGCTGGTCTGCGCGTTTTTCAGGAACACGGTCACCGACCGGTTCCTGGTGGTGCTGTCGGTGGCCCTGATGAGCGTGAACTACCTGGTCTGGATCGTGGCGGGCCAGTACCTGCTGGCCTATCGCCTGCGCTGGTTCCCGCTGTGGGGCTTCGAATCCTGGAGCTACCTGTTTTTGCCGGTGCTGATCGGGGTGGTCAGCGGGCTGGGGGCGAACGTGCGGTTCTACCGCGCGATCATGCTGGACGAGATGTACCGGGACTACGTGCGCACCGCGTTCGCCAAGGGAGTCGGGCGGGCCGGGGTGCTCTTCCGGCACGTGCTCAAGAACGCGATGATCCCGATCATCACCAACGTGGCGATCGCCCTGCCGTTCCTCTATACCGGCAGCCTGCTGCTGGAAAGCTTCTTCGGCATCCCCGGCCTGGGCTACCTCAGCGTCAACGCCCTGAACTCCGCGGATATTGATGTCGTGCGCGCGGTGGTGCTGGTCGGCTCGATCCTCTTCGTGGTTGCGAACCTGCTGGCGGACCTCTGCTATGCCCTGGTGGACCCGCGGGTGAAGCTGGGAGGATAGAAGAATTGATGATTTCTGATTGCTGATTGCTGATTGAATCAACATTACGGATTAGTACCTGATCCATCCGGAACGACGAAGAAAAACAAGAAAACGGATTATTGCCCTCGAAACACGCGAAACGACGCGAAAACAGAATGGTTGTTCTGAAATTATTTCGCGTTAATTAGCGTGATTAGCGGGCAAATTCATTGGGTTGCGGGCGATAGCCAGCCTTAGATGAAAACCGTTGTTCAAGCCTATGATCCCGGCCCGGCCGCCGCGGCGGCGATGCCGGCGGCGGCGGAGCCCAACGCCTGGCGCCGGCTGTGCCGGAGCCGCCTGGCGGTCGCCTGCCTGGGGATCGTCGCTGTGTTTACCGCCCTGGCGCTCTACGGGGAGGTCGTCTACCGCGTCGGCCGCTTCCGCGACCGGACGCCGTCCTACCAGCGCGCGCACCTGGCGGAGCAATACCAGCCCCCCAGCCGCACGCACCCGATGGGCACCGACGGCCTGGGGCGGGACGTCCTCCAGCGGCTGATTCAGGGCTGCCGGATTGCCTTCCAGGTCGGCGTGGTGACCTCGCTGATCGCCATTCCGATCGGCGTCCTGCTGGGCTGCCTGGGTGGCTACTTCGGGGGGCGGACCGACGACCTCATCGTCTGGCTCTATTCCACCTTCGCCTCGATTCCCAGCCTGCTGTTCATCCTGGCCATTTCCATGCTGGCGGGACGGGGCCTGCTGGGCGTGTTCCTGGGGATCGGGCTGACGACCTGGGTAGGCGTCTGCCGGCTGGTCCGGGGCGAGGTGATCAAGCACAAGCAGCGGCCCTACGTCGAGGCCGCCCGCGCCCTGGGCTGCGGTCCGTGGCGGATCATGTTCCGGCACATCCTGCCGAACCTGGCCCACGTGGTCATCGTGACCTTCACCCTCCGGTTCCCGGCCGCGATCGGCACGGAGGTGTTCATGAGCTTTCTGGGGATCGGCGTCGAGGGCGAGCCGTCCTGGGGCCTGATGATCAACAGCGCGCGCCTGCGGCTCTGGCACGGGGCCTGGTGGGAGATGACCTTCGTGACCCTGGCCATTTTCCTGGTCGTACTGGCGTTCAACCTGCTGGGGGATGCCCTCCGCGACGCTCTTGATCCGCGGCTGAGGACCGAGAACGTGTAGGAAATCTCACCGCGGATAGCGCGGATACCATCGATAACACGGATAGGAAAAATGACCACCCGCTTTGCTGGAGACACGGAGCAACATGGATAGGCGAACGTCCAACATCGAACTCAGTCCCCCTTTGCGGATCCGCTTAAGGCGGAAACATAGAAGGGTGCGGAACGGTCAGATGAATCTTTACTTCAATGTTGGACGTTCGATGTTGAGTGTTCGATATTTTCCGTCGATTGTGGGCATGGCGGCATTGAATGAATAAAGCCACAGACAACTTGCTCGAGGTCGAGGACCTGCGCGTGCATTTTCGCACCGGCGGCGCGCCGGCGCGCGCAGTGGACGGCGTCAGCCTGGCCATCGGCCGGGGCGAGACCGTCGCCCTGGTCGGGGAGAGCGGCTGCGGCAAGAGCGTGACCGCCCTGGCCCTCGCGCGCCTGGCGCCGTCCCCGCCCGCCGTCATCGCCGGCGGCGGCATCCGCTTCGAGGGCCAGGACGTGCTGGCTATGTCCGATTCCGACCTCCGCCGCCTGCGGGGCGCGCGCATTGCCTACGTCTTCCAGGAGCCGGCGACATCCCTCAACCCCGTCTTCCGGATCGGCTGGCAGATCGCGGAAGCCCTGCGCCTGCACCGGCCCGGAGTGCCGGCGCGCGGCGAGGTCCTGCGCCTGCTGGGGCTGGTCGGACTGCCGGACCCCGAGCGCGCCCGGCAGGCGTATCCGCACGAGTTGAGCGGCGGCATGCAGCAGCGCGCGATGATCGCCATGGCCCTGGCCTGCCGGCCGGCGCTCCTCGTGGCGGACGAGC
>CAZVVD010000038.1:26322-28612 GCA_964630555.1 uncultured Verrucomicrobiota bacterium | reverse complement strand
GTCGGCCCGCTACGGGCCAAGTGGTCCGCCTCTGGCGGAAAATCCCACCGCCCCGATTCCGGTGGGATTGTGAACCCAGGGGTTCCCACGTCGGCCCGCTACGGGCCAAGTGGTCCGCCTCTGGCGGAAAATCCCACCGCCCCGATTCCGGTGGGATTGTGAACCCAGGGGTTCCCACGTCGGCCCGCTACGGGCCAAGTGGTCCGCCTCTGGCGGAAAATCCCACCGCCCCGCCAGGCTTGCGCGACGTCCGGCCGGATCCTATACTCGTCGTCAATCGCAGCCAGATTCCGAGTATGCGCCCGGCACCGCCAACCAGCGCCAGTTCCCTGCCCGCGGCCCTGCAAACCGCCGTCCGGGCCTACCCGCGCCATCCTGCCATTGTGTTCGCCGGCGTGGCGACCGATTACGGCGCGCTGGACGCGCTCAGCGACCGGGTGGCGGCCGGGCTGGCCGCGCGGGGCATTCGGAAGGGAGACCGGGTCGGCCTGTACTGTCCGAACTCCGACACGTTCGTCACCGCTTATTTCGGCGTTCTGAAGGCGGGGGCCGTCGTGGTCCCGATCAATCTGCTCCTCAACCCCAAGGAAACGGCCTTCCTTCTCGCCGACGCCGGGGCCAGGGCGCTGATCTACCACGCGGCGTTCGCGGGCCAGGTCCGCGCCCTGACGCCTGTCCCCACGGCGCTCGACCTGCGCATTGCCATCGGCGCCCAGCGGGCGGCGGACACGGATGTGGCCTGGTCCGACCTGACCGCCTGCCGGAACGCGGCGCCGGCGATCCCCTTCACAGCGGCAGAGGACCTGGCCGCCATTCTCTACACCGCCGGCACCACCGGGTTTCCTAAGGGGGCCATGCTGACCCACGCGAACCTGCTGGCCAACGTGGCCGGCATCTGGGAAGCCATGCGCATGGAGCGGCGCCGCGAGATCTTTCTGGTGGTGCTCCCGCTCTTCCACGCCTTCGCGGCCACCGCCTGCATGTTGACCCCCCTCTTCCACAACTGCACGATCATCCCCCTGCCCCACTTCGATCCCGCCCAGGTGGCCCGGGAAATACAGGCCGGGCAGGCCACGGTCTTCATGGCCGTCCCCAGCATGTACACCCTGCTCCTGCGCCTGCCCGAGGACGAGAGCGGCAAGTTCGCCTCGTTGAAGTATTGCATCTCGGGCGGGGCGGCCCTGCCCCTGGAAATCATGCGGGCCTTCGAGCGCCGCTTCGGCAAGCCGATCCACGAGGGCGACGGTCCCACCGAATGCTCGCCGGTCACCTGCGTCAATCCCATCGGCGGCCGGATCAAGCCGGGCACGGTCGGACCGCCCATTCCCAGCGTGGAAATGAGCATCCGTGACGAGGCAGGGCGGGAACTGCCCCGGGACACCGTGGGTGAAATCTGCGTGCGGGGCCCCAACGTCATGAAGGGCTACTGGAACCGTCCCGAGGAAACCCGGGAAGCGTTCTTCGGGGAATGGTTCCGCACCGGCGACCTGGGCCTGGAGGATACCGACGGCTATTTCAGCATCGTGGACCGCAAGAAGGATCTGATCATCGTCAACGGCATGAACGTCTACCCGCGGGTGGTTGAAGAAGCGCTTTACAAGTTCCCTCCGGTCCGCGAAGCGGCCGTCATCGGCGACCCCCATCCTCTCCACGGTGAAATCCCCGTGGCCTACCTGTCCTTGAAAGACGGCCAGGCAACGACCCCGGAGGCCGTGCTCGCGTTCTGCCGGGATAACCTGGGCCGGCACGAAATCCCGAGAAAGGTCGTCCTCCTGCCCGATCTGCCGAAAAATGCGACGGGAAAAATCATCAAGCGCGCCCTGCGGCGGCAGGGCGAAGCCGAACGCGGCGTGGCGCCGCCCTGAGCCCGGTCTGCCCGCGCCGAGGCTTGCAAACCGTCCCCCGGCTCGTAGAATGCGGAGCGGAGACAACCCATGATCGTCCAATCCGCGCTGCTGGCAAATCCCGAAAACGCGGTCGGGCCGTTGTTGATTCTTGCCGTCTACCTGGCAGGCTGGTTCCTGCTCGCCCGCCTCGCGCGCTCCGGCGTCGTTTCCCGCGGGGCCGTCCGGGTGTTGCACCTGGCGTTCTGGATCCTCGCCTGCGAATGGATCAAGCTCCTGCCCTGCCCCCGCCCGGCCCTATCCGTGGTCAACGGCCTGCAGCTGGCCCTGCTCGCCGGGCTGACCATTCACCTCGTAATCAACGTGTACCTTGACCGCTATCTGGCCGAGCGCCGCCACGTCAGGGTCAACCGGGTCATCCGCGACCTGCTACGCTTCGTCATCGC
>CAZVVD010000038.1:0-26312 GCA_964630555.1 uncultured Verrucomicrobiota bacterium | reverse complement strand
CCGTCCTCTTTCTACTGGTGTTCCTGCGCTACGTGCTCCGGCTCAACCTGGCGACAATCCTGACGCCATCCGCGATCCTGACGGCGATCATCGGCCTCTCCATGCAGGACACCCTGGGCAACCTGATCTCCGGCATGATCATCCAGATCGAAAAACCGTTCGAGGTCAACGACTGGATCGAGATCGACGGCATCAAGGGGCAGGTGCGAGAGATCAACTGGCGTTACACGAAGCTGGAAACGGTGGACAACCTGTTCGTCATTGTGCCCAACAATCGGATCGCCTCCGACAAGCTGATCAACTACAGCCAGCCGACGCCGACGGTCCGGCAGTTCCTGGACATCGGAGTCAGCTACGAGATCCCGCCGGTCAAGGTCAAGCGGGCGATCCTCGACATCCTCAAGTCCAACCCTCACATCCGCGACAAGGACAGCCTCGCCGTCCTGTTGCGCCAGTACGGCGACTCCAGCATCAACTACCAGATCGTCTATACCATCGCTGACACCTCCCATGAACGGGCCGTGAAAGACGAGGTCTACTCCTGCCTCTGGTACCAGTTCCGGAAACAGGCTATTGAAATCCCCTTCCCGATCCGTACGGTGATCATGAAACCGCCGGAGCCGCCCGCCGACCGTTCGGATCTCGCGGCCCTCCTGGGCCGGCTGACGTTCTTCGAGGGCGTGGCCGCGGACAGCCTCGCCGACCTCGCGCGTTTCGGCCTGCTGCAGGTCGTCAAGCCCGGCTACCGCGTCGTCGAGGACGGGGACGGCGGCGACACGATGTTTTTCATCATCGACGGCAGTTTCAGCGTGGTCAAGAACGGCCAAGCGCTGGCCGCGCTTGGCCCGGGCGAGTGCTTCGGGGAAATGAGCCTGCTCACCGGTGAAAAGCGCACGGCGCGCGTGGAAGCGGCCACGCCGGGACGTCTGCTCGAGATCGACCGCAGTGCCTTCAAGGTCCTGATCGAAACCGAGCCGGTCATGATCCGCCGCGTCGAAGAAATCTTCGAGGCCCGGGCGCAAGCCTTCCAGGACGCCGCCCGAAACAAGGGCCAGGCGGCCGCCATGAAACAAGGCTTCTTCGACCGGTTCAGGGAATTGTTCGGCCTGTAGCGGCCGGCGTGGGCTTTACCAGTTTTCGCCCAGCAGCTCGAAATGGGCCTGGGGATGGGCGCAAGCCGGGCACACCGTCGGGGCATCTTTCCCCTTATGCAGATAGCCGCAGTTCCGGCAGCGCCAGGTGACCTCGTTGGTCTTCCTGAACACTGCCCCGGTTTCAACGTTCAGCGCCAGCCCCCGGTAGCGCCGTTCGTGCTGGCGCTCGGCCACCTGCAGGGCCTCAAACATCCGGGCGATGGCCGAAAACCCCTCTTCCTGCGCGACCCGCGCGAAACCGGGATACATTTCACTCCATTCATGCAATTCGCCGTTGGCCGCCGCCTGGAGATTTTGCAGGGTCGTTCCGACCACGCCGGCCGGAAAGGCCGCCTGGATTTCCACCTCGCCGCCCTGGAGCAACTTAAATAGGCGGTGGGCATGCTCTTTTTCCTGGTTAGCGGTTTCCTCGAACACGTCGGCGATCTGCATGAAACCGTCCCGGCGAGCCTGGCCGGCAAAAAACGTGTACCGGTTGCGCGCCTGCGATTCCCCGGCGAACGCCGTCAACACATTGCGCTCCGTCTTGCTGCCCTTGAATTCCATGACCCCTCCCCCCGCTCCGCGGTCGGCGCCGGAACGCCGCCCCGGGGCTTCGTCCTGCTTACTCCGGAGAAAACTCGTCCTTACCCACCCCGCATTCCGGGCACACCCAGTCGGCCGGCACCTCCTCGAATGAGGTTCCCGGCTGGACCCCATGTTCCGGGTCCCCCTTGGCCGGATCATAGACATACCCGCACACGTTGCAGACGTAACGTTTCATGGCGCTCCTTTCCGGGCCGCCCTTACCGGGCATGCCGCCTGCCGATGCCTATTTTGCGAAAACCGACAACCGGACCGGTTGTCGCCCGCCAGGTCAGCATACAAAAAGCGGCCGCGGGATTCAACCTGTTTCGCGCCGCGGCGCATAACGGCCCCGGTCCGCCGCGGTCGCATACATGGCCAGCACGTTTTCGGTCGGCGAATTATCCTGCAGGCAATGGGTGGGCGCAAAGCAGTAACCGCCCCCGGGCATCATGACCTCCAGAATCGCGCGGCACTCTTTGACCACATCCGCGACCGAGCCGAACGACACCGGCCCGGCGGTAGAAATGCATCCGTGAAAGGCCAGGCGGCCGCCATAGGTCTTCTTGAGATGCTGCGGATCCATGCCGGCCGCCTCCGGTTGAAGCGTATCGACCACCCCGATCCCCATATCGATAAAATCGTTGAACGCCCAGCTGCTGGCCCCGCAGCAATGGATCATGACCGGCAACCCGTGAGCCCTGGCCAGGTCGACCACCTGCTGGTGCAGGGGGCGGACGTGCCGCCGGTAAAGATCCAGGCTGATGATGGGCGAGCGCTGGGTGCCCAAATCTTCTCCCATCCAAAGGAAATCAATCCGGCCGCGCGCGGCCTCGATAGTGCGCCGGATGATTTCCAGGTTGATTTCGGTCCGGCGCCTGGCCAGCAGCAGTCCGGCGGGATCGTCGGTGACCAAATCCACCAGGGTTTGTTCGGTTCCGCGCAAAAACCCGTTGCCGTTGATCACGTCGCCCAAGCCGGCTCCACCCACGTACAGGGCCACCTCCGGGTGGCGCCGGCAACGTTCGGCAATCTCCGTGTAGTTGAAGTCATCCGGGGACGGCATAGGCCAGGCCGCCACCTCTTCGACCGTTGCGTTCTGCAACGGGAAATCACAGTAGTCCCAGTAGCCGCCGGCGCCATGTTCGACCCAGCGGGTGCGGACGCCCCAGCAGGGATCCACCTGGCGCCCCGTCCTCTCGGGATGCAAGCGCGGCCCCGCATACGGCGCGCCGATCCAGCGGAAATCCACGCCCAGCGCTTGCAGCAGACCTTCGCCATCGTCCGGCTTGAGGCCGAAGTGGGCCAGCAGCCTGGCATGGATCCCCGGGTTGGCGGCATAGTTGACCGGCACCCGGTCCGCCGCCTGCCGGGCAAAGGTTGTCAGCACCCGCTCGCGCGACGTGTATTTTGTTTTCATAAGCCTGCTTCCGCCGCGGCAAACGGCGCCCCCGCGGCCCGGCCTTGGCGACCAGTCTTCCGTATCCGGCCGTCGCCGTCAAGGCGGAAACTTCCCTCTTCCACCGCGCGCGGTCATGGGCTATCATGGGCGCCCTCCGGTTCCAGGGGAGTTATGGACCCAGTGTGCTTTCATATCGGCCCGCGCCCGATCTACTGGTACGGCGTCATGGTGGCCACGGCCTTCCTGGCCTGCCTGGCCCACCTCGTTCTCCGTGGCCGGGCGGAGGGGCGGCCGGCCGCGCTCGCGTCCGACCTGGTCTTCTGGATCATGGTCGGGGCCATTCTCGGGGCGCGGCTTGCCTACGTGGCCGCGAACTGGCGGGACTTCATCGCCGCGCCGGGATTGATTTTCCGCTTTGACCAGGGCGGCTTGATCTATTACGGCGGCCTGGCGGGAGGGGCGCTGGCCAGCGTGGGGTTTGCCTTCGCCAAGCGGGAGCCGCTCTGGCCGCTGTGGGACTGGCTGGCGACGGCCCTGCCGCTGGGACACGCCCTCGGCCGGGTCGGTTGTTTCCTGAACGGCTGCTGCTACGGCGCCTTGACCGCCCTGCCCTGGGGCGCGGTGGCGCACGGCGGCCTGCGGCATCCGGTCCAGCTTTACGAGGCGTTCTTCAACCTGGCGCTCTACGCCTTTCTGAACTGGAGATACCCGCGGCGCAGCTGGGACGGCCAGATCAGCGCCCTGTATCTGCTGCTCTATCCGCTCGGGCGCCTGGTCCTGGAATATTTCCGCGGCGACGAGCGCCTGCGCTGGGCGGGGCTCAACGCCGCCCAGGCGGTCAGCCTCGGCCTGCTGCTCTGCGGCGCCGCAATCTGGCTGGGGCGGTCCCGCCGCCGGGCCGCGCCGCGCCCGGGATAAGCGCGGGGACGCCATGCCCGACGAAACAATCCTGACCGTCTCGCCGGAAGACACCGGCGTCCGCCTGGACATCTGGCTGGCCCGGCGCCTGCCGGAGCTTTCGCGTTCCCGCATCCAGGCCCTGATGCGGGCAGGCCACATCACCCTGGACGGCAGCCCGGTCAAGGGCCACCGCCGAACCCGAAGCGGCGACCGGGTCCGCGTGGCCGTCCCTGCCCCCACCGCCACCGGCTTGTGTCCCGAAGCCATTCCGCTTGACATCCTGTATCAGGATGGCGACCTGATGGTCATCAACAAGCCGGCGGGCCTGGTCGTACATCCGGCCGCCCGCCACGCCACCGGCACCCTGGTGCACGCCCTACTCCACCATTGCCCTGACCTGGCGGGCATCGGCGGGCAACTCCGCCCCGGCCTCGCGCACCGTCTCGACAAGGACACCAGCGGGGTCCTGGTGGTGGCCAAGAACGAGCGCGCCCTGGCCGGGGTTTGCGCCCAATTCAAGGCCCACCGGGTGGAAAAGGATTACCTGGCGCTGGTCTGGGGACGGCCGCGCCCGCCGGCCGACACCATCGCGAGCCTGATCGGGAGGCACCGCACCGACCGCACGCGCATGTCCGCCACCCCACGCTCAGGGCGGCCCGCCCTGACGAATTACGCGACCCTGGAAGCGCTGGGCCCGGTCACCCTGCTGCGGATCCGGATCGCCACCGGCCGCATGCACCAGATCCGGGTGCACATGGCCCACCGGGGCCATCCCATCGTGGGTGACGCCCGCTACGGGTTGCGGACGCCGCCGCCGCTGCCGGCCCCGGCGCTCCGCCAGATGCTCCACGCCGAATCCCTGGCCCTGGACCATCCCCGCACCGGCCGGCGCCTGAGGTTCACGGCGCCGTTGCCCCCCGACCTGGAGGCACTGCTGGCGGCCCTGCGTCCGGACGGCCGCGGCTGAACGCCCGGCGCGGGATCAGTTTGAACGCTGGATCAGCCAGAAGCCGATGCCCTCGGCCAGCACGAAGGGAATCCAGACGAACAAGTAGGGCTGATACTGCGGCAGGCTGACCATCGAGTCGGCGACGATGATGAAAAAGTAGAACACGAACACCAGCGCCAGGGCGACGGCGATGCCGATCGAGGATTCTTTGCGGTGGATCTTCACCCCCAGGGCGGCCCCCAGGAGGACGAAGGCATAGCAGGAAAACGACAGCGCCAGGCGCGTGCTGGCTTCGACCATCAGGGACATGCGGTGGACATCCAGGTCCTCGGGGTTCAATTCCGACACCAGGTTGCGGGCGAGGAAGGCGGGATAGGCGTCCTCCAGGAGCATGCGGTTGAGCAGAACGCGTTTTTCGCCGGCCGCCGGCCGCGCCAGACGCTCCCGGGTGGGGCCGGTCAGCTTGACGCCCGCAAACGCCGCTTCGCTGTAGATCAGCGGCCCCGACAGCAGGCGGTTCAAGTCCGCGAGCAGCTGAGGCCGCAGTCGCTCCCGGCTGGCCGCGCTCCCGTCATGGGACGCCAGCAAATCCAGGGTCACGGCACTGCAGCGCGCGGCGATCCAGCGGGAGGGTGGGTCTTGGGCCGCGCGCAGCGCGCCGGCCAGGCCGTCCAGGTTGACGAGATCGGCGGGCGTCAACCGGTCGCTGCCCCGGAGGCTGCGCAGGAGTTCGAGGCTCGTCAGGTCGGCGCGCTTTTTGTAAATGATGCTCTGCCCGAGGATTTCCGACATGTCGATATCCAGCGGATACTCGTCCGCGCTGAGTTGGCGCGACAGGGCCATCGGCTCCCGGCCCTCGGCGTCCACCTGATCCATGCGCACCTGGCGCAGCAGGATATGCACTTTGTTGCGGTTGGCCGGATCGACGGCGATGGTGCCGGACTTGGCGCGGATGGTCTGTTTCAGGCCGGCGTCCCCGAAACGGTAGATGACGATGTCGGAAAGGCTGAAGCCCTCCTTTTTGCCGATATAGAGGGTGAGGCCGGGAAAATCGCGGATGAATCGCCCCTCGTCGATCAGGCTGAGCGGTGTTTCCACGCCGATTTTTCCGAGAAACAGGCGCCGCTGGTAATGGCTGTTGGGCGCCAGATCGCAGTTGATGTAGACACACACCCCGCACAGCAGGGTGGCGATCACGATGGGCGGCTGAATCACGTGCCAGAGGCTGATGCCGCTGGCCTTGATGGCGACGATTTCCCGGTCGCTGGCCATGCGGCTGAAGACCAGGAAGACGGCCGCGAGCACGCTCATCGGGATCGCAAAGATCAGCGAGAACGGCATGCCGTAGGAAAAGACCTTCAAGATCAGCAGGCCGGACACGCCCCGGGAAAACAGGTCAATGACCTTGAAGATGTTCCCCAAGGCCATGATGAAAAGAAAAATCAGCAGGGTCAGAAAAAAAACGAGCAGGAAGTTCCGCGTGATGTAGGCGTTCAGAATGCGCATGAAGGATCCGCCGGGGCATCAGTAGCGGTAATGGTCCGGCTTGAAGGGCCCCTGGCGCGGCACGCCCAGGTAAGCCGCCTGACGGGGGGTCAGCCGGTCAAGCACCACCCCCAGCTTGTCCAAGTGCAGGCGGGCCACTTTTTCGTCCAGCCGCTTGGGCAGCACATGAACTCCCAGCGGGTATTGCCCGGCGCGGGTGAACAGCTCGATTTGGGCCAGGACCTGGTTGGTAAAGCTGTTGGACATGACAAAACTGGGATGCCCGGTCGCACAGCCCAGGTTGACCAGACGCCCCTCGGCCAGCACCACGATGCTCCGGCCCGGGGCGAGAGTCACGATATCCACCTGGGGCTTGACCGGCGTCCAGCGAAACTGGCGCAGCCGGTCGATTTCGATTTCCGCGTCGAAATGGCCGATGTTGCACACGATGGCCATGTTTTTCATCCGACGCATGTGTTTCAGGGTAAGGACGTTGCAGCAACCCGTGGCGGTGACGAACAGGTCGCCCAGGGTGCAAGCCTTGTCCATGGGCATGACCTGGTAGCCTTCCATGGCCGCCTGCAGGGCGCAAATGGGGTCGATTTCGGAAACGATCACCCGGGCGCCCTGGCCGCGCAGGGACTGGCAGCATCCCTTGCCGACATCCCCATAACCCGCCACCACCGCGACTTTGCCCGCCAGCATCACGTCGGTGGCGCGCATGATGCCGTCCACCAGCGAATGCCGGCAGCCGTACAGGTTGTCGAACTTGGACTTGGTCACCGAATCGTTGACGTTGAAGGCGGGGAACAGGAGCTGCCGCTTGGCATGCATCTGGTAGAGGCGGTGGACTCCGGTCGTGGTCTCCTCCGACACCCCGCGGATCGTGGGCGCCAGGCGGTGAAAGCGCCGCCGATCGCGGCGCAGGGAAAGCTTCAGCCGGGCCAGCAAGGCCCGCTCATCCGCGCTGTCCGCCCGCCGGTCGAGGATCTCGGGATGCTCTTCGGCCTGGTAGCCGAGGTGGACGAAAAGGGTCGCGTCGCCCCCATCGTCCAACAGCAGGTTCGGTCCCTGCCCCCGCCCCCACTCCAGGGTGCGGTCGATGAATTCCCAGTAGCGTTCCAGCGATTCGCCCTTGTAGGCGAAGACGGGGGTGCCGCGCGCGGCGACGGCGGCGGCGGCGTGGTCCTGGGTTGAAAAAATGTTGCAACTGGCCCAACGCACCCGGCCGCCGAGCGCCTGCAGGGTTTCGATCAGCACCGCGGTCTGGATCGTCATGTGCAGCGACCCGGTGATGCGCGCGCCCCGCAGCGGGCGGGCGGGCCCGAACTCGCGGCGCAGGGCCATCAGGCCCGGCATCTCGTCCTCGGCGCAGCGAATCTCCCTGCGCCCCCAGGCGGCCAGTTGCATGTCGGCCACGACGTAATCGCGTTGTCGGGTCATGATTGCAGCGCTTCCTTGAGGGCCTTGACCTTGTCCGTTTTTTCCCACGTGAAGGCCCGAAGATTGTCGAGTCGGCCGAAATGGCCATAGGCGGCGGTGGCGCTGTAGATCGGGCGCAACAGGTTGAGCTGGCGAATGATCTGGGCGGGCTTGAGCGCGAACACGCGGCGCACGGCCCGCTCGATGCGGTGTTCGGGCACGGCGCTGGTGCCGAAGGTCTGCACCAGGACCGAGACCGGTTCCGGGAAACCGATCGCGTAGGCCAGCTGCACCTCGCAGCGCCGGGCCAGGCGGGCGGCCACGATGTTTTTGGCGATATAACGGGCCATGTAGGCGGCGCTGCGGTCGACCTTGGAGGGATCCTTGCCGGAAAAGGCGCCCCCGCCGTGCCGCCCCATGCCGCCGTAGGTATCGGCGATGATCTTGCGGCCGGTCACGCCGGTATCGCCCTGGGGTCCGCCGACCACAAAGCGCCCGGTGGGGTTGATCAGGTAGCGGGTCTGGCGCGTAAGGAAGGCGCGGGGGATTTCCTTGAGCACGATTTCCTCGATCACCGCTTCCCGCAGCTTCCGGTAGGGGACCGCGGGCGTGTGCTGGCAGGAGACCACCACTGTGTCCACCCGCACCGGCCGGTCGTCCTCGTAGACCACGGTCACCTGGGACTTGCCGTCGGGCCGCAGGAACGGCAGGCGCCGGTCGTGCCGGGCGCGGGACAGGGCGCGGGTCAGCCGGTGGGCGAACATGATGGGCATGGGCATGAGCTCGCGGGTCTCATCGCAGGCGTAGCCGAACATCATGCCCTGGTCCCCGGCCCCCTGTTCCTTGAACAGCCCCTGGCCGACGGTCACGCCCTGGGAGATGTCGGGAGACTGGCGATCCAGCGACACGAGCACGGCGCAGGAATGGGCGTCGAATCCCATGGCGGCGTCGGTATAGCCGATGCGGCGGACGGTGTCGCGGACGACATCGGCAAAGTTGACCGTCGCCCGGGTGGTGATTTCCCCGGCGATCACGGCCATCCCAGTCGCCACCAGCGTTTCGCAGGCCACCCGGCTGGCCCGATCCTGGGCCAGGCAGGCGTCCAGCACGGCATCGGAAATGGCGTCGGCGATTTTATCCGGATGGCCCTCGGTCACCGACTCGGAGGTGAACAGATGAATGCGCTTAGACATGCCTAGGCTCTCCCCTGGTTGACGATCCCGCGCCGACGGCGGCGCACTGGCGGTCAGTCTGCCCGATTCAGTCGAGCATTTCAAGTATTTCCGGGGCCACTTTTTTGGTCAGTTCGCGCGCCAGCTCGTGCACGTCGACCGTGGCGCTCGACGCCAGGGCCGCCGTGGCGATTTCGCGGGCTTCCGCGTAGCTGACGCTGCGGATGGCGTCCTTGACCAGCGGGACGGCGGCGGGATTCACGCTGAGTTCGTCAAGCCCCAGGCCGATGAGCAACGGCGTCATCAGGGGGTCGCTGGCCATGCCGCCGCAGATGCCGGTCCAGATCCCGGCGCCGCGGCCGGCGTCCACGGTGTGTTTCATGAGCCGCAAAATCGCCAGGTTGGTGGGTTCGTAGAGGTAGGCCACCCGGTCGTTGCCGCGGTCGATGGCCAGGGTGTACTGGATCAGATCGTTGGTGCCGAGACTGAAGAACTTGACATAGGGCGCCAGCAGGTCCGCCACCACGGCCGCCGAGGGCACCTCGATCATGACGCCGACCTCGAGATGGGGATCAAAGGCGTGGCCGCGGTCGATCAGCTCCTGCTTGGCCTGGTCGAGGATCAGGTTGGCGCGCACGATCTCGTCGACCGTGCTGATCATGGGATACATGATCTTGACGTTGCCGAAAACGCTGGCGCGCAGGATGGCCCGCAGCTGGGTCCGGAAGAGGTCCGGCTGGGACAGGCAGAAGCGGATGGCGCGCCAGCCCATGAACGGGTTCGATTCCTCCCGGGACACGTTCAGATTGGGCAGGAACTTGTCGCCGCCCAAGTCGAGGGTCCGAATGACGACCGGCGCGGGCGCCAGGCGCTGGGCCACCCGCCGGTAGGCCTCGAACTGCTCGTCCTCCGCCGGCAGCTCCGGGCGCGACATGTAAAAGTACTCGGTGCGGAAGAGCCCCACGCCCTCGGCGCCCGAGGCCAGGACCGCCTCGGCATCGAGCGGCTCCTCGATATTGGCCGAGAGGGTCACCCGGTGGCCGTCGCGGGTTTCCGCCGGCAGGTCCTTGAGCCGCGCCAATTCCGTGGCGATGCTGTGACGCGCTTCCCGGTCCCGCTGGGCCCGGGCCAGCCGTTCCGGCACCGGGCGGAGCACGGCCAGGCCTTTGCCGCCGTCAATGAACAGGGCATCTCCGGACTGCACCGCCAGGCTGAGATTGTGCAGGCCGACGACCGCCGGAATCCCCCGCTTGCTGGCCAAAATGGCGGCGTGCGAGGAGGGGCTGCCGAGATCGAGCGCGATGCCGACGACGCGCGTTTTGTCAATCGAAACGATATCCGAGGGCGACAGGTCCGCGGCGACGACGACGGTGTCCGCGCCGGCAATATCCGCCAGGGACACTTTTTTCCCCGAGAGGTTGTGCAGGATCCGCCGGGTCACGTCCTGCACGTCCGCCACCCGCTCGCGGACATACTCGTCCTTGACCTTGGCCAGGGCCTGCATGAACCCCTTGGCTACGTCCGCCAGGATGACCTCCGCGTTCTTGTGCCGGCTTTCGATCCCCAGGAGAACATTTTCGATAAAGGGGCGGTCGTCCATGATCAGGAGATTGGCGTCGAAAATCGTGGCCACGGCGGGGTCGCAGCCCTTCTGCATCTCCCGGATCTGGCGGCGGGTGGCGATCAGGGCGGCTTCGAAGCGCGCGATCTCGCGGGGAATCTCGGCGTGGTCCAAGTCGCGTTCCACCACCTGGTCTTCGTGGGGCGGCTTGAGGAAGATCCGGCCGGCCACCGCACCGGCGGACACCCCGATGCCGCGGAACACGACCTCGCCGACGGCGCCGGCTTCGCTGGAGGGGGGGGCATCCATAGAGCGGTCAACGCCGGGCAGTGGGAACCGGGCCGGCTATTCCTCGTAAAACTTGTGGTGGACCAATTTTTCCAATTCGTCCAACGCCTGCTCGGCATCGACGCCCTCGGCGCTGAGTTTCAGCGCAGTGCCAAGGCCGGCCTCCAGGGTCATCAGGCCCATGATGCTTTTGCCGGAGACCTTGATGCCGTCCTTTTCCACGGTCACATCCGCCTGGAAACGGGAGGCGGTTTTGACAAACATGGCTGCCGGGCGGGCATGGATGCCGTACTGGTTAAGGATGGTGACCCGGCGCGTCCCTCCGCCTTTCGCTCCCCCGTTCGCGTGTCCATGCTGAGCACTCATGTGCGCGCACCTCCCCGCGTCATGACCGCCATGAGTTTTTCATCCAGCTCCTTGGCGGCGTCGTGACCCAGGCGCTTGAGTTTTTCGTTCAGCGTCGCCGCCTCGATCAAGTTGGCCAGTTCCCGTCCCGGCGCCACCGGGATGGTCAGATGCGGAATGGCGACCCCCAGGACGTTGCGGACCTGCGGCACCAGCGTCCGCCCGCCGTCTTCGAGCTCCTCCATTTTGCGCAAGGTGACGATCAGGTCGAGCGTTTTCTCGGCGCGCACCGAGGCGATCCCGAAAAGACTCGGCACGTGGATGATACCCATCCCGCGGATTTCCATGTGGTAGCGGGTGGTGTCTCCGGAGGTGCCGATGATCGTGCGGTCGTCGGTCCGGTGGACGAACGTCAGGTCGTCGGCCACCAGGCTGTAACCGCGCTCGATCAGGGTCAGGGCGACCTCGCTCTTGCCGATGCCGGGCTGGCCCTCGACCAGGACGCCGATGCCCAGGATGTCCACCATGGTCCCCTGCAGGGTGCCGCGCGGCGCCATCAATTTCTCCATGATCACGGTGGCGACGTTGATGAACGCCCCGGTGATCAGCGGGGTCCGCAGGATCGGCACCCGGTGCGCATTGGCCAGGTCCCGGATCTCCGGCCACACCTTGCGATTGCGCGCGACCACCAGGCAGGGGATGCGCTGCTGAAAGAGGGACCGCAGCGAGCGCCGCCGCTGGCGGGAACCCATGGCCAGCAGGTACTCATGCTCGGCATTGCCGAGCACCTGGATGCGGCGCAGCGCAAAGAAGCGGAAAAACCCGGCGAGGGCCAGGCCCGGCCGGTGGATGGCCGGCTCGTGGATCAGGCGCGACAAGCCGCCCTGGCCGGTGACAATCTCCAGGGCCGCCCGCTCGCGGGCCGCCAGGTAAAACTCGTTGACGCTGACCGCCATGGCGCCTCCCCCTTCCCGGCCGGCCCTCACGTCGACGGGCCCAGTTTCTGCTCGAAATCCGCTAGCTTGGTCCGCCGCCGGATGCCCTTGTGATTGACCCGCTTATCCCGGGAACGGCGCAGCTGGCGATCCAGCTTGTCGATCACCTGGTCGACCGACTTGTACATATCATCGCTGGTCTCCCTGGCCTCCACGTTGGGCTGGTTTTTCACCTGGACGATGACCTCCACGCTGTGCCGGAAACGCTGGGTCTCGAGCACGGCGTGGGCGTTTTCCACCTGGGGATAGGCCTGGAGAACGCTGTTGATCTTCGCGAACACGTGGGCCTTGAGGGCGTCGGTGATCGCGGTGTGCCGGCTGGTGATGTTGATGTTCATGGCCGAGGTCTCCTGGTTACATGCTGAACTGGGGCCCCAAATACAGTTCGCGGCTCAAGGGATCGTCGATCAGGAACGCGCTGCTGCCCTCGCGCAGGACCTTCCCGTCGCAGATGAGGTAAGCCCGGTCGACGATGGTCAGGGTTTCGCGGACGTTGTGATCGGTGATCAGGATGCCCATGCCGCGGCGCTTGAGATCCCGGATGATCTCCTGCACGTCGAACACGGCCAGAGGATCGACGCCGCTGAAGGGTTCATCGAGCAGAATCGCGGACGGGGCCGTCACCAGGGCGCGGGTGATCTCGAGCCGGCGACGCTCGCCGCCGCTGAGCGTGTAGGCCTTTTGGAGGGCCAGGTGCGTCAGGCCGAGCTCCTCCAGGAGCGCGTGCAAGCGCTTGCGGCGCTCGGCCGCCGACAGGGGCATCCACTCCAGGATGGCCATCACGTTCTCGGACACCGTCAGCTTCCTGAAAATGGATGGCTCCTGCGACAGGTAGCCCAGCCCGAGGCGGGCGCGCTGGTGCATCGGCAGGCCGGTGATATCCCGGCCGTTGAAAACGACCTGGCCGCGGTTGGGCCGGATCAGGCCCACGATCATGTAGAACGTCGTGGTTTTACCGGCGCCGTTCGGCCCCAGCAAGCCCACCACTTCGCCGCGCCCAATCCGGATGCTGACGCCGTCGACCACGCGGCGGCCGTGGTAACTCTTCACCAGGCCGACGGTGCTGATGAGCTGTTCGTCGACGGGCATGCCCTCACTCCTTTGGCTTGAGCAGGCGCTCGCCGAGCCCGCCCTGCTCCGAGCGGATCACCAGGCGGACATTCGGTTCGCCCTGGATGCGGTTGCTGTTGCGCCAGAAGGTGATCGTGTCGGCCGACAGCAGGTCGCGCCCGTTCTGCACCTGCGGGCGGCCGGTGAGCACGAACTTGCCCTCGGCGACCTCATAGCGCGCCTTTTCGCCCGCCGCATTTTTATCGCCTTCCCGGATCACGACCGAGCCCTCGGCCTCGAGGACCGATACCTTTTGGTCCTGGGTGAACAGGACCGTCAACTTGTCGGCGGTGATGGTCACCCGCGGATCGGTCACCACCACCTGGTCCTCGAACACCGCGGTCTGCTTCTGCTGGTCGTAGATGAGGCGCGCGGAGGTGATGACGGTGCTGTTGGTCTCGGCGGCCTCGGCCTCCGGCGCCTCGGCGGCGTCCTCCGCCCGGCCGGCCCCCGCGCCGAGAAACAGAAGGGCGGCCACGCCGAGCGCCAAGGCCGCGCGGCCGCGTTCGCTGCCTCCCCTGGCCCTCGTCCTCATGGATTGGCTCCGTGGCTCAACACCAGCCGCACCTGGTCGTGAAGGGTGACGTGCCCCGCCTGATTGGTCCAGGTCACCTCGTACCCCACCCCCGTCAGCTTCATTTCAGCCCGCACCAGGCACACCGCGGAGGTGGACAAGGCGATCTGCCGGGCCCGGTCGAGGAAACACTCCGGAGAAGTGATTTCCGTCGCTTTCCGTCCGTCTTCATACAACAGCAGCTTGAGATTGATCACGTGAATCCGGCCGTCCGGCAACACCCGGGCTTCGTCTCCGAACACCTCGTACTGGATCTGGCCCTTGGCGTCGTAAGCGGGGTAGCGCACCTTTTTGGCCACCTGCGAGTCCAAGTCCAGGGCGTGGCCCACCGTCAGCAGGCCGGCAAGCGTCACCACCGCCGCCAGCACGCCCCGTCGCCAGAAATAGGATGTCATCGTCGCCATGTCTGCCGCCAAAGTCAACGCCAATTTCTTGTCCGGCGGCCGCCCAGGCCGGCGCGTCGTTGGCCCCGTGGCCGCCGCCTTCCATTGCCCCCGGGAAACCGGGTATGGGTTTCCGCCCTCCGGTCCGCCGCTGCGGCCTGATCGCTTCGCGACAGCTCAGGACTTGCCGCAGGCCCCCCGCACTGCCAGGTCAATGCGCTTCCAAACCCGCCAAAGGTTTCGCAGACGGGCCAGCGGAATCATGGTGTCCCGGTCCGACAACGCCCGATCCGGCCGGGGGTGGGTCTCGACAAACACGGCATCGCAGCCGGCGGCCACGGCGGCGCGCGCCAGGACCTCGGCCAGGCGGGCGTCGCCGCCGCTGCGATCGCCCGCGCCGCCCGGCAACTGGACGCTATGGGTGGCGTCGAAGATCACGGGATACCCCAGGGCGCGCATCAGCGGCAGGCCCCGCAGGTCGGCCACCAGGTTATGGTAGCCGAAGGACGTTCCCCGCTCCGTCAGCAGCAGCTGGCGGTTACCGGTGCTTTCCAGCTTCGCCAGGATGGCGCGCGCATCGCCGGGCGCCATGAACTGGCCCTTCTTGATATTGACGGGCTTGCCGCTGGCGCCCAGCGCCAGGATCAGGTCCGTCTGGCGGCAGAGAAAAGCCGGGCATTGCAGGACATCCGCCACCCGCGCCGCCAGGGGCACGTCCGTTTCCTGGTGAACATCCGTCAGAACCGGGAGGCCGTAACGGTCCTTGACCTCGGCGAGGATGGCCAACCCGCGGGACAGGCCCGGACCGCGGAAGGACTCGTGCGAAGTCCGGTTGGCCTTGTCATAGGACGCCTTGAAGACCAGGGGAATGCCTTCCTCGCGGGCCAGGCGCGCGAGGCGGCCGGCCAGGTCGAGGCACTGGCGGCGGCTCTCGATCACGCAGGGGCCGGCGATCAGCGCCAGCGGGTGGCGCCCGCCCACGCGCACGGATCCCATGGCCACCGTTCGCACCATCGGTTCAGATCCTTCCCTGTTGCCGCAACAGCGCTTCCGCCCGGGGCACGTCCTCCGGGGTGTCCACCCCGATCCCGGGATGCTCGGTCAGGATCACCCGGATATTCGCCCCGAGGTCAAGGGCCCGCAATTGTTCGAGACATTCCGCGCGCTCCAGCCGGCAGGGGGGCTCGGCCACCAGCCGTGCCAAGAACCCGGCCCGGTAGAGATAAATGCCGATATGCCGCCAATGCAGCGGTTCGTCGGACCGGAACCCCGGGTCCCTTACAAACGGAATCGGGCAGCGCGAAAAATACAGGGCGCGCCCGTCGCGGTCAAACACGACCTTGCAGATCGAGGGGCTCTCGGCGCCGGCCATCAGCGGCGCCGCCGCCGTGGCCATCTCCCAGCGGGGCTCCGCCGACAGGACCTCCACCAGCCGGTCGATCAAGGCCGGATCGATCAGCGGCTCGTCTCCCTGGATGTTCGCCACCACGTCGGCGGAGAGGCTTCGCGCTGCTTCCGCCACCCGATCCGTTCCCGAGGGGTGGTCGGAGCGGGTCATGACCACGCGCGCGCCCAGGCCTTCGGCCGCCCGGCGGATGCGTTCATCGTCGGTCGCCACGATGAGCGCGTCCAGCCGACGCGCGCGGCGGCAGCCTTCCAGCACCCACTGGATAAGGGGCTTGCCGCCGACCTTGGCCAGGCTCTTGCCCGGGAAGCGGGTCGAGTTCCAGCGCGCCGGTATCACACCCACAACCGTCATAGGTCTCCTTCCAAGCGATCGCGATCAGAGAGTAGGTCCCGCTCATCGCCTTGTCGAGCGCAAAGCGACAACGCCAGCGCGGCGGAACGGCCAGGGCGGCTTACGCCGCCGCCCCACCCGCCGGGAATCGCCCTTGCACGGCCGCCGTTCAGAATGTAAGAATGCCCGCCATGGCCGTCGAAAACATCCGATCGCCCTCCCGCGGGCAGGCGGCGCAGCGGCTGCGCCGCCTGGCAGGACTCGCCCTCTTGGCCGTTGTTCTGAGCGGGTGCGAAGAAAGCCATGACGAGCCGCCGGCCGCCGACGTCAGCGGCGCCTGGCGCACGGCAACCTGGATTTCGGCCTATGTGCCCGGAAACCGCGTCCAGGTCGCCTGGACTCTGACCCAGGCAGGCGGCGCGATCCACGGAACCTTCGCCGACAATCTCAACCGCGGCGGCGACGCCGCCGGCTCCATCAGCGGGTCCAAGGTGTTCCTGACCTTCACCTATTGGACGAACGCAGGCTGGGTCGTCACGTTCGAGGCCACCGTTTCCAGCAACGCCATGAGCGGCGCCTTCCGGGGCGAAGGCGAGGTGAAGTTAGGCGACGCCCAGCGCGTTCTGTCCGCCCCTTGAAGCCGGGGCCTGCCGCCCGGCGTTCAGGCGAGCCGCAGCACGGCTGCGCCGTTGGGCTCCAGGGTCAGGGACCCCGCGGACCGGGCGCCCGTGAGCAATTCCCGGCGTCCGGCCGGAACGGACACTCTGCGCTCCTCATCGGTGTGGTTGACCAGGAACAGCAGGCGGCGTCCGCCACCCTCGCGCAGGCTGGCCTCCACACCCGCCGGCGGCCGCAGCGGCGGCACGATGCCGGCGCGGCGGACGACCTCGGCGACCAGGGCGTCATAAAAGGCGTCTTCCTTGAACACGGTCCCGACGTAATACCCGGCGCCCTTCCCGAAGCGCTGGCGGGTCAGGGCGGCATAGGGGCGCAGGTGCCAGGTATCATAGCCGGCCAGGACTTGGGCCCGGCCCGGCAGAACCCAGTCGGCATAATGGACCGCCGTGTAGCGTCCGCCGAACCCGCCGGCGCCGCTGACGGTGTATTCCATGCCGTCCTCCAGGGCTTCATACTCGGGAATCGTGATCCCCAGGGCGGGACGCAGCCGGCCGGGCAGGGTGCGCTCGTGGCACAGATTGGTTTCATCCTTGACCCCGGTCCGGCAGTCGGCGACCAGGATCCCGCCGGCCCGGACATAAGCGTTCAGCGACCGGGCCACGCCGTCCGGCAGCACGTGCAAGGCCGGGGCGAACACCGCCCGGTAAGATGCGAACGCGTCGCTGGGCCGGAGGATGTCCACGGTCAGGCCGGCGCGGAAGAGGGCGTCGTAAAAGCGACGCTGGGCCTTGTGATAATCCTGCTTCGGGAATCCGGGCTGGAAGCGCAGCGCCCAGATGCTGTCGAAATCGTAGATCATGGCGACCGCCGCCCGGACCGTCGTGCCGGCCAGGGCGCGCTCCAGGCGCCGCAGGTCGCCGGCGGTGCGGGCCGCCTCCCGGTAGCGGCGCCCGGGCACGCCATCGTGCCCCAGCAACCCGTGCCAGTATTGCTCCCGGCCGGCCGTGCAGGTCCGCCAGCGAAACCAGACCGTGGCGTCGGCGCCGCGGGCCACCTGCTGGAGGGCCACGCTGCGGATCTCGCCCGGCCAGGGATTGCGGCTGAAGGAGCCCCACCCCCCGGGCCCGGCCGACTGCTCCATGATCCAGAAGTTCTTCTTCTTCAAGCCGCGCATGATATCGGCCGAATACGAGGCCTCGTAGCGGACGCACGGCCGGCCCCAGACCGGGTAGTTGTCCCAGCTGACGAAATCCAGGTCGGCCGCCAGCTCGTAGTAATCCAGGTCGCTGAACGTGCCCATGAAGTTATGGGTCACGAAATGGCGGGGACAGCTCCGGCGCAGGATGCGGACCTGGTCGCGCTGGAAGCGCACATTGAGCCAGGACCCGAACCGCTGCCAGTCGAGCAGCAGGCCGGGATTGGCGCCGCCGGGCTCGACCGGGGCGAGGATCTCGCCCCACGCGCCGTAGCGCTGCCCCCAGAAATGCGTGCCCCAGGCCCGGTTCAGGGCGTCGAGGGTTTTGTATTTCGCGCGCAGCCAATCGCGAAATGTTTCCACGCACGCGTGGCAGAAACAGGGCGGCCCGCCGAACTCGTTGTCGGTCTGCCAGCCAACGACGTTGGGGGTCCCGGCGTAATGGTCCGCCATGGCCGCGGTGATGCGCTCCGAGAGCAGGCGGTAGGCGCCGGACGTGAAGCAGTTGTTCTTGCGCACGCCCCAAACCAGGCGCCGGCCGTCCTTGTCCACGGCCAGGGTTTCCGGGTGCCGGCGCGCCAGCCAGGCGGGCATGACCGCCGTGGGCGTTCCCAGGATCGCCGCGATGCCCTCCTTGGCGAGAACCCGCAGGGCCTCGTCCAGCCAGCCGAATTCGAACTGGCCCTCGGCGGGCTCCAGGTTGACCCAGGAAAACTCCGCCAGGCGGACAATGTTGAAGCCCGCCCGGCGCATCAGGGCGGCGTCGCGCGCCCAACGCCGGCGCGGCCAGTGTTCGGGATAATAATCCACGCCGATATACATCGCGCCTCGCTTTTCCGGTGATGAGATCCCCGCCAGTTCAAGGCCCCGCGGCGGGGCAACGAAACGAAACCCGCGCGCATCAGCGCGGCTTGCTTTCGGGTTCCGCCGCCCGAAGTAGATCGGCGACCGCCTGGCGCCCTTTGAGTTCCGCCCACTGCAGGGGCGTTTGCCCCTTGGCGTCGGCGGCGTCCGGCCTGGCCCCCTTGTCCAGCAGGAGCTTGGCGGTCGCGGTCGAGCCCTTGATGGCGGCATAGTGCAGGGGGGTCAGCCCCAGGGCATTGCGCGCGTTGACGTCGGCCCCCTTGCGGACCAGGAGGCCGGCCGCCTCGTCGCGGCCGAATTGCGCCGCGAGGAGCAAGGCGGTGTCCTCCTGCTGATTCCGGGCTTCCACGGCGGCGCCCTTGGAGAGCAGCTTCTCGACGACCTTCGGCCAGCCGTACTGGGCGGCCAGCATCAGTGGTGTCATGCCGGCGCTGTCCTTGGCCTCCCGGGACGCCCCGCGCCGGAGCAGCATCCGCACGGCAAGGATCTGCCCGGCCCCGGCGGCGTCGTGCAGCGGCGTCCGCTGCTTCAAGTTGACGGCGCCTGGATCCGCACCCTTCTCGAGCAGCAACTCCACCACGGCGTCGCGCCCCTTGAACGCCGCCAGGTGGAGGGGCGCGGCGCCGGAATCGTCGCGGGCGTTGGGATCGGCGCCCTGGGCCAGCAGGAGCGCGGCCACGGCCGCGTGGCCCGCGCCCGCCGCCCAATGCAGGGCCGTGAACCCGTTGGCGCCCTTTGCGTTGGCCAGGGACGCATCCGCCAGCAGGAGGGTCTTGACCTGTCCGGCGTCGCCGGCCTCGGCGGCCTGGCAGAGGAGATGGACCTGGCCGGCCGTGTCCGCCGGCGCGCCGCCGGCCAGCCCCAAAACGATTAATGCCCATAGACAGCGCTTCATGCTGATCCTTTCCCATTCCGGCGACAGCCTTTTCCCGTCCGCCGGGCCGATATCGAAGGCGCCCGGCTCATGCTGCCGGTCCGGTAGCCTTGCAGGTCCGCGGCAATATAGACGAATCCCAGGCGCTTGCCTAGCGTCAGGATGCACGCCGCGGCCGGCCCGGCACACAGCCGCGGCAGCTCGGCGGGTTCCACCTCGATGCGCGCCAGGGTCCCGTGATGCCGCACGCGGACCTGGCGGAATCCCAGGACATGCAAGGCGTCCTCCATCCGCTCCACCGCGGCCAGCCCGCGCCGGGTGATCCCGGCGCCATGGGGAAAGCGCGAGGCCAGGCAGGCCTGGGACGGCTTGTCGGCGGTCGGCAACCCCAGCCGCGCGGACGCCGCCCGAATATCGCGCCGGGTGAAGCCGGCCTCACAAAGCGGGCTGATAATCCCGAATTCAGCGGCCGCGCGGCGGCCGGGGCGAACATCCCGCCGGTCGTCGGCCTGGCTGCCGTCCACCACGGCCCGCAGGCCACGCCGGCGGGCCAGGGCCGCCAGTCGCCGGAAAATTGCCCGCTTGCAGACATAACAGCGGTCCGCGGGATTGGCGCGGAAGTGCGGATCGTCCAGCTGGCGGCCGTCTATCCACACTTGACGGAGCCCGAGCCGCCGCGCCAGCCGCGCCGCTTCCCGGGTTTCCGAGCGCGGAAAGATCGGGCCGCGCACCGTGGCGGCCAGGACACGGCGGCCCAGCAGGCGGTGCGCCGTGGCGGCCAGGAAGGTGCTATCCGCGCCCCCGGAAAAAGCGACCAAGACACTCCCCAGGCGTCGGAGGCGCGCCTCAAGACGGCGGGTTTTGGCGGCAAGGGACTTGGGAGGAAGCGTAGCCATGGGAAGGGGACAGGGTTCAGGGTTCAGGAAAATCACAGCAGGTGATCCGACTGCAGTCTGTCATCCGTCAAGCAGATCGCCATCCTCCCACACGTACAACTTACACGTATTCGCAATAGAGATCCTTCGACAAGCCCGGGATGACAGGACCGCAACGTGTCATCCCGAGTGAAGCGAGGGAACTCGCTTTTACCGAACGCATTACTGTCTTGCTGAATCGGGGCGCTTAGTAAGCAACAGCGTCACGCTTCAAACTGCGGTTAATGGACAGCTGCCCTCCTACCTGAACCTCGAACCCTGAACCCTACCGACCTGGGAATTCACCCTACTTGATCAGGTCCACCCTGAACCCGCCCTGCGCCGGGGTGATGTCGGCCACGCCCCGGCATGCGTTCCCCACGGATTCCGCCCACAGGGCGTAATCGGTCGTCACGCTCTCCAGGGCGGGAAGCCAGCGGAAGGTCGGCTGACCCTGGAAAGTTCCCCGGTCCACCGCCTTGCGCAAACCGACGGGAAACGGGCTGTTGGCAAACTCCATGCCCCGCGTCAGGGTCCGTCGGTTCCAGGGTGCGGAGGCGCGGGCGCGGCTTTCCTCCCAGACCCCGACCCAGGGGTAATCGGCGCGCCGCCAGACATAGGCCACCAGCAGGCCCAGCCGGGGATTGACCGCGCTGAACCAGGCGTATTCCCGCTTGGGATTCATCAGGTTGGTGTAAAAGTCGCTGTTCCGGCCTTGGCCCATGGTGCGCAGGTCCACCCGTCCCTTGACGCCCGGGCCGCGGGGCCAATCGAAGGCGGCGTCCGACTTGAGCCGCTGCGGATTGCCGAACACGCCCGGAAACGTGTGGCCCCGGGTGGCGGACATGTCGAAGCGCGTCACCCCGGGCTCGACGAACGGGGCGCCGAAGGTGACGTGCTGGCACGCGGTGAAGGGCGCGTCGCAACGCCCCAGGTTCACGAGGCGCTCCCGGACCCGGACGAGTGGCGAGCCCTGCTCCAGCGACAGCGTGCGCTCCAGGCGCATCCGCGCGATGGGCAGGTCGCAGCCGCAGGCAAAGACAAGGCGGCGGGCCGAGACCGATTTTTTCAGGCAGCGCCAGCGCACGACGGGCGCCTCGCCGTGGCAGCCCAGCCCGGCCCGGGCTTCCTCGGGCGAGGGGTCGCCGAAGGCGCCCAGGCAGAGGTTGTGACCGAAAATGGCGGCCAGCAGTCTGGCCCCGTATTTGCGGGCATCGCGCGCACGGTACTCCCAGGGCTCCATCGTTTTCCAGGCCGGCACCCAGAAGGGATTGACCGTCCTTTTCCCCGCCAGCCGCAGGTCCGCGATATGCCCTCCGCCGGCCATGACAAACAGGGAAAGCCGGTCGTTGGAGAGGACCCATCCCTGCCGGCCGTATTGCCTTGTTGCCGTGATGTTCATGGGATCATCCTTTCTGGTTGTGAAAAACGCATGCCCCCCCTCCCGGAAGGCAGCACGGGGCAGAGTCTATATAATATGAAAGGACGAAAGCTTCAACCCCCTTTCCGCTTCCTGGCTGCCGCGGCGCCGCCCGTCATCATTCCAGCGGGCTGTCCAGGATCAGCCCGGCGATCCGGCGCTTTTCCGCTTCCGGCGGGTTGGCTTCCGCCCAGACCTCAGCGAGCAGGGCGTCCGGGCTTCCGCCCTCGGTGTCCTCGAGCATGCGCAGGGCGGCCCGCGCTCCCCGGGCGTAGCGCCGGGGCGGGATCTCCTCTTGCAGCACGACGCGCAGCGTGCCCACGAGGCGGTCATCCCAGCCCAGCTTGCGACGCGGATCGCGCACGACGCGCTCGACGCTGTCGCGCAGGAACGGGTTCATCATCCGTGCGAGCAGGTCGTCGGCGTAGTCCCGGTAGCCGGTTTCGGTGAAGAGCGGATCCACCCCGCGCCGGCGGGCGCAGAGGGCCCGGCCGGATTCCTCGATGAACGCCGCCCGGCCGAGGGCCAGCAGGCCGGGATCCGCCCGGATATCGGCCATGAAGCCGATTCCCCTCAGCCGCGCGAGATAGCCCAGGAGAGCATGGGTGGCGTTGTGGCCGTAGAGCTTGGCCTCCTCGAACGGGAGGAGATCGTCCTTTTCCTCGAAAACGGAAATGCCGCGCCGGAAATCAGGCCAGCGGATGCGGGTGATCAGGATGCGGTTGAAGGCCTCCACGAGGACGCAGCGCCCGGCGGCGCCGGTCAGCCGCGCCAGGCCCTGGCGCGCAATCTGCTCCTCGTCGGCGACCACCCCGCTCATCTTGCCGATGACCGTGTTCAGGCACTGGAGGCGGGCCTGCAAATCGGCCGGCGGCAGGTCCCAGCGGGCGGCCAGCTTCGCCTCCAGGATCTCGGCCGCGTGGTTGTGGTTTTCGGCGGTGTAAATGATCGTGCGCCGCGGATCGGACCGGCGCGCCCGCCGCTGGAACCCCTCGGCGAGGACCTCCACCACCGAGCCGGCCTCGCCGGCCCCGTAGAACTTCACGCTGGGCAGGGCCGTGGCAATCTCGTCGGCCCCGGCCACGGCTTCGACCAGGGCCTGCCGGTCTTCGGCCACGCGGGGATTGAAGATCTCGACCCCGGCGATCTCGTGGCGCTCGATGCCGGATGCGGTCGCCACGTTGATCCGGTAGCGCCCGCCGCCGGCCCGGATCGAGGCCACCAGTTCGGGCACGACCTCGGCCACCACGAAGCGGCCGAAGCGGCCGGAGCGGAAAGCCTCGTAGAGGAACAGTCCGCCCTGGATGGCCCCAAAGCCGAATCCCACAAACACCTTTTCCATGGCGGCACCATACCAAGCCGCCCTCATGATGTCATTCACAAATCGGTGAAATAAAAGGTTCACTTGCACCGATGCTATGATATATTTATGCAATGATTCAAAAGGTAATAATCAAAAGGGATTTTGCGGAGTTTAACGCCGCATGATGATCTGGCCTTCTGGCTACGCCGGCCGCCGGAAGAACGGGTCAGCGCCGTTGAATTTCTCCGTCACCAGCGCCATGGAAATGCAAAGAGACTTCAGAGAACTGCTCGCGCTATTCAACGAACTTGGAGTTGAGCACCTCAGCGTTGGCGCCTACGCCTTGGCCTTCCATGGCGCGCCCCGTTTCACGGGGCCTATCCACTTCCTGGGCCGAGCACAGGAAGTCCTCAACAAGCGTACGACCGGCCGGAAAAAGGATTGAGCCGACTTGGAAGCATGGGGCGGGGTACGCTTTCTGCAGTACAATCATTGGCCTTGTTCATGACTTGTCCCATTCAAATCCGTCTGGCCCGTTCGGCCGGATTCTGTTTCGGCGTGCGCCGGGCGATCCGGATCGCCCGGGAACTGACCGCGGGCCGGCGGCCGGTCCGGATGCTGGGCGACCTGGTGCACAACGAGAGCGTGATCCGCGAACTGGAGGCCGCCGGCATCCGCAAACTCCGGCGCCTGGGGCGCGGCCGGGGCGGCATCCTGCTGGTCCGGGCCCACGGCGCCGCCCGCGCCCTGATCGCCCGCGCCCGGCGGCGCGGCTACCGGGTCGTGGACGCCACCTGCCCGATGGTCCGCGAAATCCACCGGATCGCCCGCCTCCGGGAGCGCCTGGGGGATCGGATCATCGTCATCGGCGACCGCCGGCACGACGAGGTGCTGGGGATCGTCGGCCAGCTCCGGCGCCCGGCGCTGGTGATCGATCCCGCCGGGCGCATTCCCCGCGGGGCTTTGCGCCGCCTGCGCCGGGCCACGGCGGTCGTGCAGTCGACCCAGAACCTGGACAAGGTCCTGCCGGTGGTCGCGGCGCTGAAGGACGCCATTCCCCGGCTCGTTTTTCGCAACACGATCTGCAAGCCGACGCGGATGAAGCAGGAGGAAATCAAAACGTTGCCGCGGCGCAGCGAGGCCATGATCGTCATCGGCTCGCGGGCCAGCGCCAACACGCGCCGCCTCTACGAGATCGCGCGGGCGCTCAATCCCCGCACCCGCTGGATCCAGGGCCCGGGAGAGCTCCGGGCCCGCTGGCTGCAGGGCGCCCGCACGGTCGGCCTCACCGCCGGGGCGTCCACCCCGGACGCCATCACGCAGGCGGTCATAGCGCGGATCCAGGAGCTGTCGCGCCCGGGCGCAACCGCTCAGAGCACGTCGGCGAAGTGGGGTTTCAGGCGGCGGAAGATCACGGCTCCCGCGCACAGCAGGGCCAGGGCCACGCCCCAGAAACAGATCGCGCCGGCGGGGTCGGTCCAGAAGGGCGCGCCCCCCAGCAGGCTGGCGCGGTAGCCCTCCACCACGTAGGCGAGCGGATTCAGCCGCAGCACGGCCACGAGTTTTTGGTAGGGCTCCGGAATCATGCCGAGGTCCCAGAAAATCGGCGTCAGCCAGAAGCCGAACTGGAGCAGGATGTTCACGATGTAGCCCACGTCCCGCACAAATACGTTGAGCGAGGCCGTGATCCAGCCCAGCCCCTGCAGCAGGACCGCCAGGGCCAGCAGGTAATACGGGATCTGCAGCCAGGCCCAGGACGCCGGAATGCCGTAAGCCAGCAGGATGCCCATGACGATCAGCATGAAAATCCCGTGGACCGCCAGCGAGGACAGAATTTTCACCAGGGGCAGGACCGCGATCCCGAACTTTACCTTCTTCACCAGGAACGCGTATTCCTGGAACACGCCGGTCGCCAGGGTCAGCGCCTCGGCGAAAAAGTTCCAGACCGCCAGTCCCGCCAGCAGCCAGAGCACGAACGGCACCCCCCGGACCGAATGGGCCTTGAAGGCCAGGCTGAACACGGCCCAAAGGATCAGGGCCATGACCAGGGGTTGAATGAAGGTCCAGACCAGCCCGAGCATCGAGCCCACGTAGCGGTTGTGGAAATCCTGGCGCGCGAGCTGGAAAATCACCCCGCGCTTGCGGACCAGGTCGCCGGCATATTCAAACGCTGCGTTCATGGCAACCCGATCCTCCCGACTCTATCCACGCGAAGGTCCGCGGGTTAAGCGACGCCCCTGCCGATTCCACTCCCCGCCCCTCACGGCACCTCGATCAACTTGTGCCGGGACTGCCCCACCCCGCGGCGTTCGAGGGCCTTCAACTGGATAAAGGGATCCTTGCCGTGGATCTGCTCCAGCAGGTGCCGGCCCGGCCCCAGCTTGCGCTTGCCGATCAGCGTGCCGCGGATGAAGTTCTCGCGCCGGATGGCCCTCAGCGAGGCCGTCTCCAGCGCCACCATGTCGTGCGAGGCCATCACGCCGATATCCGGCACAATCCCGGGGCCGCTGAACCCCCAGCAATCGCAGTACATGGTGATCTGGGTCAGGACGTTGATATGCAGCACCCGGGCCGGATCGAAGGAATCCAAGATAGTCTTGGTCGCCACCGCCATGCCGTCCTGGAAGCTGCGGAACCCGTCCCGTTCGAGGACCGAGAGGGCCTTGCGCGGGCAGGCGTTGACGCAATGGCCGCAGAAACGGCAGTCGTGGTGAAAGACCGACACCGTTTTCGTCTTGGGGCTCAGCGAGATCGCGCCGGTATCGCAGACCCTGACGCACAGGCCGCAGGCGTTGCAGCGCTCGCGGTCCCAGGCGATCCGTCCGCCCAGGGCGTGCATTTTCGAGCGCGTGGCGGGCGCCACGCAACCCATGGCGATATTCTTGCAGGCGCCGCCGTAGCCGCAGTTCCCGTGCCCCTTGACGTGCGACAGGTTGACCAGGCAGGGCGCGTCCCAGATCGCGCCAAAGACGTCGATCGCGGGCAAATCCGGCCAACCCGTTTTACGGGACGCCCAATGTGAATCGTAGGGGCCGCCGGCGGAAAGCACCGGGCAGCCCAGGACCTCGGGCGTGTAGCCGCG